>JACMPO010000025.1 GCA_014377455.1 Flavobacterium sp.
CTACCGCCTTGTGCCTTGAAAACTTTAAAACAGTGCACATGGCGACCGCCCCCTGCCTTAAAAACTTTAAAACAAGGCACAAGGCGGTAGCAAGTTGCCTTAAAAACTTCAAAACAAGGCACAAGGCGGTTGCAGGTTGCCCTAAAAAGGTTAAATATACTTATACTAAAAATGCCACAAAAAGTTTAATTCTATTTGGGGCATTTTTTATTTCAATAAATAAAATATATTATAAAATTTTAAATCCATCTTCAAGTACCGATCCTTTTTTAACAACTATTATCCCGTCTTTTATAGTATATAATTCGGTATTACAATCCTCTAAATGTTTCCCTCCGTTTAAAGTTACATCATTCCCTATTCTACAATTTTTATCCACAATAGTGTAATTAATTTGACAACGCTCTCCAATACCAATATTTATGATATGTTTGGAAACATTATGTGTAATTTCTTCAAGATTTTGATAAAAATCATTACCCATCAAATAGGAATTAGAAATACTTGACCCCTTTCCTACTCGACTTCGAATTCCAATTACAGAGTGTTCTATTTTTGTCCCATCTATAATACAACCTTCTGCCACAATAGATTTATCAAAACTAGTATTACCCGTAATTTTTGATGGTGGCAAAACCCTAGCACGAGTATAAATTTTACTCGAATTATCAAATAAATTAAACTTAGGAATATCATCCGTCAAGCCTAAATTTGCCTCAAAAAATGAATCAATATTACCTATATCAGTCCAGTATCCTTCATATTGATAACTCAATATTTTCTGTTTCCCTATAGCTTGCGGTATAATTTCCTTACCAAAATCTTTAGTTTCAGTATTCGACATCAAGTCTATCAATAACTCGCGATTAAAAATATAAATTCCCATCGAGGCCAGATAAATCTTCCCTTCTTTTGCAGATTCTTCACTAACTTCCGAGCTCCAAGCTGGCAATAAACTAACGTTTGGTTTCTCGATAAACGATGTAATAAAATTATCAGAATCGGTTTTCAAAATTCCAAATTCTGGTGCCTCCTTCGCATTTACTGGTAAAGTAGCAATACTTATTGATGCGCCACTTTCATGATGTGCCGCAATCATCTCATTAAAATTCATTTGATACAATTGATCTCCCGACAAAATCAAAGCATAATCAAACTCATGATTCAAAAAATGATTCATACATTGCCGCACCGCATCAGCCGTACCTTGAAACCAAGTAGGATTATCTGGTGTTTGCTCTGCCGCTAAAATATCAACAAAAGCAGTGCTAAAATGACTAAAATGATAGGTGTTTTTAATATGCTGATTTAAAGAAGCCGAATTAAACTGCGTCAAAACAAACATTCTTTTTATGTCAGAATTGATGCAATTTGAAATTGGAATATCCACCAACCGATATTTTCCCGCAATTGGAACCGCAGGTTTTGAGCGACTTTCAGTTAATGGTGATAATCTCGAACCCTGTCCGCCACCTAAAATTATGGCCAATGTACTTTTTTTCATCTTTTTATAATTGCGAGAAACGAAGCAATCTCATTCTCTTGGTTATTTTTATTTTTTTGGACACCATTTCCGCCTTCCACTCCCGCTTTTTTATCTTTTCCAAAAAAGAAAAGATAAAAAGAGCTCCGTTCAAGTCGGGGTGCAAACCTAAGTTTTCAATTTAAACAACGCGCTTCTTTATAAACTTTAAGCTTTTTCTTTCTCAAATTTCGAGATCACTTCCTCATAATAATCATAAGTCTTCTTAGCGATCGATTTCCAACTAAATTTTTCTAAAACGCGCTTTCTACCCGCTTTCCCCATTTCAATTGCCAAATTTTCGTCGTTCAATAAAATATTAATCTTACTCGCAAATTCTATTTGAAAATGCTCAGAATCTTTAGGATTAAAATCAGTTCTTGAAATACTTTCCAGCGGGATTAAATATCCTGTTTTCCCTTCCACAATAATCTCAGGAATTCCACCCACAGCACTTCCAACTACTGGAGTTTCACATGCCATAGCTTCAAGATTTATGATCCCAAAAGGTTCATATAACGATGGACAAGCAAAAACGCGTGCGTGGCTGTATAGAATTTTAATTTTTTCGCGAGGCAACATTTCAGAAATTAAAATTACGCCATCACGTTGAGATTTCAATTCATTTATTAATACTTCGGTTTCTGTAGCAATTTCTAGAGTATCTGGTGCACCAGCACAAAGCACAATTTGGCAATTTGAATCAAAATATTTTGCTGCTGCAATCAATTGTGAAATTCCTTTTTGACGAGTAATTCTCCCCACAAAAAGCACAAACGGGATTTCCGAATCAATACCATATTCTTTTAATAAATTAGTATCAAAAGTGGGTTTGTAAAATTCAGGATCTATTCCATTGTGGATTACCGTAACTTTATCAGGTTCAATCCCATAGGCATCCACAACATCAGTTTTCATTTGTTCACTCACAGCAATTACACCATCAGCAGTATTATAAGCATGGTTTTCAATCCATCTGGACAAAAAATAGCCGTTTCCAAGTTGTTCCACTTTCCATGGTCTGTGAGTTTCTAAACTGTGTGTTGTTAAAATTAAAGGTGTTTGAAGCAATTCCCGAGTAAAAATTCCTGCTAAATGCGTGTACCAAGTATGACAGTGAACCACATCTGCTTGCAAAGTAAGATGCGACATCTCGACATTTTTACTTAAATTTTGAAACATTTTAATTTGCGGATGCTCCAAAATAGCTCCCACATTTAAAGATGATTCAATGCCAACAACATTCATCGAATTTAATTGTTCATTTTGTGTTCCAAAACATCGTATTTCTACTGGAGCTAACTTTGCCAACTCAAGACTTAAAAAATCAATATGAACACCTGCACCTCCATAAATGTTGGGTGGAAATTCATTTGTAAATAATGCAATTTTCATATCAAAACGAATATTAAATTTTATTTCATATAAATATATAAAATTAAATTTAGTGAATAAATTTTGGTTATATATAAAAACTATACATTTCGCTATTATTTGATTTCAAAAGTAAATTAGATTAATTTTGAAAGAAAAAATAAAATTAAACTGATGGAAAATAATTTGAATTGGCCCGATTTTGAAAAAGTGGAAATGCGCGTCGGAACCATTTTAGAAGTCCAAGATTTTCCAGAAGCTCGAAAACCAGCATATAAACTTACTATTGATTTTGGAATTAATATCGGAATTTTAAAATCTTCTGCTCAAATTACAAAATGCTACTCAAAAAACGATTTAATTGGTAAACAAATTATTGCAGTGGTGAATTTGCCAAGAAAACAAATAGGAAAATTTAATAGTGACTGTTTAGTATTAGGATTTTCAAACAATGATGCTGTAATTTTATTAACTCCCGAAACTAATGTTGAAAATGGGTCAATCATTAGTTAGTTGTAAAATAAATAAACATAGATTATTATAAAAAAATCCAGAACTACATCTGGATTTTATATTTTAAATATCGTCAAAATCTATATCAGTAAAACTTTTATCAAGATTTGGAGTTTCGTCTGATAAATCATTAAAAACCTCTTTCTTAAAATCTTTTTGATGTCTTTCTGAAATTACCTCCTCACCTTTTGTATTTAACACATACGAAGTCATTTCATCTAAAATTGAAGCAAAAGCACTAAAATCCTCTTTGTATAAATAAATTTTATGCTTCTTGAAATGGAATGATCCGTCTTCTTCAGTAAACTTTTTACTTTCAGTAATAGTAACATAATAGTCGTCGGCTTTAGTAGAACGCACATCGAAAAAATAGGTTCGTCGTCCAGCTCTTAAAACTTTCGAAAATATTTCGTCTTTTTCTAATAAATCATTTTCTCTCATCGTGGTTGGTTAGTTTTAAAATTTTATCCATTTCAAAAATGACAATAAAATTGCAACTAAACAAATATTAATTTAATTCTTTTTCAGAAAGTTGCTTGTAGTATAATTCTTTATAGTAACCTTCACAATTTACTAATTGATTATGAGTGCCTTGTTGAATGATGTGTCCATCTTCGAGAATTATAATTTTAGAAGCGTTTTTGGCAGACGAAACACGGTGACTTATTATAATTGTAGTTTTTTGATTGCTTACTTTTAATAAATTATTCAAAATTTGTTCCTCGGTTTCCGTATCAACGGCCGACAAACAATCGTCAAACAGTAATATTTGCGGGTTTTTTATAATTGCTCTGGCAATAGAAACGCGTTGTTTTTGACCACCAGAAAGTGTAATCCCTCGCTCACCTAAAATGGTTTCATACTGATTATTAAAATGAATAATGTTATCGTGTACAACTGCTTTTTTTGATGCATCAATAACTTCCTCGTCTGTAGCATTTTCTTTACCAAATTTTATATTATTTTTAATTGTGTCCGAAAACAAAAAAGCATCTTGTGGCACTATACCGATACTATTTCTTAAATCATATAAATTCAAATTTGCTACAGGAATTCCGTCTACTAAAATTGACCCATGTTTTACATCATACATTCTAGTTAACAATGATAAAACTGTCGATTTTCCTGACCCTGTTTTACCTAAAATCGCTAATGTTTCTCCGTTATTAACCTTGAATGAAATATTTTGAAGCGCATTTATATTAGTATCATCATAAGTAAAACTTACATTTTTAAATTCTATTACACCATCAATTATGGATTTTTCATGATGTTGATTTTTAATTTCTGGTTCGATTTTTAGAAATTCATTTATTCGTTTCTGAGATGCTTCGGCTTCCTGAATCATTGATGAAACCCAACCTATCGAAGCCACAGGCCAAGTTAACATGTTTACATACAAAATAAATTCAGCAATAATTCCGATACTTTTTAGAGTTCCATTGATGTACATCAATCCACCAAAATAAATTACAATAAGGTTGCTTACACCAATTAAAGTAACCATTAATGGTCCAAAAAGCGATTGAACTCTGGCTAAACTCATACTTTTAATTTTACTTTCAATTGCTAAATCAATCATTTTATTTTGATTTTGTTTTTCGAGCGAATAGGCTTTTATAACTCGAATACCAGAAAAAACTTCTTGTGTAAAACTAGAAACTTTTGATAAATATTGCTGAAAAATAGTGCTTCGAACATTTATTTCAACACTCAATTTAAAAATTATATAAGACAAAATAGGTAACGGCAATAAAGTGTATAATGTTAACAATGGTGAAACGCTGTACATATAAATTATTACAATAGTAAATCTGATAATAGTATTTATAGTGTACATTACTGCTGGACCAACGTAAAGTCTAATTTTACCTACATCTTCACTAATTCGATTCATTAAATCGCCGGTTCGATTTTGCTTGTAAAAATTTTGATCTAATTTTTCATATTGTTGAAAAACTTCATTTTTTAAGTCAAACTCCACATGACGAGACATTACAATTAAAGTTTGACGCATTAGGAAAGTTAAAAATCCTGCTACAATAGTTGTACCTATTATAAGTAAAATGTTATGTATTAACTCAGTTTTAATTACTTCAGCTCCAATAGCATTTTTGTGATATGCTTCAATTGCCTTAAACGATTTGCTAATTAGCTTTGGGGTGTAAAGCATAAAAATTTGCGCAATAATCGTAATAATGATTCCTAGGAGAAAACGATATTTATATTTTACAAAATATTTATTCAAATACTGTAACTCTTTCATATAAAACTTAAAATAATATAAATAAACGAATAAAAATTGTTAAAAAGATAAAAAACAGTCAACAACAAAAAAATAAAAACATTGTTTTACTAACATTTTGCTAAATTAATTTAAAATAAATGAATTTTATTGAATAAAACCATAAATTTGTATTGGAATTTTAACAAAATCGCAATTACAATTAATCTTATGACTACAGAAATAACTAGCATAAATGAGCTTCAAAAATCAAATCCTGTATTTGGACAATTATCGTTTGATAATCACGAACAAATTGTTTTTTGCAACGACAAAGATACAGGATTAAAGGCAATTATTGGCATACACAATTCAGTAATGGGTCCAGCTTTAGGAGGAACCAGAATGTGGAATTATGCTAACGAATGGGAAGCACTAAACGATGTATTAAGACTTTCACGAGGCATGACATTTAAATCTGCAATTACAGGTTTAAATTTAGGTGGCGGAAAAGCTGTAATTATAGGAGATGCAAAAACACAAAAAACACCCGAATTAATGCAGAAATTTGCGGGTTTTGTTCATTCCTTATCCGGAAGATACATTACCGCCGAAGATGTAGGAATGGAAACAAAAGACATGGATTTAGTTCGCGATGTCACTCCTTATGTTACTGGAATTTCGGAATCAAGAGGTGGTTCTGGGAATCCATCGCCTGTAACGGCTTTTGGAGTTTATATGGGAATGAAAGCAGCTGCGAAATATCAGTTTGGATCTGAAAAACTAGATGGGAAAAAGATTCTTGTACAAGGAATTGGGCATGTTGGTGAAACTCTAGTTGATTATTTAACAAAGGAAGGTGCATTAGTTCAGATAACAGATATTAATCAAAATCGATTAGAAGAAATTAGTGCTAAATATGGTACAACAATATTTTCTGGAGACGATTTGTACAGTGCTGCTGTAGATATTTATGCTCCTTGTGCTTTAGGAGCAACTATAAATGATGAAACGATTTATAAAATAAAAGCTAAAGTTATTGCTGGAGCAGCAAATAATCAGCTTGCAAATGAAGATATCCACGGACCAATTTTGCAAGAAAGAGGAATTGTATACGCTCCAGATTTTTTAATAAATGCTGGTGGAATTATAAATGTTTATGCTGAAATTGCTCATTATGACAAAGCAGAAGCGATGAGACGAACTGAAAACATTTACAATACAACATTAGAAATTTTTAATTTCGCTGATCAAAATAAATTGACTCCACAAAAAGCAGCAATGGCAATTGCACAAAATAGAATTGACATTCGCAAGAAAGAAAATTCTAAATAAGTACAAGGCTATTCAATAAATAGTTTTATTTTTGCAAAGCGAAAGAAAAATCTTTCGCTTTGTATTTTATACTAATTCATAAAGTTCTTACACGTGCTAAACCGCCGACATATTCGAGTAAAAGTGATGCAATCCATTTACGCAATGCATCAAAATGAAAGTGATAATCTTGAAAAACAAGAAAAATTTTTACTCGCTAGTATCGAAAATATTCTCGACTTATATTTAGTAATTATCTCAGCTCTTATCGAGCTTCGGAAAAAAGAACAAATTTTCATAGAAAAATCCAAACTCAAACATTTAGCGACTCCTGAAGAATTAAATCCAAATTTAAAATTTATTAACAACAGCATATTACTCGCCCTTGAAGAAAGTAGCACGGTAAGTATTGCTTTGGAAAAACGTAAAATAAATAATTTTCAAAATAATGATGATACCGTTTTACTATTACTAGAAGACATTAAGCAATCAAAATTTTATGAAGATTATATGACAATTAAATCGACATCGTTTACAGATGAGCGAAATTTTATTGCCGATTTATTTGAACAAATAATAGCGCCAAACGAGAAATTATATAATTATTTAGAAGATTATAAATTAACTTGGGTTGACGATATTCCACTTGTTAACACTGAAATTTTAAAACAACTGAAACAATTTCCATCTAATGATGAACGTTTTAAAATTCCGAAAGTTTATAAAGATGAAGAAGATAAGGAATATGCAATTAACTTGTTTAGAAAAACAGTATTAAATGAAACCGATTTAGAAAAAGAATACGAAAATAAAACTCCAAATTGGGACATTACCCGAATTGCAAAACTAGATACCACCATATTAAAAATGGCAATTTGTGAATTTTTAAAATTTCCATCTATTCCGCTCAAAGTAACTATTAACGAGTATCTCGAAATTGCTAAAGAATATTCTACACCTAATAGTAGTGTATTTATAAACGGAATTCTTGATAACTTATCTAAAGAATTACTAACTACCGAAAAAATTAAAAAAACTGGAAGAGGTTTAATGTAAAACCAATAAATATTTAATTAAAAACTAAAAGTATGGCACAATTAACACAATTTTTACCGTTCATTTTAATGTTTGTAGTAATCTACTTTTTTATGATACTACCACAACAAAAAAAGGTTAAAAAAGAAAAAGAATTTGAAAACAGTTTAAAGGTTGGTGACAAAATTGTTACTAAAAGTGGTTTTCATGGAAAAATATCAGAACTCGCTACAACAACTGCTGTTATAGAAACCATGTCGGGTAAACTAAAAATAGAACGATCCGCAATTTCATTAGAAATGAGTGCTATTTTAAATAAAAAGGAATAATTTTTTATTTCAGTATTTGTTAAATTCCAAATGCTTTTCTTTAAAGTATTTGGAATTTTATTTATAACACTATCTGTCTATTTCATTGATTTTTATTAAATTTATATTAAATTAAAATCATGAAAAAAATTCATTTTATCGCGGTTATTATTACACTAATTATTGGATGTTCCAGTTCCCAAAATTCAATTTCAAATCAAAAATGTGAAATTTCCACTAATGCATCTGATACAGTTAGAATTGCTAACGATTCGCTGGAATATGAAGTAATAATAATAGAGCCACGATTTAATTACTGGTTGCAAAGTCAAGCCAAACCAAGAGGATTTTATACTGAAAATTATCTAGAAGGAAGGAATCTTCTCTACGTTTCAGATTGGAACAGTCGTGTTTTACAACCACAACGTTTTAACTCCAAATTGTATGAAATGCAAATAAATTATAATCCGTCAATTCATTATGGCTATGAAGTAAATTATCTAATTTATAATTACTTTATTTATTTTCAACTACAATATAAACAACAATTAAGTGGTTATGTACCGAGAAATTAATATAATATTTGCCCAATAATTACCTTTAATGCAACATTTTAAAACACGTTGGAAAATCACTTCAAACTGGCAAATAGTAGTTATAATACTAGTTTTTGCTTTGACTGGATCTACAGCAGCTTTTATTTCAAAGCCTATTTTAGAATTTTTTGGAATTACTAAAAATAGTGTTTCTGTGGTAGTTTATTATTTGTTTTATGTACTAATAATTTTCCCAGTATATCAAATTTTGCTTTTATTATTTGGGTTTTTAGCTGGACAATTCGAGTTTTTTAAAACTTTTGAAAAGAAGATGTTACGAAGTTTGAAATTAGATTTTATTATTAAGTTTTTTGAAAAATAAAAAATGCCAACTTCATCAGATAAATGAAATTGGCATTTTAAGTAATTGACAAAATTTTTAAACTTTCAAAATTCCTATAATTTGTTCGGCTAATTCTGTCCCTATTCGATCTTGAGCTTCTAGAGTAGCAGCGCCAATATGTGGCGTTAACGATATTTTTGTATGCATTAATATTTTAATTTCTGGAGTTGGCTCATTTTCAAAAACATCTAATCCGGCAAACAAAACTTTATTTTTATCAAGAGCTTCTAGTAAGGCAACTTCATCGATAATACCACCCCGAGAAGCATTTACAATTCCAACATTATCTCTCATCAAATCAAACTCTTTAGTTCCAATTACATATTTTTCTTGGGCTGGTACATGCAGTGTTATAAAATCTGAATGTTGCAACAAATCTTCCAAAGGCTCAGTTTCAATATCTACATTTATAAATTGCCCATTGTAAAAGTCAACTTTAATTGCTGCTTTTCCCACAAATTTGTCAGCTGCTATCACTTTCATTCCCAATCCTAAAGCCATTTTTGCTACTGATTGACCTATACGACCAAAACCAATAATTCCTAAAGTTTTACCTCGCAACTCGATTCCATTGGCATAGGCTTTTTTCAATCCATCAAAATTAGAATCTCCTTCAAGAGGCATGGTTCTGTTTGAATCGTGTAAAAATCGAACTCCAGAAAATAAATGTGCAAAAACTAATTCGGCAACACTTTCACTTGATGATGCAGGAGTATTTATAACATGTTTACCGTTTGCCCGAGCATATTCCACATCAATATTATCCATACCAACACCGCCACGCCCAATAATTTTTAAATTTGGACACGCATCTATTATATCTTTTCTAACTTTAGTTGCACTGCGAACTAAAAGTACAGATACGTTATTATCATTTATAAAATTGGCAACTTGCTCTTGCGCAACTTTTGTTGTAATTACCTCAAAACCGCCTTTTTCTAAAGCTTTAATGCCACTTTCAGAAATCCCGTCATTTGCTAATACTTTCATTTATTTTTTTATTTTTATTTTTTTTTGAGCCAAAAACCTGCTATCATTCCAAAAAATTTTTGAATTAAAAAAAAATTCAAAAATTGTTTTTCCCTTCTATCAGGGCTAGGAAATAAAGAGGAAACAAAATTAGTTTTAATTTTTTAATTCAAAATTTTTCATTACATCAACCAAGACTTGCACACTTTCTATTGGTAAAGCATTGTACATTGAAGCTCTATATCCTCCAACTGAGCGGTGACCCGTTAATCCTGAAATACCCGCTTTTTTCCACATTTCATCAAATAATTGCGTATGTGATTCATCATTTAATAAAAAAGTAGCATTCATAACACTGCGATCTTCACTAACTGATGCTCCTTTAAACAAAGAATTTCGGTCAATTTCAGCATAAAGTAAATTGGCTTTATCATTATTAATTTTCTCGATTGCTTCAATTCCACCCAAGTTTTTTAACCATTGTAATGTTAAAAGCGATGCATAAACAGGAAAAACTGCCGGCGTATTATACATACTCTCAGCTTTTATATGATTTACATAATCCAACATACTTGGAATATAACGTCCTGATTTTCCCAAAATTTCTTCTTTTACAACTACTAATGTTGTTCCAGCTGGACCCATATTTTTTTGTGCTCCAGCATAAATCAAATCAAATTTTGAAAAATCCAACACTCGCGAAAATATATCCGAGCTCATGTCGCAAACTACTGGAATGTCAGTATCGGGAAACGATTTCATTTGAGTTCCGAAAATGGTATTGTTACTTGTACAATGAAAATAACTGGAATCAATGTCAATGGTATATTTTTTTGGAATGTGATTGTAATTCTGCTCTTTGGAAGAAGCTACTACGATTGTTTCACCAAAATGTTTGGCTTCTTTTATGGCGCTACTTGCCCATGTTCCAGTATCAAGATAGGAAGCTTTACCCTCAACTTTCATTAAATTATATGGAACCATCAAAAATTCCAAACTAGCTCCACCAGCAAGAAATAATGCCTGATATCCTTTTCCTGTAAGTCCTAAAAGTTCCAAGGCCAAAGCTCGAGCTTCATCCATAACGGCAACAAAATCCTTACTTCTGTGCGAAATTTCTAAAATAGACAAATTAGAATTGTTGAAGTTTAAAATAGATTGAGCCGACTTATCAAAAACTTCTTGTGGCAATATGCATGGTCCAGCGCTGTAGTTGTGAATTTTCATAGCAATATTCTTGTATTTATTTTTGCAAATTTCGTTTATAGAATTTAAAATTCCGATTATTGTTGGGCAATATTATAATTAGGTTATTAACTAAATCGTAATAGTATGTTTTTAATAATTTTTAATTTTTTACAAAAAAATAATGAAATGCTGAGTTTAAAACTATAACTGAACTAAAAAATTGATTGTGTCTATAGAATCAGCATAATCCCAAAGTTTGGGTTTTTGGGTTTGCCCGAAATTAATAGAATTAGCAATTAAATTATTAGAAACTATACATTGTATTTGATCTTTCTCAACATCTAAACGCTTTTTTAAACTTTCTATATCATCATAAAATTCATAAAAAATAGACGAAATTGGCGAAGCATAACTCACATCTTCTTTAATAGTCAGAAAACCGTTATCTAGTAATTTAAAATTACTCATTAAAAAAACTGCCTTGTTATAATCATAATTATTAGCATATTTTTCATAATGAATAACATCTTGATACTTAAAAATGGACTCAAAAAAAGAATCAAAATTATAATCTTTTGGAACAAATAATTTTGAAACATTACGACAGCCTAAACCAAAATATCTAAAAATATCTTCACCCAAATCTTGTAATTGCTTAGTAGTTTCTTGTCCATTTAAAATAGCAACGGAATTTCTATTTTTTCTTATTATACTCGGTTTTTCTTTAAAGTAATATTCAAAATAGCGAGCAGTGTTATTACTTCCAGTGGCAATTATTGCATCATAATTTTCTAATTTCCCATCTACAAAAGTAATGTAACGCTCTAAATTAGGATTTATATTTGCAAGGTAATCGGCAAAAAAGGGAAGTAATTTTTGGTCGTTTGAAGATGTTTTTACTAATACTTTATGTCCTGAAATCAACACTGATAAAAAATCATGAAAACCTACTAAAGGGATATTTCCTGCGAGAATTAATCCTACTGTTTTAGGAATTAATTTATCGTTTTCTAAAGGGTATAGCGATAACCAAGTATTGAAATTTTCTAAAGTTAAAGCTTCTGCCCAAGCATTTACAGCAAAATAAACTTGCGTTTTTGTAAACCATCCATTATGAGATTGAGATAAATCGATTAAACTTAAAAAATTATCATAAAACAAATCGTTATTCATAACATTTGGATTTTTCATACTTTTATTTTCAGAAAATTGACTTAAAAATTTTCCTAGTTCAACAAAAGTATTTATTTTATCGATTTGTAACATTTGTTTATTTGTTTATAACAAGATTTGATTGTAATTTTGCACAAAAATAAGAATAATGTTTGTAGTCATAATTAATAATTAATAAGATTTTAAAATAAAATTAATCTTATCATATTCAAACATTTAAATTAAAAAAAATGGCAATTATAATAACTGATGAATGTATAAATTGTGGAGCATGTGAACCGGAATGTCCTAACACAGCGATTTATGAAGGAGCTGATGACTGGCGCTATAAAGACGGTACAAAACTTAAAGGAAAAATTGTACTTCCTGATGGATCAGAAATAGATTCTGATGCTCCTCAAACTCCAGTTTCTGACGATATTTATTATATAGTCCCAGGTAAATGTACTGAGTGTAAAGGTTTTCATGATGAGCCTCAATGTGCTGCTGTCTGCCCAGTAGATTGTTGCATTCCAGATTCTAATCACATAGAAAGTGAAGAAACTTTACTAAACAGACAATCGTTTTTACATAATGTATAATGTTTAGATAGGAATACACTAAGATTTAAATATTTTGTAATAAAAAAAGCCCCAAATAGCAAACTACTATTTGGGGCTTTTTAACAAAAAAAATATAAAAATTATTTAACTCTCATATATTTTTTTTGTTCAACAGAATCTGTTTTGAAGTTGTAAGTTTCCACAACCAAATTTCCATCCACATCAAAATAACTTATTGCAGTTGAATTTTTGTTGCGATAGATATAAGAATTTGTAGAAGTTTTTCTCAACAAATCTGGCTTTTTAGTTTCATCAGATGAAATTATGTAACCTTGTGAATCTAAAGACACTTTATATTTAGTATTATTATCTCCTAGGAAATATCCAGATCTATCTACATCAACTGTTCTAGTCGAACCGTCAGCATTCGTAATTTGCGTAGTTTTAGTAACTTGAACTGGAGAATCCTTCATCTCGATGTTCAAACTGTTAGGATTGGCTTCTTTCAACTCTATTTTTTGAACTTCTTGGGTTTCTTGAGTTTTAACTAATTTCTTTTCACCGTCAGAATCTTTGATGGTTGTAGTCGTGGTCTCAGTAGTTTTTAAAACATTTTTGTTTTGTGACTGTCCATTTATAGAAATAAGCAACAATGTTGCAAAAATTAAAATCTTCATATTATTATTTATTTAAAATTATTAGAAACAAATGTAAGAATAAAGTGTTTTAATTACATTATACAATTAGTTAGATTTATTGCAAAATTATCTTTTAAAAAAATCTTACATAAAGATAAATAGAAACAATAATCAAGCTAATATTATCATAATTAGTTATTTAATTAAATGATATATTAAATTTATTTTGAAGTTTTAGCTGTTTATATGCTTACATAGCTATTTTTTACTATATTTTTGTATTATTATTATACTAACCTAAAATGAAGAAGATCAAATTATTACTATTTCTATTCTTCTTGTCATTAATTAGTTATTCTCAAAGTACTGAGATTTCTATACAACTTAAAGATGCCACTACAAATTTGCCAATAGAAGATGCAACGGTTTACATTGTAAAAACAAAACAAAATTTACTTAGTAATTCACGGGGAATAGTAACTTTTTCCACAAATGGACCAACCAATATTACAATCTCACATACCTCCTACTTACCATTAACCATAAGGTCTACATCGCTTAAAGAAGTTCAAAATATAATTTTAGTAACCAGTAACAATACTGAACTCGACGAAATTATAATTACAAAGCAAAATCCACAAAAAATATTAAAAACTGTTGTAAAAAATTCAATCGAAAAACTATCGACGCCAGCAAGATTAAAAGTATATTCAAGAGAATTTTTCAAATTAAATGGTACTTATTCCTATTACAATGATGGATTAATGAATTTTCAAATATCAGGTAAAACCAAAGATTTTAAAACCGATATTTTAGTGGAACAAAATAGATCGTTTGGATTAGTTGAAAATGAAGTTACTGACGATTTGCAAGGATATAACCTTAATAACATTATGGAAAATTATTATAATTTTAAATATTTATATCCAATATTGGACGTAAAGGCACGAAAAATTTATGACTTTTTAATTAAAGGATACGCCTCAAATCCTGATTATTATCAAATGAAAGTTACTCCACTGGATGATTCTAAAGGACTTTTGGACGAATTTACCATTTTGTATGATAAAAAGAAAAAAATAATTATCGAAGTGAGCTCCACCATTTCTCCTGTTTCTTTATCAAAATCTCAAAACAACAAAACAGAAGGAACAAAAAATATTTACAAATCGATTTTTAAAACAACGTACAAGTTAGATTCATCAAATTATTATTTGTTATACTCCAAAGAAGAAATAGGTTTTGAACGAATCGTGAAAAAGAAAATATCGGAAGTTGAAATTCGAAATTATCTTTTAACCACAAATTTTAGCACTAAAAAATACAGTTTTAAAGAAAGTGATGTTTTTAAAGACAAAGCTTTATTTAATAAAAAAAATGTCATTTTAACCGATTATTGGAATGTTTCTGGCATCACAGCAACTGATGAAGAGCAAAAAATTATTGACGAAATCAAAGAAAATAATTAATGAATTTGTAACTTTTTATCTTGGTTTTATTAGTCTATATTTGCAGACTTTTTAAATCAAAAAACCTAATGAAAGCAGGAATTGTAGGATTACCAAACGTAGGAAAATCAACCTTATTTAATTGTTTATCCAATGCAAAAGCCCAAAGTGCCAACTTTCCGTTTTGTACAATTGAACCCAACATAGGAGTTGTAAACGTTCCCGATCCACGAATAAACAGATTAGAAGAATTAGTAAAACCAGAACGTGTTCAAATGGCAACAGTTGATATTGTTGACATTGCAGGATTAGTAAAAGGAGCAAGCAAAGGCGAAGGCTTGGGAAATCAATTTCTTGCTAATATTCGAGAATGCAACGCGATAATTCATGTATTACGATGTTTTAACAACGATAATATTATTCATGTTGATGGAAATGTAAACCCAATTCGTGATAAGGAAACTATCGATATCGAACTGCAATTAAAAGACCTAGAAACTGTCGAAAAACGATTGGAAAAAGTAAATCGTGCGGCTAAAACAGGAAATAAAGAAGCTCAAGTTGAAAAAGCTTTATTAGATAGAATTCGTGAAACACTATTGCAAGCAAAGTCAGCTCGAACAGTTGCGCCACAAAACCAAGATGAAATCGATTTGTTAGAAGATTTTCAATTAATTACCAATAAACCAGTACTTTATGTTTGTAATGTAGACGAAGAATCTGCCGTTAATGGAAATAAATATGTAGATCAAGTTCGCGAGTTAGTAGCCGATGAAAATGCTGAAGTAATTGTCCTAGCTGTTGGTACTGAAGCTGATATTACCGAACTGGAAACCTACGAAGAACGCCAAATGTTTCTTGAAGACTTGGGCTTGAAAGAACCTGGATCGGCAGTTTTAATTCGTGCGGCGTACAAACTGTTAAAACAACAAACCTATTTTACAGCAGGCGTTAAAGAAGTTCGTGCTTGGACAATAAATATTGGCGATACAGCCCCAAAAGCAGCAGGAGTAATCCACACCGATTTCGAAAAAGGATTCATTCGTGCCGAAGTAATTGCTTTTGACGATTATTCTGCTTTAGGAACAGAAGCTAAATGTAAAGAATCCGGAAAACTCAGAGTCGAAGGCAAGGAATATATCGTGAAAGATGGCGATGTGATGCATTTTAGGTTTAACGTATAGTCATTGCGAAAGCTCATGCTGAACGTAATCGAAGTAAAGCAATCTTAATTAATAAATTATAAATAAACCGTGAAAGAAATTTTGCGGTTTATCTATTTCTACAACAAAAATTAGCAAACTGCTAATTATTTGTGTGCCCTAATCCAGCTTTCCACTCCAATATTTTTTGTAAAACACCTCTTTTGTAAGCTATAAAAAGAGCTTCCGTTGGTCGCTTTTTTATAGCAACAAAAAATAGTGTTTTTCTGCAAAATGCTTTCCGTTACAATCTGGGGCAAAAATCTTAGTAACTAAAAATCCTATTTAAAATTAAAAAAAATTGGCACAACATTTGGATAAGAATTTTAAAATCTAACCAATGAAAAAAATAATCTTAATCTTAGCAATCGCCTTATCTTTAGCGTCTTGTAAAAATTCATTAGAAGCTCCTGCTGGAAATAATTTTTATTTTGAAAATCCTCAACCTATTAACGATTCAGAGTTAGCCACAATTCCAGCTAAATTTTTAGGAAATTATATAAATGCCGATTCCATAAAATTATCGTTCACTAACAATTTTATTATAGCAGAAACAAGAAATAATTTAACGTTCCATAAAAATGAAATGGACTCACTAAAAAAAGAGTTTAAAGTAGTCAATGGAAAATATATTTTAAAAAGTTCGGGAGAAATATTTGAATCAAAAAATATTGGCGATAGTATTGAATTAAGAAACAAAAAATTTGATACTATTTTTAAGTTTTCACCTTCACAAAAAGCAAAACGCATCAACGGAAATTTAATTCTGAACCAAAAAGATTCTATTTACTGGAAAATAAAACTCATTAGTTTGAATAAAAACAAACTAACCATCAAGCAATTATATTCTAATTCCGATTTAAAATCCTTGGATTCAATAACTAAAATTCATTCTAAAAAAATAGATTCTTTAAACTATATAATTTCTCCATCACGAGGAGAATTCAAAAAATTTTTACAACTAAAGAACTTTGGATTTAATCAAGAATTTGTAAAATTAAAAAATCCATAATTCACCATTTTCTATTTTTTTAATTAAAAATGGCGAATAATACTAATCGATAAATAAATCGTTTAAAGTAATTTCGTTACTCGCAACCGATCCATAATACTGGTTTTTTATCAATCCAAAAGTAGTTATCATCGTTAAAAAAATAGTCTTTTTGGTTTTGGTGAATTTCTTGAAAGCATCAATTTTATTTCGCAAACTAGCATCATAACTTTTTGTAATTTCATACTCATTTATTGAAAATTTTATTTCAAATAAATTGATAATTCGGTCTTTTCTATCGACTATCAAATCTATTTGCGCACCTTTATTTTGTGCATCGCCTTTTTTGTTCCAAACGGATGTTTCACTATAAATTCCAGCAATTCCTAATGCTTTTTTTATGTTGCTGATATGATCCCAACAGAGTTGTTCAAATGCCAATCCGTTCCAACTCACCACTTCGGCATTACTGCTTTTTTCTAACCAATTTATGTTTTTAGAATTTTCTATAAATTTTAAGAAAAACAACGTATAATAATCACTTATAACATAAATTAGTTTGGTTTTGTTCGCACCAAATGGAATGTACGATTTGATAAAACCACTTTCTTCCAATTCTCTTATTTTTTTAGAAAGTTCACCGCTTGAAGTAGTGTTAAGTTGCTTTAAAAGTTGTTCACGAGTGGCTCTTGCACCCAAAATGAAGATGTTTCTAATTATTTTTTCGTGCATTTCGGCTTGATTAAATAAGGACGAAAAGATATAATTAAATTCATTTTTTAACAATCCATCTTGTTCAAAACATATTTTCTCAATATTTTGTGTAGCACTCATTCCCTTAGAAATTTGTTCTAAATAATAGGGGATTCCGCCCATCACCATATATAAATTAGCAATTTGATAACGATCCAATTTAATGTTTTTACTTTCTAAAAATTGTTCGGTTTCAGCAAGAGTGAAGGGCTCAATTTTCATTCTGTTGGTAACTCTATTGTGCAATCCACCACGATTGGCAATCAATTTATTAATCATCCACGAAGCAGACGAACCGCAAACAATTAGTGTTATATTTTCTTGCGAACTTGCCCAACTGTTCCAAAACCATTCTAAACCCGAAATAAAATTTGATTTTTTCGTGTCAAACCAAGGCAATTCATCAATGAAAAGTGTTTTTTTTCCTTTGGTTTTTTCTAATAATTTTTTTAGTTGTAAAAAGGCTTCAATCCAATTTTTTGGAACTTCTTGTTCTTTCCCAAGAGATTGATTCAATGCAATTGAAAAATTAATTAATTGCGCCTTGGTGTTGCTATTGGCTATACCTGTAGTGTAAAAAGTAAATTTATTATTGAAATATTCTTTTATCAAGAACGTTTTTCCAACTCTTCGGGGTCCGTAAACAGCTAAAAAGGAGGGTTTTTTATCTTCTTTTATTTGAGTTAAAAGTTCTTTTTCTTTAATCCGACAAATTACTTTCATAACTTTAATCTTTTTCCAAAAATACAATTTTATTTTAAATCTGGAAATAAATAGAAATAATTATCCGCCATTTTTTACTTTTTTTATTAAAAATGGTGAATAATTAGTATCTGTTAAACATTAAATTAATCTAATATTACAATTAGAAATTGTCAAAAACATTCTTAATAACTTTGATAAACAAGATTCATCAAAAGCTACAATAATCACTACATTAGCGGAAATTCGATTTTTTAAAAATGTTAGACGAAACGAAATACGACGAAGACAATATACGCTCACTAGATTGGAAAGAACACATCAGAATGCGACCTGGAATGTATATTGGAAAACTTGGTGATGGATCTTCTCCAGATGATGGAATTTATATTTTACTAAAAGAAGTATTGGACAACTGCATCGATGAGTTTGTGATGGGTGCAGGAAAAACGGTAGAAGTTACCATAAAAGATAAAATGGTTTCAGTTCGTGATTATGGTCGTGGTATTCCGCTTGGTAAAGTAATCGATGTAGTTTCAAAAATGAATACTGGTGGTAAGTACGACTCTAAAGCATTTAAAAAATCAGTTGGTTTAAATGGAGTTGGAACAAAAGCCGTTAACGCATTATCTCATTATTTTAGGGTAGAATCTGTTCGAGATAATCAGCAAAAAGTGGCTGAATTTTCGGCAGGAAATTTAACCCTTGACGAACAAATTGAAGAAAGTACCAAACGTAAAGGAACAAAAGTTTCGTTTATTGCCGACGAACTTATTTTTAAAAATTACAAATATCGAAATGAGTATGTAATTAAAATGCTTAAAAATTATTGTTATCTAAATACAGGATTATCAATATATTACAACAGCGAAAAATACTATTCTGATAATGGTTTAAAAGATTTACTAGACGAAACTATTACTGTGGAAGATTCTGTTTATCCTATCATTCACTTGAAAGGTGACGATATTGAAATAGCAATAACACACAGTAAATCACAGTATTCCGAAGAATATCATTCGTTTGTAAATGGTCAAAATACCACGCAAGGTGGCACGCATTTAAACGCTTTTCGAGAAGCTATTGTTAAAACCATTCGTGAATTTTACAATAAAGGTTTTGAATCGTCAGATATTAGAAAATCAATTGTATCAGCAGTTTCTATAAAAGTAGAAGAACCCGTTTTTGAGAGTCAAACAAAAACCAAATTAGGATCAAACGATATTGGACCAAATGGACCCACAGTTCGAACCTTTATTCATGATTTTATAACCACAAAACTCGATAATTTTTTACACAAAAATCCTGAAGTTGCCGACTCACTTTTGCGAAAAATATTGCAAGCAGAAAGAGAACGAAAAGAACTCTCAGGAATAAGAAAATTAGCAAAAGATAGAGCAAAAAAATCGAGTTTACACAATAAAAAATTGCGCGATTGCAGAGTTCATTTATCTGATATAAAAAATCCAAGATACCTAGAAAGTACCCTTTTTATAACCGAAGGAGATTCAGCTTCTGGTTCTATAACAAAATCGCGCGATGTAAATACTCAAGCCGTTTTTAGTTTACGTGGAAAACCACTCAATTCTTATGGAATGTCAAAAAAAATTGTATATGAAAATGAAGAATTTAATTTGCTTCAAGCGGCACTTGACATCGAAGAATCGATGGAGGATTTACGCTACAACAACATTGTAATTGCAACTGATGCTGATGTTGACGGAATGCACATAAGATTATTATTGATCACATTTTTCTTGCAGTTTTTTCCAGAGCTGATTAAAGACGGTCACTTATACATTTTGCAAACACCACTTTTTAGAGTTCGAAATAAAAAAGAAACCATTTATTGTTATTCTGAAGATGAACGAAAAAATGCTATAGAAAAGTTAAAACCAAAACCAGAAATAACACGATTTAAAGGATTGGGAGAGATTTCGCCAGATGAATTTAAGCATTTTATTGGAGCAGATATTAGACTTGATCCTGTAATGTTAGACAAAGCCACATCTATAGAAAAATTGTTAGAATTTTATATGGGTAAAAATACACCTGATCGACAGATTTTTATTATCAATAATCTGAAAGTAGAATTAGATGTTGTCGAAGAAATTTAATTAGAAAATATCAAAATAAACGTACTTTGTAAATGAAAGACGAAGAAGACAATATAATTCCACAAGACGATTTTCAAGAAGAAACGAACCTGCAGAACGACGAAAATAATGATGCTATTTTTGACGATATAGTTTCTAGTGGAGATCACTTTTATGATCATCAAGAAAATCCTGAAGATACTATTACAAAAGTTACAGGAATGTATAAAGACTGGTTTCTGGACTATGCTTCCTATGTAATTTTAGAACGAGCCGTACCGGCAATTGAAGATGGGTTTAAGCCCGTTCAACGACGTATAATGCACTCGATGAAGGAGTTGGACGATGGCAGATATAATAAGGTAGCGAACGTAGTTGGACATACGATGCAGTATCATCCTCATGGAGATGCCAGTATTGGTGATGCGATGGTTCAAATTGGCCAAAAAGATTTAATAATTGATACCCAAGGAAACTGGGGAAATATTTTAACTGGTGATAATGCTGCAGCTTCACGTTACATCGAAGCTCGAATTAGTAAATTTGGTCACGATGTTTTATTCTCACCAAAAATTACTGAATGGGGAGTTTCATATGACGGTCGGCGTGCCGAACCAATAAATCTTCCTGTAAAATTTCCGTTGTTGCTTGCTCAAGGTGCTGAGGGAATTGCTGTTGGACTTTCTACCAAAATTTTGCCTCACAATTTTAATGAGTTAATTGATTCAACTATAAAAATTTTAAAAGGAAAACCTTTTACACTATATCCTGATTTTCAAACTGCTGGTATTGCTGATATTTCAAATTATAATGACGGACTTCGTGGTGGACGTGTTCGCGTAAGAGCTAAAATCACACAATTAGACAAGCAAACTTTAGTGATTACACAAATTCCGTTTTCTACAAATACCTCAACATTGATAGATAGTATTTTAAAAGCTAACGAAAAAGGAAAAATAAAAGTAAAAAAAATTGAAGACAATACTGCTGCGGATGTCGAAATATTAATTCATTTGTATCCTGGCGTTTCACCAGATAAAATGATTGATGCTCTTTACGCATTTACCGCTTGCGAAAGTTCGGTAGCACCACTAGGTTGTGTTATTGAAGATAATAAGCCGTTATTTATTGGTGTTTCTGAAATGCTGAAAATATCAACCAATAGAACGGTGAGTTTGTTGCAACGTGAACTTGAAATTCAATTAGGCGAACTGCAAAACAAATGGCATTTCTCAACACTCGAAAAAATATTTATTAGCGAAGAAATGTACATCGATTTCAAACTATATTCAGATAGAGAAACACTTTACGAATATATGTACAAAAAATTTGAACCTTTCCAAAAAATGCTAGTTCGTGAAATTAATGATGACGATTTGCAGAAATTAACTCAAATTCCAATGATTCGTATTACTCGTTTTGATTCAGATAAAGCTGACGATGCCATAGCAAAGTTAGAAGATGAAATGGAACAAGTAAAACATCATTTGGCACATATTATTGATTTTTCAATAGATTTTTTCCAAAAATTGAAAGATAAATATGGTAAAGGTAGAGAACGTCAAACAGAACTTAGAGGTTTTGACACAATCGAAGCTACAAAAGTGGTTTTAAGAAATACTAAATTGTACGTTAATTTAGAAGAAGGATTTTTAGGTACTGGACTTAAAAAAGATTTGTATGTAGCGGATTGTTCCGATATTGACGATGTAATTGTTTTTTTAAGAGATGGTAAAATGATGATTACCAAAGTTGACGAGAAAAAATTTGTGGGTAAAGACATCATTCACATCGCTGTTTTTGATAAAAATGATAAACGAACCATATATAATATGATTTATCGAGACGGAAAAAATGGTTCCACATTTATAAAACGATTTAATGTTTCTGGAGTAACTCGAGATAAATTTTATGACCTGACACAGGAAAAACCTGGATCACAAATCTTATATTTCTCGGCAAACCCAAATGGCGAAGCAGAAGTTATAACTGTTTTATTAAGACAAGTAGGCAGTGTTAAAAAATTAAAATGGGATTTAGATTTTTCTGAAATTGCCATAAAAGGAAGGGCGTCGAGAGGAAATACCGTTACTAAATATCCAATCAAAAAAATTGAATTAAAGGAGAAAGGAATTTCAACTTTACGTCCGCGAAAAGTTTGGTTTGACGATACAGTTCAGAAATTAAATGTAGATGGAAGAGGTGAATTGCTTGGCGAATTTCGCCCAAATGACCGCTTATTAATCATTAGTCAATCGGGGAAATTAAAAACTATTATTCCCGAACTAACAACACATTTTGACGAAGACATGATTGTTTTAGAAAAATGGAATCCAAAAAAACCAATCTCAACATTATACTACGACGGCGAAAAAGAACGTTATTTCATAAAACGTTTTTTAATTGAAAATGAAAACAAAGAAGAACTCTTCATTACTGAACATGAAAAGTCACAACTAGAAATAGTTTCAACAGATTGGCGTCCTGTTGTAGAAATAGTTTTTGCCAAAGTAAAAGGCGTTCAAAAAGAAAATCAAACTATAAATTTAGAAGATTTTATAGCAATAAAAGGAATTAAAGCAATTGGAAATCAGTTGACATCAGATAAATTAAAACAAGTAAACCTTTTAGAATCATTACCTTACGAAGAACCTGAAGAAGAAGTTGCAATAATTGAAAATGCAAATGATGAAATAATTGAAGATATTCAAACAGAATTAAACGATGATGGACAGATAACGTTGAGTTTAGAATAAATTTTTTATTCCTTTAGTTTTAAAAGTTCATTACGTATTAAATCGTAATGTTCCCATGGAATAAAATGATTGGCGTTTTTTATAGAAATTACCTGAATAGATTTTGCATTTATAAACTCGCGTTCTATAAAAGCTACATTGCTGTAAGGCACTAATGGATCAAGCGTACCATGAATTACCAATACATCTGCGGTAATTTTTTTAAGAGTGGGTTCCATAAATTTTAAATCGGTTTTTAACCACCAAAGTTCATCATTAGCTGGTCTTAAAGCTCCTGGAACTATAAACCGAAGTGGCGCTGCCTTAAATAACGTGCGCCATTTCTCTGGTGTTTCGGCTTTTGGATCTATCGCGCCAGCAAGAATTACAATTTCTTTAAAATCATTTGGCTTATCGACAGCCATTTTTACAATTGTAGGTCCACCGTAGGAATGTCCTACTAAATATAAGTTTTTACCATTCTTAATTTTATCGACAAATTGTTCTAAAATTGCGCCTTGTTCAAACAGGTTTTTCGAATCACCAAAATCGCTGTAACCAAAACCCGGTCTATCGATGGCTATCATTCTATATTTTTTTAATAGCAAAGTGTCTTTTAAATAATCCTTAAAAGCATCCCAACTTCCAGGTGAACCATGCACAAAAAATAGTGTTGGCAAATTTTTATTACCAGTTTGTATGTAATGAATTTTAAATTTTCCAACCACTATTGTGCTGTCTAAATACACAATTTTTGAAGTTCCAAAAAAGCTTTTTGTTTCCTTAATATCCATTCTCATCGTGGCACACGATTGACAAATAAGAATATAAAATAAAATAAGCAATCCTATAACAGATTTAATCTTGTTATTTTTAATAAAATTCATTTGAAAACTTCTTTTAATTTTTGCTGTTTTTAGAATTTTTCGATTTCGACTTTTTTGAAATTTTATTAAAATCGGTTGTTGCAGTGAGTTCTGCAATTTTTACAATAACATCGATAGCCTTTTGCATACTTTCTACTGGAACATATTCATATTTTCCGTGAAAATTATGTCCTCCTGCAAAAATATTAGGACAGGGCAATCCCATATAGGACAAACGAGATCCATCTGTGCCACCACGAATGGGTTTTATCAAAGGTTTTATACCCAATTCACGCATTGCCTTTTCGGCTAAATCAACAATATATTTAACAGGTTCAACCATTTCTTTCATATTGAAATACTGATCTTTAACCTCAGCAATTACAATGTCTTCCCCAAACTGTTTTGCAAATTTTTTATTAATTTTTTTTGTAATCTGATGAATTAAATCTTTCCTTTTTTTAAATTTTTTAGCATCAAAATCCCGAATAATTAATTCTAAAATCGTCTCTTCAATACTTCCATTTAAATGATGTACATGAAAAAATCCTTCATATCCTTTTGTATCTTGAGGCGTTTCGGTTTTAGGTAATTCATTTATAAAATCTTTTGCTATTAACATCGAATTTATCATTTTACCTTTGGCATATCCTGGATGAACGCTTTTCCCTTTGAACGTAATTTTTGCTCCTGCTGCATTAAAATTTTCATACTCTAACTCACCTATTTGACTTCCATCCATAGTATAAGCCCATTGTGCACCAAACTTTTCTACATCAAATTTGTCTGCACCTCGACCAATTTCTTCATCAGGCGTGAAACCAACTCGAATTTTACCATGTTTTATATTTGGATTATTTATTAAAAATTCCATAGCGGTGATAATTTCTGTAAGCCCAGCTTTATCATCTGCACCAAGCAAAGTTGTACCATCAGTAGTAATTAAAGTCTGACCTTTATACAACAGCAAATCTTTAAAATAATTAGGCGAAAGTATAATGTTTTGAGAAGCATTTAATAAAATATCACCTCCATTATAATTTGGAATAATTTGAGGTTTTACATTAAGACCTGTAAAATCAGGAGTAGTGTCAAAGTGAGATACAAAACCAATTACTGGAACTTCATGAGATACATTACTTTCTAGAGTTGCCATAACATAACCATTTTGGTCGATAGTAACATCAGTCATACCAATGGTTTTTAATTCTTTGACAAGTAGATTTGCTAAATTTAATTGTTTTTTAGTACTTGGAGTTGTGGTAGATTTTGGATCCGATTCTGTATCAATAATTACATAACTTATAAATCGATCTATAATATGTTGCATAAAATTTATTTTTAACAAATATACAAAACAATTATAATTCATAAATTCATTTCAAATCACTAATTTTGAATTCATAATTTATTAAAATGTATAAACTTTTTATTCGTCCAATTCTGTTTTGGTTTGATCCAGAAAAAGTACATTATTTTACGTTTTCTTTAATCCGAAATTTATGTAAAATTCCAGGATTTAACGGTCTTTTTAAATTAATTTATTGCTTAGAAAATAAGAAATTAGAAACAGAAGTTTTCGGTTTAAAATTTCCTAATCCAGTTGGACTTGGCGCCGGATTTGATAAAGATGCAAAGTTGTTTCAGGAACTTTCAAATTTTGGTTTTGGATTTATCGAAATAGGAACTTTAACTCCAAAAGCGCAAGATGGAAATCCAAAAAACCGATTGTTTCGATTAAAAAGAGATAGTGCAATTATCAACAGAATGGGTTTTAACAATGGTGGCGTTGACAATGCTGTTTTAAGACTCAAAAAAAATAAAAACATATTAATTGGTGGTAATATCGGTAAAAATAAAATTACGTCTAACGATGATGCGGTTCAAGATTATTTAATTTGTTTTGATGCCCTTTTTGATTATGTAGATTATTTTGTTGTAAATGTTTCATCGCCCAATACACCAAATTTAAGGGAACTTCAAGAAAAAGAACCTTTAACTAAATTATTACTAACACTTCAAAATAAAAATTTAGTTAAAGGAAAGCCAAAACCAATCTTGCTTAAAATCGCACCAGATTTAACAAATGAACAACTTTTAGACATCATCGAAATAATAAATCAAACAAAAATTGCTGGTGTAATTGCGACCAATACTACCATAACAAGAAATGGATTAGATTCTCAAAATCAACTTGAAGATGGAGGTTTATCGGGGAAACCGCTAACAAAAAGAGCTACAGAAGTTATTCGGTTTCTATCTGAAAATAGTAATAAATCGTTTCCAATAATTGGTGTTGGAGGTATTCATTCGGCGAAAGATGCAATTAAAAAATTAGAAGCTGGAGCAAGTTTAGTACAACTTTATACAGGTTTTATTTATGAAGGTCCACAACTTGTAAAGCAAATAAATAAGGCTATTTTAAAAATGAGACAATAAACTTTTATTTTGAATCTGTGTAGATAAAACTTTGTTTATATTCGCTCTTTAAATGGAACAAGTAAAAATTATCGAATGTCCACGCGATGCCATGCAAGGCATTAAAACCTTCATTCCTACGCAAAGGAAAGTCGATTATATCCAATCGTTACTGCGTGTTGGCTTTGATACTATTGACTTCGGGAGTTTTGTTTCTCCAAAAGCAATCCCACAAATGATTGATACTGCAAGTGTGCTCGATCAACTCGATTTATCACAAACTAAAAGCAAATTATTAGCCATTATTGCAAATACCCAAGGAGCAAAATTAGCCTCTGTTCATAAAGAAATTCGATATTTAGGTTTTCCATTTTCGATTTCCGAAAATTTTCAAATGCGAAACACTCACAAAACCATCGCCGAAAGTTTAATTACACTTCAAGAAATTTTAGACATTGCAAATAAATCCAATAAAGAAGTAGTAACTTATATTTCAATGGGATTTGGAAACCCATATGGCGATCCGTGGAATGTGGAAATTGTTGGCGAATGGACTGAAAAATTGTCTAAAATGGGAGCAAAAATTTTATCTCTTTCTGATACTATTGGAAGTTCAACTCCAGATGTTATTGATTATTTATTTAAAAGCTTAATTCCAAAATATCCACAAGTTGAATTTGGAGCACATTTGCATACAACTCCTAACAAATGGCATGAAAAAATTGATGCTGCTTTTAAAGCAGGTTGTCGCCGTTTTGACGGCGCGATTCAAGGTTTTGGAGGTTGTCCAATGGCAAAAGATGATTTAACTGGAAACATGCCAACCGAGAAAATGCTATCTTATTTCACACAACAAAATGCTTATACAAATACAAGCCCAATGAGTTTTGAAAGTGCTTATAATGTGGCTTCCCGACTTTTTGGAGAATTTCATTAGTTCTGAACTCGTTTCAGAATCTTTTTAAATTTTATTTTTTGAAGCAATCTCCAGCTATCCATTTCAAGATTTTATCGACAATTCTTTTTTTGTAAGCACTAAAAAGAGCTTCCGCTGGTCGCTTTTTTAATGCACCAAAAAATAGAATTCTTAAATAAAATGCTTTCCATTACTATCTAGGCTAAAAACTAATGACTTGCAACTAATTACTATTTACTTTTTCCCTATATTTGCATGCAATTTAACTACTACTACAAAATTGCAATGAAAGCACACACCTCAAAAATTATCGGCGAAGGATTAACATATGATGACGTTTTGCTTATCCCAAATTATTCCGAAGTTTTACCTCGAGAAGTAAATATCCAATCGAAATTTTCCAGAAATATTACTTTAAATGTTCCTATTGTATCTGCAGCAATGGATACAGTTACCGAAAGTTCGATGGCAATAGCCATGGCACAAGAAGGAGGAATTGGAGTTTTACACAAAAACATGAGCATCGAGCAACAAGCGGCCAAAGTTAGAAAAGTGAAAAGAGCAGAATCTGGAATGATAATCGATCCAGTAACTTTACCATTAAATTCGACTGTTGGAGATGCAAAAATGTTGATGAAAGAACATGGCATCGGTGGAATTCCAGTTGTTGATGAAAATGGAATTCTAAAAGGTATTGTGACCAATAGAGATTTGCGATTTGAAAAAATAAACACACGTTCCATTTTAGAGGTAATGACCTGCACTAATATAGTTACTGCAGCAAAGGGAACTACGCTTCAAGAAGCGGAAGGTATTTTACAAAAAAACAAAATTGAAAAACTTCCTGTTGTTGATGCAAACTTCAAACTTATTGGACTTATTACGTTTCGAGACATAACAAAACTTACTCAAAAGCCAATTGCAAATAAAGATAATTTTGGGCGTCTTCGAGTAGCCGCAGCAATAGGAGTTACAGCAGATGCCTTGGAACGAACAACCGCTCTGGTAAATGCCGGAGTTGACGCTGTTGTAATCGATACTGCTCATGGTCACACTCAAGGTGTAGTTACTGTTTTGAAAAAAATTAAAGCCAGTTATCCAAATCTCGATGTTGTTGTTGGAAATATTGCAACACCAGAAGCTGCTCTTTATTTAGTCGAGAATGGTGCTGATGCTGTAAAAGTTGGAATTGGTCCAGGATCTATTTGTACAACAAGAGTTATTGCTGGAGTTGGATTTCCTCAATTTTCAGCAGTGTTAGAGGTAGCAGATGCGCTTAAAAATTCAGGAGTTCCAGTAATTGCAGATGGCGGTATTAGATACACCGGTGATATTCCAAAAGCAATTGCCGCAGGCGCATCTTGTGTTATGTTAGGTTCTCTTTTAGCTGGCACAAAAGAAAGTCCAGGCGAAACTATAATTTTTGAGGGACGAAAGTTCAAATCTTACAGAGGAATGGGTTCCATTGAAGCAATGGAAGATGGTTCTAAAGATCGCTATTTTCAAGATGTTGAAGATGACGTAAAAAAACTTGTTCCCGAAGGAATTGTAGGAAGAGTTCCATACAAAGGAGAGTTAAACGAAAGTATGCAACAATTTATAGGTGGACTTCGCGCAGGAATGGGTTATTGTGGCGCTAAAGATGTATTAACATTACAGGAAACCAGCAAATTTGTAAGAATTACAGCTAGTGGCATTGGCGAAAGCCATCCTCATAATGTCACTATTACAAAAGAAGCACCCAATTATTCCAGATAATTTTTAGATAATTAATCAAAATTGATTTTGTTGATATTTAAGTTTCAATTATTATTGAAATTTCAAAAACTTTATATATTTTTGCAGTATGGAATATAAAGAAGCGAAAATTAAATTTGTTCAAACTTGGGGAGCGTTAGGAAACCAATGGGGAATTAACAAAACAATGGCTCAAATTCATGCTTTATTAATGGTTTCAAATCAAGCCATTTCAATGGAAGACATTATGGATGAATTGCAAATTTCTCGTGGAAATGCTTCCATGAATTTAAGAGCTTTAATGGATTGGGGAATTGTGTATAAAGAATACAAAGCTGGCGAACGCCGTGATTACTTCACAGCCGAACAAGATTTAGATGAACTAGCGGTAAAAATTGCGAAAGAAAGAAGTAAACGCGAAATAAAACCAGCATTGAAAATTTTAAAAGAAGTTTCTACAATCGAAGCCGATGGTACAACTGAGGAACGACATTTTATAAATCAAACCTCAAAATTATACGACTTTGTTTTAAAAGCCGACAATATGTTAGAAAAGGCAACCGAATTTAAAGATAACTGGTTGGGACGACTTGTTATTAAAATCATGAAATAAATCACAATTAATTTTCAATGTTTATTGAAAATTTAAAATCAAAATATAAAAATGAGTTTTCTTACCGCAGAATGGAATGATTTAGCATTGATTAACTATGAAATTAATCCAGATTTATTACAAAAATATATCCCAAATGGAACTGAATTAGACTTGTGGAATGGCAAATGTTACATTAGTTTAATAGGTTTTATGTTTGAAAACGTAAAGGTTTTGGGAATCAAAATTCCATTTCATACTAATTTTGAAGAAGTAAATTTGCGCTTTTATGTTAAATGCTTAGAAAATGGAAAATGGAAACGAGGAACTGTTTTTATAAAAGAAATTGTACCAAAATTTGCAGTTACTTTAGTCGCAAACACAATGTATAATGAACATTATCAAACACTACCAATGCGTCATTCGAGAATTGAAAATGAAATTTCAAAAATATTTCAATACGAATGGAAAAAGGATGATAAATGGAATTCAATATTAGTAAAAACAGATAAACATCAAATCCCTATTGAACTAAATTCAGAAGCAGATTTTATCACTGAACATTATTTTGGTTACACAAAATTCAACGAAAATAAAACGGTTGAATACGAAGTAACACATCCGAGATGGGAACAATTAAAAGTATTAGATTACAAATTAGATGTAGATTTCAAATCAATATATGGAAAAGATTTTGAAATTTTACAAAACATTAAACCAACATCAATTTTATTGGCATTAGGTTCAAAAATAACAATTGAAGGAAAAAAAATAATTTAGATATGAATATTATTTTACCAAATTGGTTAATTATTTGTAGTGGAATTGCTCAAATTTTTACGGCATTAATTTATCATTAAATCCGTCATCAAGTTTTTGATTGGTATAATGATGTGAAAAAATTAAAACCTTTAAATCAAGAAATAGCTAAAACATATGGGCGATATATTCAAGGTTTGAACTTTTCTTTTGGATTAATTTCAATATTACTCACTACTGATTTGAAAAATAAATCCTCATTAGCTATTGCTATAACAGGTTTAATTTCAATGTATTGGATTGGAAAAGTTGCAACACAAATTGCATATTATCCTATGTATGACATCCCAAAAAGAACATTATTTGTAATAGTCAGTTATTTTATGAATATATTATTTTTGCTATTTGCAACTGTTAATACTTTACTTTTTGTAAATAATCTGATTGGATATTATAAATTTTAAGGGGCAGAAATTTTAAAAAATTACCGAACAAATTTAATAACAAAACGTAATCAATTTATAAAAAACTTAGCAGAAAATTAATAGTAAAAGCCACCAAAATATTGGAATACTTTCTACCCAAAACGACGAATAATATTTTGAGCTTTTTTCATTAGCAAAACACAGAAACAGAAAAGTCGTTGCTGCGATTCCTGCTTTTAACAATAAAATGGTAAGATCAAAATTTTTATCGAAAAACTCGATAGTCAAAAAAATAATTAATAAAAAACTACCCAGTTTTTTTGAATTACTTACTCCAATTTTCTGTGGTACGGTTTGCAAATTTGGATCATCAGTTTTTAAATCGATAATTTCAAAAATTAAAATCAAAACAAATAAAATTATAAATCGTTGTATTGCTACAACCAGCATTGAATTTGAAAAATATATTTCCGTATTAATAATTGGTAATACTAGTGTAACTCCCACCCAACATAAAGACACAATATAAATTTTAATTCCAGCCCAGTTTCTGGCATTTTGTTTGTTTGGAAAAAATGGCAACGTATAAAGTATCGTTATTATAAGAAAAATGAGTGCTGTAAATTGTATAAATGGTTGAAGTTGATAAAAAAAATATCCTGTAGCTATTAGTGAGCATAAACTTAAAAATACAATAGCTTTTAATTCCAATCTCATTTGATATTTTTTCACCCGAACCAAAGCATCATATTTTACAAAATTATATCCCACAATTGTTCCAAAAAAAGCAAAATAAATGATTGAATTATCCAGTGGTAATTTAAACATAGACTGCGTCATCATAAGAAACGATATTGCTGCTAATGCCACATGAATGCTGGAATTTATGTAAAAATCTACTAAAAGTTTAAAAAACTTCATTAACAAAAATAATTATATTGTTAATAACCAACTATAAAAGTTAAAAAATCAATAAAAAATTAGAGCTTGTTTAACTAAAATTTACGAATGTAATAAGTATTTTTGCTATTCGAAAATTAGCTTCAACATAAATATTTTATAAATGAAACAAGACGGATTTGCATTACGCCATTTAGGTCCACGTGAGAGCGACTTAAAACAAATGTTCAAAACTATTGGAGTAGAAACTCTTGATCAATTAATCTACGAAACGATTCCGTCAGATATAAGATTAAAAACCGAATTGATTTTAGATAAACCCATGACTGAATTTGAATATCTAAATCATATTCAAGAACTTGGGAAAAAAAATAAAATTTATAAATCGTACATCGGATTAGGCTATCATTCTGCTATAGTTCCTGCTGTAATTCAAAGAAATATTTTTGAAAATCCAGGATGGTACACCGCTTACACGCCCTATCAAGCAGAAATTGCTCAAGGAAGACTGGAAGCAATATTAAATTTCCAAACCACAGTTATAGAACTTACGGGAATGGAAATTGCAAATGCATCTTTACTAGACGAAAGTACAGCTGCAGCAGAAGCAATGGCGTTATTATTTGATGTTCGTTCTCGAGATCAAAAGAAAAATAATATAAATAAATTTTTTGTTTCAGAAGAAATTTTGCCACAAACCATTTCAGTTTTACAAACACGTTCTGCTCCTATAGGTATTGAATTAGTAATTGGAAATCATGAAACTTTTGAATTTACAAACGATTTTTATGGCGCTATTTTACAATATCCAGGAAAATACGGACAAATTAATGATTATGCTGGATTTATTTCCAAAGCAAAATCTAATGAAATCAAAGTTGCTGTTGCAAGTGATATTTTATCATTAGTAAAACTAGTTCCACCAGGAGAAATGGGTGCTGATGTAGTGGTTGGAACTACACAACGTTTTGGAATTCCAATGGGTTATGGTGGACCACATGCCGCTTTTTTTGCTACAAAAGAAGAATACAAACGATCAATGCCAGGTAGAATTATTGGTGTAACAATTGATACTAATGGAAATCGAGCTTTACGAATGGCTTTGCAAACTCGTGAGCAACACATCAAACGTGAAAAAGCAACCTCCAATATATGCACAGCTCAGGTTTTACTTGCTGTTATGGCTGGAATGTATGCAGTTTATCATGGTCCAAAAGGATTAGAATTTATTGCAAATAAAGTTCATTCTACTGCAGTTACCGTTGCAGATGCTTTAAATAAACTTGGAATTTATCAAACTAATACTGCTTTTTTTGATACAATTTGTATTAAAGCAGATGCCAAGAAAGTAAAAGAAGTTGCTGAAAAACACGAAGTGAATTTTTATTATATTGATGAAAAAACAATTTCTATATCTTTAAATGAGACAACATCAATAACAGATATTAATCAAATAATTGAAATTTTTGCAGTAGCAACTGGTAAAGAATCGTTTAAAATAAATGAATTATTAAATGATAAAAATTTTCCGTCAAATCTAGAACGAACTTCAAGTTTTTTACGACATGAAGTTTTCAACACACATCATTCTGAATCTAGTTTGATGCGTTATATAAAAAAATTAGAACGAAAAGATTTAGCACTAAATCATTCTATGATTTCATTAGGATCATGCACAATGAAACTAAATGCAGCAGCAGAAATGTTACCATTATCCATGGGAATTTGGAATAATATTCATCCATTTGTTCCTGTAGATCAAGCTGAAGGTTATCAAATTATGTTGAGAAAACTAGAGCAACAATTAAATGTAATTACTGGATTTGCAGGAACCACATTGCAACCAAATTCAGGAGCTCAAGGTGAATATGCTGGATTAATGACTATTCGAGCTTATCATTTATCTCGTGGCGATTTACATAGAAATGTTTGCTTAATTCCATCATCTGCACATGGAACAAATCCAGCTTCTGCAGCGATGGCGGGAATGGAAATTATAGTAACTAAAACTATGGAAAATGGAAACATTGATATAGATGATTTACGAGAAAAAGCATTGTTACACAAAGATAATTTGGCTGCATTAATGGTTACTTATCCATCAACCCACGGAGTTTTTGAGAGTGCTATTAAGGAAATTACACAAATAATCCATGATAATGGTGGCCAAGTTTATATGGATGGTGCCAATATGAATGCGCAAGTTGGATTAACAAATCCTGCAACAATAGGTGCAGATGTTTGCCATTTAAATTTGCATAAAACTTTTGCAATCCCTCATGGTGGTGGTGGTCCAGGTGTAGGTCCAATATGTGTTGCGCCACAACTAGTTCCATTTTTGCCGTCAAATCCAATAATACCAACTGGTGGAAATGAAGCCATAACAGCAATTTCTGGTGCGCCATACGGTTCTGCACTAGTGTGCTTGATATCTTATGGATACATTTGTATGCTAGGTGCAGAAGGTGTTACTGATGCAACAAAATTTGCAATATTGAATGCCAACTATATAAAAGCAAGGTTAGAAAACTTTTATCCTATATTATATTCAGGAGAAATGGGTCGTGCGGCACACGAAATGATAATTGACTGCAGATCGTTCAAGCAAAATGGAATTGAAGTTGTTGATATTGCAAAACGATTAATGGACTATGGTTTTCATGCGCCTACAGTTTCGTTTCCTGTAAATGGTACAATGATGATTGAACCAACTGAAAGTGAGGATTTAGCACAGCTTGATCGGTTTTGCGATGCTATGATTTCTATAAAAAAAGAAATAGATACTTGTGTTGCTGATGATGTAAATAATGTGTTAAAAAATGCCCCACACACACTAGCAATGCTTACTTCTGATGTTTGGAATATGCCTTATTCTCGTGAAACAGCAGCATTCCCATTAGATTATATTTCAGATAATAAATTTTGGCCAACAGTAAGAAGAACTGATGATGCTTATGGAGATCGAAATTTAGTGTGCAGTTGTGCTCCTATTGAGGCTTATATGTAAAAATGTAATTCTTAGTAATAATTAGTAAAAGGTTTCAAATTAATTTTTGAAACTTTTTTTTTCTATTTAATTAAAAAATTAAAATCTACAATGAACGACATAAAAACACAAGATGATTTATATCTTTTAGTAAATGAATTTTATAAAAAATTACTAAAAGATGATGACATAAATTTTATTTTTACCGATGTAGTCAAAATAAAAATCGAAGAACATTTACCAGTTTTGGTCATTTTCTGGTCACAAGTAATTTTAGGGACTAGTGGATATATTAATAATTTAACTCAAATCCATTTAGATATTGATTTGAAGTATCATCTATCTCCTGAAATATTTAAAATTTAGTTAAATCATTTTAATAAAACAGTTGATCAAAATTTTCGAGGAGACAATTCGGAAAAAATAAAAACACAAGCTTTAAGTTTAGCTACTATTATGCAAATAAAAATAGCACACAACAGCAAATAGTAACAAAATTAATTTATAATTTAAATATAAAGCATAAAAAAACTCCAACATTTCTGTTGAAGTTTATTGTGGGCGATGAGGGGTTCGAACCCCCGACCCCCTCGGTGTAAACGAGGTGCTCTGAACCAGCTGAGCTAATCGCCCGATTAGTGCTTAATGGCGAGTGCAAATATACAGCTATTTTTGATATTCGCAAGAAAAATAAAAAAAATTATAAAATTTCTGCAACTACAAATGTGCTACCACCTACATATATAAAGTCTTCTTTTTTTGCATTTTTAACCGCTTCATGATAAGCTTTTGAAACTGAATCAAATGAATCTCCAAATAATCCAAATTCATTTGCAGTGCTTTCTAAAATTTTCACCTCCAATCCACGAGGTATACTGGGTTTACAAAAGTAATATTTTGCATTTCTTGGAAATAAAGGCAAAATTTCGTGTAAATCCTTATCATTAACAACACCTAAAACAATATGTAATTCTTTAAAAACTTCTTTTTGTATTTGATTTAAAACTATTTTCAACCCATCAAAGTTGTGTGCTGTATCTGCTATAATTTGTGGATTTTGAGATAACTTTTGCCAACGACCGTGTAAACCAGTATTTTTAATTACATTTAAAAAGCCATACTTAATATTTTCTTCGGAAACGCTGAATTCATAACTATTTTGTAAAACTTTAATAGTTTGCAATACTGTTTTCTTGTTTTGTATTTGGTAATCACCTTGCAATGCTGATGGATATATTTCTTTGATTAAATCGGATGCGAAATAAATTTTGGAAGACATTTCTTTTGCTTTTTGCTCAAATACTAAACGTGTTTCATTTGTAAATTCGCCTATCACAACAGGAATGTTTTTTTTAATAATACCTGCTTTTTCAGTCGAAATTAAACTTAATGTATTTCCTAAAAACTGTGTGTGATCTAATCCAATATTAGTAATAACAGAAACTACTGGTGTAATAATATTAGTAGAATCCAGCCTACCACCCATTCCAACTTCTATAATATTGATGTCTGTTTTTTCTGTTAGAAAATATTTAAATGCAAGTCCAACAGTCATTTCAAAAAAACTTAATTCATTTTCTTCGAAAAAAATTTTATTTTTTGCAACAAAATCAATAACAAATTCCGCTGAAATTTCTTCTCCATTAATTTTAATCCGTTCTCTAAAATCTTTTAAATGCGGTGAAGTATACAGTCCAACTTTGTAGCCAGCTTCCTGAAAAACAGAAGCCAAAAGATGACAAGTAGAGCCTTTTCCGTTAGTGCCAGCAACATGAATACATTTTAATTTTTTCTCAGGATTATTTAAATGATTAGCAAGCAAAATAGAATTTGTTAAATCTTTTTTATATGCAGATCCACCTTGTAACTGATACATTGGTAGTTGATTAAAGAGCCAAACAGTAGTTTCTTTATAATTCATTTTTAAAAAAATATGTTAAAGACAAAATAATTTACGATTTTTATAGTTTAGTATTATAATCGATTTTTATCTTTAGTGCAAATTTGAAGTTATTTTTGAAATTATACACAAATATTAAATCAAAATAAAGTTATATGATAAATATTTTTATTGGATTACAATCGGATACTATTGCAAAAGCAACGCAAGCAGCAGTTGAAAACATTCCAGCAGTTAATACTGAAATATCAGTATTAGAATTTATTTTAAAGGGAGGATTTTTTTTGATACCAATATCAATACTGCTTTTTTATACTTTTTATTTAATTTTTGAACGATATTTATTCATTCACAAAGCAGCAAAAATAGATGCTAATATGATGCGCGATGTGAGAGACAATCTTAATTCTGGGAATTTAGATATGGCGCTTTCGATTGCTGAACGAAATGGAACTGCATCGGGAATCATTTTAAAAGAAGGAATTCTAACTATTGGAAGACCAATTTCCGAAATAGAGTCTAACATGGAACGTGCCACAAATATTGAAATTGGACAAATGGAAAAGAAAATGGGACAGTTAGGACTTATTGCTGGAATAGCGCCAACACTTGGTTTTATTGGGACTATTGGTGGAGTAATCAAAATTTTTTACAGTATTTCTGTTACCGAAAACATCAGTATTGGCAACATTTCTGGAGGACTTTATGAAAAAATGATAAGCAGCGGATCTGGTTTAATTGTTGGAATTATTGCTTATTCTGCTTACCATTTATTCAATGGAAAAATTGATAATTTCTCATTAGCAATTCAAAAACAAATTTTAGATTTTGTCAATATAATACAACGACCAAATGCCGATAAAAAGAAATAAACGCTTTCACGCTGAAGTTGCTACTTCATCCTTGAGCGATATTATGTTTTTTCTACTTTTGTTTTTTCTGATAATTTCTACGTTGGCAAATCCGAACGTAATTAAAATGACATTACCAAAATCGAAAACAAACGAGAAAACTAATAAACAGCTCATTAGTCTATCAGTAACTGAAGATAAAAAATTCTATTTGGACAAACAAGAAGTTGCTTTTGCCAATTTAGAATCGACTTTGCTTTCTAAAATTGATGCCTCTAAAGAGCAAACCATAGTGGTGAGAATCCCTTTTAATATGCAGGTTCAAGACCTTGTTGATGTATTGCAAATTGGAGTCAAAAATAAACTAAAATTTGTGTTAGCTACCGATGCCAAATGAATTTAATTGAACAATAATATTTAAAATCATAAAATCAATTAGTCAAAATTATATAACACATTTAAAGTTAATTTAGACTTATAACATGATAGATTACAATATACAAAAATGTACGAAAACACTTTTCCTAACAAACGTTTCAAACTTACTTTACAATTTTTAGAAAAAAATATTGGAAAGTCAGAGGTAATTTTAGATTTAGGAGTTCCCAATCCATTTTCTAAAATAATGGAATCAAATGGATATCAAATTTTTAATACTACTGGAGAAGATTTAGACGAGAATCAAGAAGCATTAAAAAATGAAAATTACACTGTTGTTACAGCATTTGAAATATTTGAACATTTACTAAATCCTTACACAGTTTTAAAAAATATAAAATCGAATAAAGTAGTAATTTCTATTCCGTTACGACTTTGGTTTACCTCTGCGTATAAAAGCAAAACAGACTTGTGGGACCGACATTATCACGAATTTGAAGATTGGCAACTTGACTGGCTTTTAGAAAAAACAGGTTGGAACATAATTGAAAGAGAAAAATTTACGCATCCAGTAAAAAACATCGGGTTTCGTCCTTTACTTCGTTATTTTACCCCTCGATATTATATGGTATACGCAGAACGAATTTAGTATTCCGTCTCTGTTTTTAAGTTAATACTTTATGAAATACTATATTGTAATTCCCACCTACAACGAAGAAAAATTCATTTTACAAACACTACAATCGTTAGTAAATCAGACTATTGTACCACAAAAAATTATTGTTGTAAACGATAATTCTACCGATAAAACCCATGAAATTGTAACTGAATTTGCCAAAACATATCCTTGGATAACGTTAGTTAACAAAACCTCCGAAAATATTCATCTTCCAGGAAGTAAAGTTATTCAAGCATTTCAAAAAGGATTGGAAACGCTAGATAAAAACTATGATTTTATTGTAAAAGCAGATGCCGATTTGATTTTTCCAGATAATTATTTTGAAACTATAATGGAACACTTCAAATCTGATCCAACAATTGGAATGGTTGGTGGATTTGCATACATAGAAAAAAATAAAGAGTGGATTCTAGAAAATTTAACAGATAAAGATCATATTAGAGGTGCTTTTAAATCGTACCGAAAAGAAACTTTTGAACAAATTGATGGATTAAAACCCGCAATGGGTTGGGATACAGTGGATGAATTATTGTGTAAGTTTTATAATTGGAAAGTAATAACAGATGCAACTTTAAAAGTTAAACATTTAAAGCCAACAGGTGCAAATTATTATAAAACTGCACGTTACAAACAAGGGGAAGCATTTTATACTTTAGGTTATGGATTTCTTATTACTTTCATTGCTTCAGCAAAATTAGCTTGGATGAAAAAAAAACCATTACTTTTTTTTGATTATATAATGGGTTTCTGGAAAGCAAAACGCGAAAATAAAACTCTTTTAGTTACCACCGAACAAGCTAAATTTATAAGAAACTATAGGTTCCAACAAATGAAAAAAAAATTAATCTAAATAATAAGCTAACACATAACTAGTAACTCGTAACTTCTTACTATTTTTGAAATTATTTTACACAAATGCTAACTAGATATTTAACACAAATAGGGAAATACTTTTTAATGCTAAAAGAAATTTTCAATAAACCTACCAAGTGGTCGGTTATGCGAGGATTAATTTTTAAAGAAATAGATGACTTAATTATTGATTCGCTTGGAATTGTGGCTTTTATATCATTTTTCGTAGGTGGTGTTGTTGCAATTCAAACTGCATTAAATTTAACTAATCCTCTAATACCAAAATACTTAATAGGTTTTGCAACAAGACAATCAGTGATTTTAGAATTTGCGCCAACCTTTATTTCAATCATTATGGCTGGAAAAATGGGTTCATTTATTACCTCAAGTATAGGCACAATGCGCGTGACTGAACAAATAGATGCACTAGAAGTTATGGGTGTAAATTCATTAAATTATTTGGTTTTCCCAAAATTAGTTGCCTCATTATTATATCCGTTTTTAATTGGAATTGCTATGTTTTTAGGAATTTTAGGAGGTTGGATTGCAGGAGTTTATGGAGGTTTTACTACAGCAGATGAGTTTATACAAGGTTTGCAAGCCCAATTTATTCCGTTTCATGTTGTCTATGCATTCATAAAAACGATACTATTTGCTTTTTTACTTGCTACAATTCCTTCTTTTCATGGATATTATATGAAAGGTGGAGCACTTGAAGTTGGAAAAGCAAGTACGGTTTCTTTCGTGTGGACTAGTGTAATGATTATTTTAGTAAATTATATTTTAACCCAATTACTTTTAAGCAAATGATAGAAGTTAAAAATATAGAAAAATCATTTGGGGAAAGCAAAGTTTTAAAAGGAGTTTCTACAATTTTTGAAACCGGAAAAACCAATTTAATTATTGGTCAAAGCGGTTCTGGCAAAACGGTATTATTAAAATCTTTACTTGGAATTTTCACACCAGATGTTGGTACAATTTCGTTTGATGGTAGAGTTTATGATGAATTAACTTCAGACGAAAAACGAGATTTAAGAACAGAAATAGGAATGGTTTTCCAGGGAAGCGCACTTTTTGACGGAATGACTGTCGAAGAAAACATTGGTTTTCCCTTGAAAATGTTTTCAGACAAAAGTAAATCAGAAATAAAAGATCGTGTAAATTTTGTTATCGAAAGAGTAAAGTTAATTGATGCAAATCAAAAAAAACCTTCAGAAATTTCGGGAGGAATGCAAAAAAGAGTTGCTATTGCTAGAGCAATTGTTAATAATCCTAAATATTTGTTTTGTGATGAACCAAATTCAGGATTAGATCCAAAAACTTCTACAGTTATAGATAATTTAATTAAGGAAATTACCGAGGAATATAACATTACAACGGTTGTAAACACTCATGATATGAACTCTGTGATGGAAATAGGTGAAAAAATAATTTTCCTTAAAGAAGGAATTTTAGCTTGGGAAGGTACTAAAAAAGAAATCTTCAAAACAGATAATGAAGCAATAATCGATTTTGTTTACTCGTCCAATTTGTTCAAAAAAATTAGAAAATCACAGAATAAAGGAGAATAATTTTAAAGTTTCCTCTTATAATTTATGAACTTCAGCGGTTATTCTCTTTATTTCCTGTTCTTTACTTTTTGGATATATTAGTAATACTCCTTCTTTATCTACAATTATATAATCGTGCAAACCATCAACCACTATAATTTTATCGGCGTCAGAGCGAATTATATTATTTGTTGCATTTTCTAAAACTACTCGTGCGTTTATAACACCATTGTTGTTATCATCTTTGTCTAATTTTTCGTGCAATTGACCCCAAGTTCCTAAATCATTCCAATCAAAAGTAGCTGGTAAAACAAAAACATTATTTGCATTTTCCATTATGGCATAATCTATAGAAATATTTTCAGCATTGCCATAATTTTCATTAATGAAAACTTGCTCTAAGTTGGTATTATAATCTGTATAACCACCCAGAAACAATTGAGTCATCTGAGGTTGAAATTTTTCAAATGATTTGATTATCGATTTTACACTCCAAATAAAAATGCCACCATTCCACAAATAATTTCCTGCATCTAGAAATGATTTGGCGGTTTCATAATCTGGTTTTTCTCTAAATTGATTTACTTTTTTAATTGGATTTTTATCCGATTTATCGAATTCAATGTAACCAAAACCTGTATTGGGAAAAGTAGGTTGAATACCTAAAGTGAGAAGTGCATCACATTTTTCACAATAATCAAAACATTGTTTTAAATTGGTTGCAAACTCTTCTTCATCTTCTATCCAATGATCGCTTGGTGCAACAACCATAACCGCATTTGGATTTATTTTTTGAATTTTTAAAGAAGCATACAAAATACAAGGTGCAGTATTGCGCATAGCAGGTTCCAATAATATCTGTTCTTTTTTCACCATTGGCAGTTGCTCCAAAACCAAGTCATTATATTTTTCATTGGTTAATATCAAAATATTTTCCACCGGAATTAATTTTGATAATCGATTGAATGTTTTTTGAATCAACGTCGAACCAGCACCTAACATATCGTGAAATTGCTTTGGTAATTCTGTTGTAGAAACTGGCCAAAAACGGGAACCTACTCCACCAGCCATTAATATTGCGTAGTAATTTTTATTCATATTTATTTAGAATTGCGAAGCGACTTCATTTTTTTAATTAGTGATACAAATATATTTATTAAAAAGAGGATTTGTAAAGAGATTAACACTAAAATTGAAACAATTATGTATTTATTATAATTTGGCTTATCAAATAAAAATTCACTTGATTGATATTCTAATAAATTATAATAGTTAAAATAAATAATGAGAAAAAATAAAAATATTGTTCCAAATATGTGAACCTTTGAAATAACAGAAAATAAAACAATTTTTAATTTTTCAGAAATAAAATATAATAAGCCAATAATCATGACAAAAAAAGAATTCATTACATAGAAATCAACATCTCTAATAACATAATAAGTATCATGGATATTAATATCAAAAGTCGTTTTATAATACAATTACAAAAAAAATAACAGATGTTATAAACAACAAATAATAAGCTTTAACTTTTTTCATATTATCCAGGAATTATTTCAACTTCAGCATTCGCATTAAATAAAAATATAAGTCCTGTTTTTAACTCTACACATTCATATCTTTTTACTCGAAGTCCTTTTTTCTGAAAAATTCTTCCATTTTTAATTCGGAATAAACTTCCACTTGGAACTTCATGAATGAAATTAATATCTGGTTTGCGCTCGTCAAATTGTTTTAAAGCAAAGGCTAATTTTGCATCGGTATCGCTACTCGCAGTAGGATTTCTAAAATGATTTGCCACTAAAGCCAGAACAGCATTTGGAAAAATTTCAGGACGAATAAAAGGCACCATCAATTGTTGAAAAGTCATCTTCCACTCTACTCCATGTGGCAAAATTTTACGTCCAAACTTTTCAAAAGTAACCAAATGTGCTATTTCATGAATAAGTGTTATCAAAAAACGATATTTATTCAAATTAGCATTGACCGTAATTTCGTGTTTACCAGAAATTCCTTTTCTGTAATCGCCATGTCGAGTTTGTCGTTCGTTAACGATTTTCAAATGTACTGAGTTGGCTTTGATTAACTCAAAACATAATTGAACTGCGTGTTCAGGAAGATATTTTGATAGAACTTCGCTCAAAACTAGGGCGTTGAAGAAGAAACTTGTAACACTTTTCCGTTATAAAATTTATTTCCAGTTAAAGCAAAATTAAATATATAATCAGCCATTTCGGTTGCAGAAAGTGGCGCTTCATATCCTGGAAATGCCTCTTGCAACATTTCGGTATTGACTGAACCCAAAGCTAAAATATTAAAAGCAATTCCTTGATCTCGATATTCTTCGGCGAGAAGTTCCGATAAGGTAATTAATGCACCTTTACTTGAGGAATAGGCAGACAAACCAGCAAATTTCACACTTCCTTGAATGCCACCCATAGAACTAATTGAAACTACATGACTTCCTTTTTGCAAAAATGGCAAACAAATTCGAGTTAAATTGGCCACTCCAAAAACGTTTACTTTATACACATTCTCAAAATCTGATTGAAAAGTTTCTGCAAATGGCTTGTTTAATAAACTACCTGCATTATGAATTAATATATCCACTTTTTCCCAAGATTTTTTCAAAAATTCAGTTACAATAACCAAATCTGATTCTGATGACAAATCTACTGAGATGCAATTTATATTTGAAAATTCTTTAAGTTGATTTGGAATTTTTCTAGATAAAGCCATAACATTATGTCCGGCTTTAGCAAATTGTAATGCTAATTCTAACCCAATTCCTCTGGATGTTCCAGTGATAATAATATTTTTCATAAAAAAATTTTGAATGTAAATATACTTAAAACTTAAATTCAAAAAAGTGAATTATTTAGAATAATACTTTCGATAAAATTTGAAAATTTGAAAAACTGCCAAACCAAAAAAAACAATTGGAATTGCTTTAGAAATTGTTTTTGGATTAATCATGGCACTAGCATTTGAAAAATAATATAATCCCAAAATAAGACTCAACATTCCGAAAAAAGTTCCAAATAAAGTTCCTGTTAAATAGAAATATTTATAAAATTTTTCTATGGTAATGTATTTGTTATTAATAAGATATAAATTCCAACCTGTCCAAAAAGGAATTTGAATAAAATTCAAACTACTTAAAATAATTCCAGTAACAAGCGGTAGATAATTTGTATAAACTGATTTTACATCTGTTCCAGAATTGTCATTATTAATAAAAAAAGTTGAAGCTAAAAGTAATAAAAAAAAAATTGTAAAAACTTCTATCCACTTCATCCACTGTTTTTTTCTAGTTAAAAGAGCAGCGAAAACTACGGTTGCATAAATAACAATCGCTTCAATAATTACGACACCAATGAGGTATTGTATAGTATTATTTAATCCTTTTTTAGTGTAAATTTCGTAGCCGATAATATTGAGATATCCAAGCGGAATAGAGCCTACAAAACTGACCAAAAATCCTACTACTACATTTTTTAAAGTGATCATTTCAAATGGTTCAATAACCAAATGTAGTTAAAAATTGACTATTTTTTCACTTTGTTCTAAATGCAATCGATATTCCTTCATACCATCTTTGTACGAAAGATATTCATGACCCAACTTATGATTTTCAACACTTATTTTAAACATATAAGTGATGTGCCTTGCAAGCTCTTTCCAAGCAAAAAATAGAGAATGTTTTGGATCGTAAATATGCGTAGGTTCACTAGCAGCACCGTTAAGTTCAACTAATTGAAAATTTTTGCCATTTTCAAATTCTTCCCAAGTGTTATACATAATATCTAATCTGCCGAAGTAAAAACCATCAATCTGAAGACACATTTCGTTCATCACATTTTCAATTTTATCTGAATTCCAATGACTTGCATCGATAAATTTAGCACCACGAGCATGATTGCCAAAAGGAACTAAATTCAATTTTTCGCCTATTGGCAAAACTTCTTTAAGCTTAGATCCATATTCACTTTTAAGGGAATTTAATTGCAATCTAAATCTTGGATTTTGCTTTATTAATTTTTCGATTGATGCTTTCCCATTACCTTCAACAATTAAAAATTCTTTTGCCACAATTCCAGTTACTCTTCCTTTATTTTCGTGAGGAAAACGCACATAAAATATTCCCACTTCATTTTCAAAAGGAATTAAATTTTGAATTAAATAATTAAAATTAGCTTTTGAATGATACAGTAATAAATCGTCTAAATTAGAGATTTTTTTTACTGCAGAACCTCTTAAACCTATGTCTGGTTTTGCTATTAAGGGAAATTTTATAGTAGATGTATTTACAATTGCAATTACTTTTTCAAAAGATATTTGACCTTGTATCAATGCGGTTTCTGGAAAATATTTTTGTGGAATTATATCATAAATTTTTTTCTTTGATTCATTAATAAAACCGCCATTTTGAATTGACGGGTTACAAGCATTAAAGAAAAAAAGTGATCTAGCTTTTAAAGAATAATAAGCCCACAAAAAATAAATGGGAATGTAAACAATTTTGAAAGGCCAATATTCCCAATGTGTGAGTTTGTATAAAAATTGTTTCAATTTAAATAATACTAAATAAATTTATGAAATCTTTTTGAGTTTGTAAGTCGTAATAATTGAGAGTGACTTTTTCCTTATCAACAACTGCTTGGGTTATACTTAAAGTTTGCATCAACTGATTACGGTTTATAACCAAGCCATTTTCAAAATTATCTTCTTCAGTATACCGATGAAAATTTAACATTGCAGTTGGAGTTATTGCTGAAGTTGTATCAAGAAACACTCGAAACCAACTGGCTCTATTTTCTCTGATATCTTTTGAATATAAAGTGCTTGATGACCAAATATAACTCTTAGTTTCATCAAGATTAATAGCTTCTTTGTAATTTCCATCCCAACGCAACTGATACAATTTTTTATCTTGAAAAAGTACTAATGTAAACGGTTCTATATTATCGAGTACTATAGTTTTCCAAAATTCCAAAACCATTAAATTTGAACTAATTAAATCTAAAACTATCAATCCACGACTTTTTCTATAATGGTTTGCTACTTCATGCTTTTCAGATGCTCCGTTTAACAAGACCAAAATCGTTCCGTTTTCTGACACAGCATACCAAGTTCCACCTGCTTTTGGGTCTTTTGGAAAAATTATGTTAGTATTATTTATTAAATATTTTTGCGGTTCAATAGCAGGACGAACTACTTTTTCGTCTCTATTGGAAGTAATAATAAATTGGTTGTTTGCTGTAACAAAGCTTACTGTGCACATTGTTTTCTGTATTCTATTGTAGAGCGAGCAACCCCAAAATTTTCGTCAATTTTAAGATTTTCGTTGTGCAAAACCGCAACTTTTATTAATGCTTGGTGATGAATGCAATGTTCTAAATTATACAATAATTCGCGATAATAGTTGGTCTCAATTTGCAATTGTTCACCATCTAAAAGTTGCATCAAAATGATGTTTTTATTAGGTTTGTCTAAATTTTTAATCACTTCTGCAATTGCTTCCTTTGCAACACTGGTATCGGTTTGTATTAAATAGTCGCGCTTTCTATCGTCATAATTTATTATCGCTACTTCATACTGATTTTCTAAACATTGAAACATTTCTGTAATATGGCGTGTGTGCTCGCCAATAGTTGCATTACTTAGTCCGTAGCATGGAGAAATATAATCTTCAATAGTTAGCTGAGATAGCAAATCTGTCAATTCATTTAAAGTGTTTTTAATAGAAGGTAGTAGCATAAAATATTGTTATTCTGAATATACGATTTTGTATAGTTTCCAGTTTTAAAAACTAAATTTAGGAATTGTATTTAAATTTCAAAAGATCAATGAGTTTGTTTTTTTCTATATAAATTATTGTTAAACAACATAGTAACGTTGTAACTGCAAGAAAAAACAAAGTACCACCATCGTCTTTAACTACGATTCCGAGTACAAAGATATGAGAAAAAATGGCACCAAGCATAGTTCCAAAACCTAAAATTGCACCTATTAATGTTGTTTTAGGAATTAGAATTAAAATAGATGCAATTGCTTCCACAATTCCAGATCCAATTCTTCCAAAAGGTTCGATACCTAACTTGGTAAAAATATAAACAGATTCTTCTGCGCCCCAAAATTTAAAATATAAGGTTTGAACTAAAATTACTACTGTAATTAGCTTTATTATCTATATAAATAGTGTAATTTTCATCTTAAAATGATTTTTAATTAATATTAATTTATTTTAGTTGATAAATTTTTTCCAACTAGTGTCCGCTTTTTTCTTAAGACCAACTTCATCTTTATTCCAAGATTTTAAGGTATTGTTAAAAAAAGCATTGTAAAATAAATACAATTTATTATCAATTATTTTAAATGTATCGGGATCAATATCTACTTTTTCACCACTTGCTCCCATTGCATAAGCACACCAACCGCCATACTGAGGTTCATAACTAGAAGGCGATTTTAAAAATAATTCTTTATTTACTTGAGATGAAAAGTAATATTGAACTCCATCATTACTAGCAGTTATTTCTTTTTTCCCTTTAACAGCTTTTGATTGTTTAAAATATGCTACTGGATCGTAACCTTGAATGGCAACTTTGTTTTGTAAATTAAATTGTGAAACTCTTTTTGAAGTTTGTGCGAAAGTTTAACAGAAGCTAGTGTTACTAATAAAATTAAAATTTGTTTTTTCATTTTGACTGTTTTTAAATTGTTTAAATTGATTGAACAAATTTATAATAGGTCAAAAGAAGTATATGTCGGCTAGTTTACACTTTGATGAAATTTGTGCTAAAGTTTAGAAATATCATCAATTAAAATTTCTTTTCGGTTGTAGTGAATTAAGTTTTCTCAACTAAGTCGTTAAGTACTTGGGTAGCAGTTTGTCTCGAAGTGAATATTATTTGAGCAATATCTGCTTGCGTTAAGTAATTTTCGATTACAACCTTATTTCCATTAAAAATTCCTTCTTTTGTTGCCCAATCTTTTAAAAAAGAAGTTAACCTAGTTTTAGCATCTTTAGAAATTAAATTAGCATAATTATTTTTTAACCGCTTCATTCGCATTCCTACAAACTTAGTATATGATAATGCTAAGTTGGGATTTTTTAAATTAACGCTTCAAAATCTGACATTAAGAAACTACAAATAGAAACTTCTGTTGTTAATGCTTTAGCATATTCGTTAATTTCTATATCAGTTTCTAAAGTTAATTCGCCAAATAAATCTCCTTTTTGTAAAATTTCTTTTATGGTTTCATTTCCATCTTCATCTATTGATACAATTTTAATATTTCCTTTTTTAAGTAAAAAAATCCGAGGCACATCGCTTGACGAAAAATAAATTATGTCTCCTTTTGACGCTTTTTTAAAACCTGTAATAATGCACAGCTGTTTAATTTGAGACATACTTAACGTCCAGAATAATTTATGGTCTCGCAAATACCAATATTTTAATTCTTCAAACATAAAAATAGATTACATTGGTGAAAATAAAAAAAACCTTTCAAAAACTATCGTTTCTGAAAGGACATTTTATAAACTATTTTAATATTTTAAGAAACTAAAGTTCTTGAAATCACTATTCGTTGAATCTCTGATGTTCCTTCATATATTTGAGTAATCTTAGCATCTCTCATCATGCGTTCTACATGATATTCAGAAACATATCCGTTTCCACCATGAATTTGAACTGCCTCGATAGTTGTATCCATTGCAACTTGTGATGCATAAAGTTTAGCCATTGAACCACTTTGCGAGATATCTTTACCTTCATCTTTTTCAGAAGCGGCTTTTAAGCATAATAATTTGGCGCACATAATTTGTGTTGCCATATCAACAAGTTTAAATGCAATAGCTTGATGTTTAAAAATTTCTTTTCCAAAAGCCTTTCGTTGCTGTGCATAAGCTAATGACAGTTCGTAAGCACCAGTTGCAATTCCCAACGCTTGAGATGCAATCCCGATACGACCACCATTTAAAACATTCATAGCAAAGTTAAAACCAAAACCATCATCACCTATTCTGTTTTCTTTGGGAACTTTTACATCGGTAAACATAAGAGAATGAGTGTCACTGCCACGAATTCCCATCTTTTTTTCTTTAATTCCAATTTGAAAACCAGGCCAACCTTTTTCAATAATAAGAGCGTTTATTCCTTTATGTCCTTTTTCGACATCAGTTTGAGCAATAATTATATAAGTTGATGCTGATGAACCATTTGTTATCCAATTTTTTGTGCCGTTTAATAAATAATGATCTCCTTTATCGATGGCAGTAGTTTTTTGAGAAGTTGCATCGCTTCCTGCTTCTGGCTCGCTTAAACAAAAAGCACCAATTACATCGCCTTTTGCAAGTGGAATCAAATACTTCATTTTTTGATCTTCATTACCATATTTTTCAATACCAGCGCACACTAACGAATTATTTACAGACATAATAACTGCTGCTGATGCATCTACTTTTGCTATTTCAGTTAATGCTAAAACATAAGAAACACTATCTAACCCTGATCCACCATATTTTGGATCGACCATCATGCCCATAAAACCAAGATTGGCCATCATTTTGATTTGTTCAGTTGGGAATTTAGAGAGCTCATCGCGCTCTATTACTCCTGGCAACAACTCAGCTAATGCAAAATCCTTAGCGGCTTGTTGAATCATTAATTGTTCTTCGGTCAGATTAAAATCCATAATGTAGTAAAAGGTTTCTTAAAAAGATTATTTTTGACACAAATTTAGTGCAATTAAATTAAAATTTCAAACGTTTTCGTAAATTTAGATAATGTTTAAAGATCAATACAATATAGTTGGAGTAATGTCTGGAACGTCTTTGGATGGAATAGATTTGGCTCATATAATATTTACTTTAAAAGAACAAAAATGGAGTTTCGAAATAATTGAAGCTGAAACCATTACCTATAATTCAAATTGGATTACTGAACTTAAAAAAGCAATTAATTATTCATCAGATCAATTAATTATTCTCAATCAGGAATATACAATGTTACTTGGTAAGATGATTTCAGATTTTATAAAAAAGAACAATATTAAAAATATAGATGCAGTTTGTAGTCATGGCCACACTATTTTACATCAACCACAAAACAGATTTACGCTTCAAATAGGTAATCTTCCTGATATCGCATCAATTTGTAATCAAAATGTTATTTGCGATTTTAGGGTTCAAGATGTTCAATTTGGCGGACAAGGTGCACCTTTAGTACCTATTGGCGATAGAATATTATTTTCAGAATATAATTATTGTTTGAATTTAGGAGGATTTTCTAATGTATCGTTTGAAGAAAATGAAAGTAGAATTGCGTTTGATATTTCTCCTGTAAACACAGTTCTAAATTTTTATGCAAATTCGTTGGGTTTAGAATACGATGATAAAGGAGCAATTTCAAAAACTGGGCTTTTAAATCTAGATTTATATGATGAATTGAACCACTTGACGTATTACAAAAAATCGTATCCAAAATCATTGGGATTAGAATTTGTTCAAGAAAAAATATTGCCACTTGTAGAAAAATATACAATTCCAACTCCAGACAAAATGCACACGTTTATTGAACATATAGCGATTCAAACTTGTCTTGCATTAGACTTAAAAATCGGGAAAATGCTAATAACTGGAGGTGGTGTTTACAATGAATATTTAATTGAGAGAATTAAATTTTATTTGCCAAATATGCAAATTATCATACCTGAAAAAAAAATAGTAGAATATAAAGAAGCATTAATTTTTGGATTACTAGGTGTTTTAAAACTTCGTAATGAAATAAATGTTTTAAGTAGTGTCACGGGTGCAAAAGTTGACCACAGTTCTGGAAAAGTTTATTTGATAAATTGAACGCAACCTTTTGAAAGATAAAGTGTATTATGATAAAAATAAAGTGATAAAAATTATCTATTTAGGACTAATATTAGTACTATTTATTTCGTGTTCTAAAAATGATGTTGATGAAAATCTGCCTACTTATAAGGCTGGAGTTGTGCTAACACTTGATGATGATTATGTTGACGAATGGACTACCGCTAACGAAATTTTAAAAGATTATTCATGGAAAGCTACATTTTGTGTAAGTAAGATCAATTTGCTAAGTGGAGAAAAGATCTCGAAAATTAAAGATTTAGAAAATTATGGTCACGAAATTGCAGGACATGGATTAAATCATATCAATGCTGTTCAATTTTCTGATTTAAATGGTGTAGAAGCTTATTTCAATCAAGAAATTAGTCCAATGATGTCTATTATGAGTGCAAATTCATTCCATGTAAAAACATTTGCATATCCTTATGGGTCTAGAAATAGTGCAACAGATACAAAATTATTAACACAATTCAATGTGCTTCGTGGTACAACTTATGGTGCATATAGTCCCGAAAATCAACATTGTTTTTACAATAATTCCAATGTAGTTTATGGTTTGGGAATTGATTCAAGTTATTCTCATTTTAGCATTTCTTATTTTATACAATTATTAGAGTATGCAAAAGTGAAACATAAAATTTTAATTCTGTATGCTCATAAACCCGTACAAACCGCGAATGCAAGTTATCAAACAGAAATGAATACTTTAATACAAATATGTAACTTTGTAAAACAAAATAATATGAAATTTTATAAGTTATCTGAATTATATAATTTATAAGAAAAATTTATCTTAAAAAAAATCTTTTTATACGGTTTGGATAATATAAATTAGTTTGATTTTTTTTGTAAATTAGCATAAATAATTAAAACACATCAAAATGAAAAATTTATTTGTCACATTAATTGCGCTTCTTGGATTCACATTAACATCTTACTCTCAAGAAGTTGCCAAGAAATCTACAAAATCAACAAAAGTAGTTTCTAAAACAGAAGTTAAAACAGTTATGAAAAAAGATGGAACACCTGACAAACGCTACTCAAAAAAAGTGGAAACAAAGGTTGTTTTAAAAAAGGACGGAACTCCAGACAAACGTTACACTAAATAATTTATTTAGAAATTGAATAAAACGCCACTTAATAGTGGCGTTTTGTTTAACTTTCTTTGTCAGATTTCATTTTATTTAGCATCTCGATAATTTTATCCAATTTGTTAACTTCTATTGCATTTAATCGTTCTGATAGCTCCTCAATTTCTAGTTTTGCATCTACATTTGTTTGATAATCAGCTTCTGCATGAGCACGATCTCGTTCTGTTTGTCTGTTTTGTGCCATCATAATTATCGGTGCTGCATAAGCTGCTTGTGTGGAAAATAATAAATTCAATAAAATAAACGGATATTCATCCCAATGTTTTATAAAAGCAATTATGTTTAGCAACATCCAAACGGCTACAATTATTGTTTGTATAATAATAAACCTCCAGGAACCCATATTCTCTGCTACTTTATCAGCAAGTTTACTTCCAAATGTTCTAGATTCTGAATCTGTATCATGCCAGTTTTGATCTTTGGTCTCTTTCTTCATTTCAAATTTTATTTAAATCTTTATCAAAATTAATTATTTTTTAAAATTAACTGCGTTTTCTTTTGCTTTTAACTATTTAAAAATTGAAATCAAAATCTGAAATCTTTTATAAAGTTTATATTTGCAGTACAAACTAAATTACAAAATGAAGGATTTACTAAAAAAATTTGAAAATAAAGAACCTGAAATAATTTTTAACTGGAAAGATTCTGAAACAGAAGCTGAAGGATGGACTGTAATAAACTCACTCAGAGGTGGAGCTGCAGGTGGTGGGACTCGAATGAGAAAGGGCTTAGATATGAATGAAGTTTTATCATTAGCTAAAACTATGGAAGTAAAATTTTCTGTTTCTGGCCCAGCAATTGGCGGAGCAAAATCGGGAATAAATTTTGATCCTAACGATCATCGAAAAAAAGGTGTATTAAAACGATGGTACAAAGCGGTATCGCCGTTATTAAAAAGTTATTATGGTACAGGCGGAGATTTAAATGTTGATGAAATACATGAAGTAATTCCTTTTACTGAGGAATGTGGCGTTTGGCACCCACAAGAAGGTGTATTTAATGGTCATTTTAAACCCACCGAAGCTGATAAAATAAATAGAATTGGGCAATTAAGACAAGGAGTAGTTAAGGTCATCGAGAACACAAAGTTCTCACCAGATGTAAATAGAAAATTTACAGTTGCAGATATGATAACTGGATATGGAGTTGCAGAAGCAGTTCGCCACTTTTATGAAATATATGGAGGCGAAATCAAAGGGAAAAAAGCGATTGTCCAAGGATTTGGAAATGTTGGATCTGCAGCAGCATTTTATTTAGCAACAATGGGAGCAAAAATTGTTGGAATAATCGATCGCGATGGTGGAGTTATAAATCAAGACGGATTTTCATTTGAAGAAATAAAACAATTATTTTTAGATAAAGATGGAAATAAATTAATAGCAAAAAATATGATTCCATTTGAAGAAATAAATTCAAAAATATGGAATATTGGAGCCGCTATTTTTGCACCATGCGCAGCCTCTAGGTTAGTTACAAAAAGTCAAATTGATGCATTAATTAGTTCAGGGTTAGAAGTCATATCTTGTGGTGCAAATGTTCCTTTTGCAGATAAAGAAATTTTTTTTGGATCTATAATGGAAGAAACTGATTCAAAAGTAAGTTTAATTCCTGATTTTATTTCAAATTGCGGAATGGCAAGAGTTTTTGCCTATTTCATGGAGAAAAAAGTACAAATGACAGACGAATCTATTTTTAACGATACTTCTGAAACAATAAGAAATGCAATTAAAAAAACTTACGAATTGCATCCTGATAAAAAAAATATTAGTGCCACAGCTTTTGAAATAGCTTTAAAACAATTGATATAAATTTTGAAAAACAATATAACAAGATTTCGAACGTTATAAATAAAAATAAGAAACTATGAAAATAGATTCCACACCAGATGATAAAAGAAAATCATTTTTACTTGCTATATTAATATATGCAACCTTGTTATTAGTACTGTTTTTTATTAGATTTTGGCCTCCATCCAACCTTGCTGAGTTAACAGGTGGTGGTGGCGGTGGTGGAATGACCGTTAACTTTGGTGACTCTGATGTTGGATCGGGGAATGATTTTAAAAGTAAAGAATTAGAAATTAAACAACCTACAAAAACGAGTAGCGTCACTCCTGCACCAACTGAAAATATAATAGCTCAAGAAAATAATGATGAAACAGATGTTTCCATTAAAAAAATCGATGTTAAAAAGAAAACACAAATTGTTGTAAAAAAAAATGAAAAACCAGTAAAAATTATTAAACCTGTAGTTAAAAAAACCGATGATGCACTTGCAAATTTACTGCATGGAAATAAAAAAGGTGGCGATGGTAATAGTAGTTCGAGCGGAAATCAAGGGCGTTCTAATGGAGATATAAATTCAAATGGTTACTCTGGTAGTGGTGGCTCTGGTGGCGGAAATGGCGGTGGAAATGGTTCTGGAAATGGTACAGGTACTGGAGCTGGATCTGGTACTGGATCTGGTGGAGGAAACGGGAATGGTAAAGGTAGTGGATCTGGATATTCTTTGGGAAACAGAAAAGCCTTAAGTACACCACAACCCGCTTACAATTGTAATGAAGAAGGAATTGTAGTAGTTCAAATTACAGTAGATCAAAATGGAAAAGTTGTTGAGGCAAAACCTGGAGCTCGTGGAACTACCAATACCGCAGGTTGTTTAGCATCTCAAGCCAAAATTGCAGCACTTAATACTAAATGGGAATCAAGTCCAGATGGAAACGAAAAGCAAGTTGGGAGCATAACTTACATTTTCAAAATTAAAAACTAATTGGTTAATCTAAATTGAAGAAAACGATATTAAAATTTATTTAAAAAAATAATTAAACCCAAGTTAATTACATTTGATATACAATTGCATTTACATTCATTCCAGCTCCAACAGATGCAAACATAATTATATCTCCTTTTTCAATAGAATGATTTTCGATTTTACCTTTAATTAACAAATCAAATAGTGTGGGAATTGTTGCTACACTAGAATTCCCTAATGAATGTATACTCATAGGCATTATACCATTTGGAACTTCAAGTCCATATAGTTTAAAAAATCTACTTATAATTGCCTCATCCATTTTTTCATTAGCTTGATGAATCAGAATTTTTTTAATTTGCGTAATTTTAATATCACTTTTGTCTAGACATATTTTCATTGCATTTGGTACATTTAATAATGCAAATTCATATATTTTTCTTCCGTACATTTTTATATACCTTACATTTACATCAAGCTCTTTATTAAATGAATTTCCAAAAAATAAATGATGAGCTTCATCGAATGTAAATGAAGCTGTTTCATGTGCAAGAACTCCTCCACTTTCATTTGTTGCTTCAAGAATTATTGCACCAGCGCCGTCAGAATATATCATGGAGTCCCTATCATGTAAATCGACTACACGAGATAGAGTTTCAGCACCAATAATTAAACACTTTTTTGCCATACCTGCTTTGATAAATGCAGTAGCTTGTATTATTCCTTCAACCCAACCTGGACAACCAAAAAGTATATCATAAGCTACACATTTTTGATTTCTAATTTTAAGATTGTGTTTTACTCTTGATGCTAAACTCGGTAAAATGTCACTTTGAATTGCGTCTTTTTTTACATTACCAAAATTATGGGCAAAAATTATATAATCAATCGTTTCTAAGTCAGTATGAGATGAAGTAATAGCCTCTTTTGCTGCAAATGTTGCAATATCTGAAGTCAATAAATTATCGTCTACATATCGTCTTTCATTAATACCAGTTATGCTTTTAAATTTTTGTATAATAACTTCATTACTTTGATTTAAAAGTGAGCCGTCATCATTAAGAAAAACATGATTCGAAAAAAAAGAATTTGAAATTTCATTTGTTGGAATATAACTCCCCGAACCCGTAATTTTTATATTCATTTTTGTATTAATATAAATTTTAGCTAAAATAGTAATAATAAATAATATTCATTCTATGCGTGCATAATATTATCGATTTAAATAAAAATTATAAATAAGTTGAAATGAAATTACACATAACATTGTAATTATTTACATCTAAGTATAAAAATAAATAATTTTAATAAATCCTTTATTATAAATTATATTACTTTATAATTAAAAAATCTCTACATAAATTAGATAAATATAATTTAAATTAATAATATTTTTTTTTGATCTTCTCAAAAAATTAAACCTCTTTATCATATATTCAAAATTCAATATTTCTGGTCAGCTTGTCTTATTTTATAAATTTAGCATCCCTACTTATATATCTGGCTTCCCGATTCATACATCTCCCATCCCAACTTATACATCTGCCGTCCACACTTTCAAGACAAAACATACATAAAACAAAAAATCCTCATCAAATACATGATGAGGATTTTACTAAAGAAAGGCGGCGAACCGAGCTTGCGAACACGCCGTACCAAAAAAAAAAAGAAGCTCAACCCTTTCAGGTTGAGCTTCAGTAAAAAAAGCGGCGACATACTCTCCCACAAATTTGCAGTACCATCTGCGCAATCGGACTTAACTTCTCTGTTCGGTATGGGAAGAGGTGAGCCCCGACGCAATAACCACCTTAAATTATAAGTCTAA
>JACMPO010000192.1 GCA_014377455.1 Flavobacterium sp.
AATTCACTTACCAATTTGTCATCTAAAAAATGACCTTTTAGTGCTACGAAGCCTATATCTTCGAAAGCTTTTCCGATTTCATTTACAAATTTTTGTTTACGTGTCGGGTCATCCGACAGGAAATCACGCAAGTCAACACTACGAATGTTTTGCATTTTACTAAAACTTTTTATTAATAATTTAGTTTAAAATTTTTTAATCATAGATACAAATATATGAATTTTTAAATTGGTTGTTTATGGGGAGTTCATAAATTTGATACTGTTTTAAAGTAAATTTAATATTGTTGTAACGAATATTTTATTTTATCACAAAATTACATTTCAACATCATATTTTCTCACAATTAGAATATTATCGGTCAGAAATTTTTAGAAATTTTATATCTTTGAAAAATTTATATGGGTAAAGTTGTTTTAATTACTGGTGGTTCGTCTGGAATTGGAAAAGCAATGGGTAACTACTTGCACAATAAGGGTTTTATAGTTTATGGTACCAGCAGAAATCCTAAAAACATCGCATCAGTTTTTCCTCTTTTAACCTTAGATGTTCGAAATTTAACTTCTGTAAACGAACTTATAAAAATAGTAGTTGAAAAATCGGGGCGCATTGATGTTTTGATTAATAACGCTGGTGTTGGAATTACTGGTCCTATTGAAGAAACGCCAATAGAGGAAATTAAAAGTAATTTTGAAACTAATTTTTTTGGTCCAATTTCAATAATTAAGGCAGTTTTACCGCAAATGCGCAAGCAAAATTCTGGCTTAATAATTAATATTACTTCTATTGCTGGTTATATGGGTTTGCCTTATCGTGGCATTTATTCTGCTTCAAAAGGCGCACTCGAGTTAATTACTGAATCATTACGGATGGAAGTAAAACAATTTGGGATTCAAATTACCAATATTGCACCAGGCGATTTTGCAACTAATATTGCATCAGGCAGGTATCATAGTCCTTTAATTGATAATTCCCCGTACAAAAAATCATATCAAAACACACTAAAAATGATTGATAAACAAGTGGATAGTGGTCTTGATCCTAATATAATGGCGCAAGCAGTTTATGAAATTATTCAAAATCCAAATCCAAAAATTCATTATAAAGTGGGATTTTTCATTCAAAAATTTTCAATTATTTTAAAGCGAATTTTACCTGATAAAGTTTATGAGAAAATGCTTATGAATCATTATAAATTGTAGTTTTGCATCATAATTTAAATTTAATTTTAAATAAACAGTATGAAATTTTTTATAGACACAGCAAATTTAGCCGACATTAAGCAAGCACAATCGCTCGGAGTTTTAGATGGAGTTACTACAAACCCATCATTGATGGCAAAAGAAGGAATTATAGGAAAAAATAATATTTTGAAACATTATGTAGCTATTTGCAACATTGTTGATGGCGAAGTAAGTGCTGAGGTAAATGCTGTAGACTATGATGGCATGATTAAAGAAGGTGAAGAGTTAGCTGATTTACATGAGCAAATTGTAGTAAAATTGCCAATGACTAAAGAGGGTGTTATGGCTTGCAAATATTTTACAGATAAAGGAATAAAAACAAACGTAACACTTGTTTTTTCTGCAGGTCAAGCATTATTAGCAGCAAAAGCTGGAGCAACTTTTGTATCACCATTCATAGGAAGATTGGACGATATATCTACTGATGGATTAAATTTGATTCAAGAAATTAGAGAAATTTATGACAATTATGGTTACGAAACTCAAATTTTAGCGGCATCTGTAAGACATACCATGCATATTGTAAATTGTGCAAAAATTGGAGCTGATGTGATGACTGGTCCACTTTCGTCTATACTAGGATTATTAAAACATCCACTTACCGATATTGGTTTGGCCCAATTTATAGCCGATTTTGAAAAAGGGAATAAATAAAACTTTTTTATTTTTATACAAAAGAAAGATTTTCAGTTAGAAAATCTTTTTTTTTAAATCAAATTTGTAAAAATGATCATTCGACCAATAGAAAAAAAGGATAATAATCAAATTGCTAGCGTAATTCGAGAAGTATTTATATCTGATAATTATCCAAAAACAGGTACTGCTTTTGCCGATAGTCAATTGGATTTTATGTTTGAAACGTATAATAACCCAAAATCGATTTATTTTGTGGTGGAAGATAACGGAAAAATATTTGGTGGCGCTGGTATAAGTCAACTAGAAAATTCTGATGAAAATATTTGCGAATTACAAAAGATGTATTTTTTAAATGATGCTCGTGGCAAAGGAATTGGACAAGAAATGATTTTAAAATGTTTGGAAAAAGCAACCGATTTTGGGTATGAAAAATGCTATTTAGAAACCCTTCCCGAAATGCATAATGCTCAAAAATTGTACTTAAAAGTAGGTTTTGAATATATTAAAAGTCCTTTAGGTGGAACAGGACACACGAGTTGTCCCGTTTTTATGATTAAAAATTTATAATAATCGAAACTATTTATTGAATTTTCTTATCGCAAAAATGATACTAAAAAATTACAGAAAACTTTTTATCGATCAAGTAACGCCTTTTTTTGATCAACAAGAGGCTGAAAGTTTTTTTTATATTACTCTTAATAAATTACATAATTTAAAGCGCGTTGATTTGGCTTTAAATCCCAATATTGTATTGTCGGAAGTTGAACTTTTGAAATGGGATGTTGTGTTGCAACAATTAAAACTTCAAAAACCGATTCAATATATTTTGGGTGAAACTGATTTTTTCGGGTTAACTTTTGAAGTAAATGAAAACGCTTTAATACCAAGACCAGAGACGGAGGAACTAGTAAATTTTATCCTTGAAATAAATAAACACAATCCCAAAAACATTAAAATTCTCGATATAGGTACTGGTTCGGGTTGCATTGCAATTTCTCTTGCTAAAAATTTACCAAATGCCTCAGTTTATGCTTATGATATTTCAATTGAAGCTTTATCGGTAGCAGAAAGAAATGCTAAAAAGAACAATTTAAATATTACTTTTTTGCAAGGTGATATTCTACAGGAAACTTTTTTAGAGGAACACTTTGATATTATAGTTTCAAATCCGCCTTACGTTAGAAATTTGGAAAAATTAGAGATTAAACCAAATGTTTTAGAGTTTGAACCTCATTTGGCTTTATTTGTAGAAGATGAAGATGCACTTCTTTTTTATCGAAAAATAGCACAACTAGCTTTAGAAAATCTTTCGGAAAATGGTCAATTATTTTTTGAGATAAATCAATACTTGGGAGAGGAAACCTTAAAATTAGTTTCAGATTTAGGATTTAAAAATGCGGTTTTGAGAAAAGATATTTACGAAAATGATAGAATGCTATTTGCTAGTTTGTAATTTTTTATTCATATCGCAAGGCTTCAATAGGATCTAATTTTGCTGCTTTAAGTGCAGGATAAGAACCCGATACCAATGCAACTATAAAACTTGTAATTACTGCGGCAACAATAGCGGTCCACGGAATTACAAATCCAAAATCGGCTGCTGTTGCGACAACATATCCAATTAGAATTCCAAAAATTATTCCTACAAAACCACCTATTTGACCAATAATTAATGTTTCCATAAAAAATTGCCAGGCAATAGTCGATTTTTTAGCTCCAAGCGATTTTCTAACTCCGATTTCCCGAGTTCTTTCGGTTACAGAAACAATCATGATGTTCATTAAAGCAATGGACGATCCTAAAATTGTAATGATCCCGATAATCCAAGCAGAAATACTTAAAACTCCAGTTATACTCGCAATTTTATTAATCAAATCGTCGCTTCGAGATATTCCAAAATTACTTTCTTCGATAGGATTTAAGTTTCGGACTTGTCGCATGGTGATAAGCGCATCGTTCACCGCAGGTTCTAAAAGTTCTTTTTTATCAACCATGGAACTGATATCGTAATTGATGTTAGGAGCTGAAAATAATGACCGACCAACTTGAATTGGAATTAAAACACGCAAATCTTGACTGTTCCCAAAAGTAGATCCTTTTTCTTTAAGTACTCCAATAACTCTAAATTTTGCACCACGAACCGAAATAATTTTATCTATTGGATTTACATCTTTAAGCAAACCTTTAGTAGCAAAATCGCTACCTAAGATACAAACATAAGCATTATTTGAAATATCAAACGATGTAAAATTTCGTCCTTGAACTACTTCGAGACCAGAATTAACCGTAAAATATTCGTCAACACCTAAAACTTTTATTTCTGGATCTGTTTTTTCATTTTCAAATTTTACTTCTTCTGCTGTTGTAGCCGTAAACGAAATGGAAGTATGTGTAAAAGGATAAGTATATTTTTCTTTGTAAGCTTTTGCCTCGGGATAAGACACAATTGGATTTATTTTCTCTATTTCATCACCACCATTATTTCTGGTTTTAAATTCATATTGTTGAATAGAAAACGTATTCGAACCCATTGAAGAAAGGCTATTACTCAGTTTATTTTCGATTGCAGATACTACGGTTAAAATTCCAACCAAAGCCGTAATTCCGATAGCAATAACAATAATTGTTAACACTGTACGCAACAATTGTGTTCTAATTGAACCTAGTGCAATTTTAATGTTTTCTTTAAAAATTCCTTTCATGTCCGTAGTTTGTATCTGAAAACGTGATATTGTTACAACTTTTCAAAATAAGATTTACAAAATTATTGTAAAAGTATGATATTTGTACCAATACAATAAATCCAATGAAATGCTCGAAAATTAGCATGATTTCGATTGTTTATCAATACTTATTTTATAATTTACAGATAAAAATATGGCATCTAAACCATCAATTCCAAAAGGAACGCGAGATTTTTCGCCACAAGAAGTTTCTAAGCGCAATTATATTTTTTCGATAATACGAAATCAATTCGAAAATTTTGGTTTTCAACCTATTGAAACACCGTGTTTTGAAAATTCAGACACATTGATGGGAAAATATGGAGAAGAAGGTGATCGATTAATATTTAAGATATTAAATTCTGGAGATTATTTAGATAAAGTAGCAGCTGAGGAATTAAAAACTCTAAACTACAAACAATTAACGTCAAAAATTTCAGAAAAAGCCTTGCGTTACGACCTAACGGTTCCTTTTGCAAGATACGTGGTACAACATCAAAATGAAATTGAATTTCCATTTAAAAGGTATCAAATTCAACCTGTTTGGCGTGCAGATAGACCACAAAAAGGTCGTTTTAGAGAATTTTATCAATGTGATGCTGACGTAGTTGGTTCCACTTCACTTTGGCAAGAAGTAGAATTAATACAACTGTATGATGCGGTTTTTACTTCATTGGGATTGACCGGAATAACTATAAAAGTTAATAATCGAAAAATTTTGTCAGGAATTGCCGAAGTCATAGGAGCATCTGATAAATTAATTGATTTCACGGTTGCTTTAGACAAACTTGATAAAATAGGATCAGACGGTGTTAAAACTGAAATGATTGAAAAAGGAATTGCTCCAGAAGCAATAGTAAAAGTGCAACCGTTATTTAATTTTACTGGCACATTATCTGAAAAATTAGAAAAGCTAGAAGCCTTGCTTTCAACCTCTGAAGAAGGAAAAAAGGGGATTGAAGAATTACGATTTATTTGTGAAACAGTTTTAAAATTAGGTTTGCAAAATGCAAATGTAGATTTAGATGTAACCTTAGCACGAGGTTTAAATTATTACACAGGAGCCATTTTTGAAGTGAGTGCGCCAAAATCTGTTACTATGGGAAGTATAGGTGGTGGTGGCAGATACGACGATTTAACTGGAATATTTGGATTAAAAAATATGAGTGGAGTAGGAATTTCGTTTGGATTAGATCGAATTTACTTAGTGCTAGAAGAGTTGAATTTATTTCCTGAAACGGTAACAACATCTGTTAAAGCATTATTTTTAAATTACGGCGAAAATCAAACTTTTGAAGCTATGAATGCCATCAGAAAACTGAGAAATTCAAACATTAAAGTAGATTTATATCCTGATGCTGTGAAAATTGACAAACAGTTTAAATATGCCGAGAAGCGACATATTCAGTTTGTTGTAAAAGAAATTATTGATAGTATTTTTACCTTAAAAAACCTCGAAACTGGCGAGCAGTTTAATCTCGATTTTGATGAACTTAAAATCATCTTGAGCTAATTTGTGATACTTATAAATGCTATTAAAAAAGGAATGCCACGCTATTGCGTGGCATTTCAGTGTCAAATCAAATATCTAAACCCTAATTAAACATGATTTTGCGGTTTGTATCACCTTTGTCTGTTTTCACTTTTACTATATAAGCTCCAGTTGCAACATTTTTGATAGGCAATTCGATGTCTTGTTGGTTTTGGTCTTTAACATTCCAAGTTCCAATAGATTGTCCTAACATACTAAACAATGATACTGATTCGACTGTAGCATCTGCTACATAATTTTTAATTATTAAAGTATTTTTTTCATTAGTATATGCCACCTTAATTCCTTCTGCTATTGTAACATTAGTGTTGGTAGCTAAACTAGTTGAACCATTTGTGAATGTCATTTCAAAACGATTTTCTGTAAGTCCTTGTGGAACTTCTACTGTGTAAATATCGTTAGTGATTTCATGATAGCTTTGATCTGATTTATCATGTATATAAATTTTTACATCACTATCTAAATTTTCAGTTTCGTCGACCATAAATTTAATTTCTCCAGCTACAAGAGCCTTAACCCCAATAGGATATACATTGTTTATATTAAAGAAGCTATCGCCACTGATATTTAGTTTTGTACCATTATTGATAAAATACATATCGCTTGGTTGACTGTCTATATGAATTCCATCATATCCAGGATCAATTCCTGCAGTTGCATTATTTTCCATAAATCCAAGTAATATTTGACGGTGGAATTCTTCTTTAGAAGTTTCGCCCAATCGGATTCTTTTGAATGTATCAAATGTTACTCTGTCGTTTCTATTATCTGAGAAATGATTTACAGCTAATTGACTTGGTGTGCTCTTGAACATTGAAAAACTAGAAGCATTATCTTCTTTAATAAATGCACGTTGATCATTATTAAATGCTATTGAACCACCTGTTCCAGATCCAACAACAAAGAATCCCTGTCCTGCTGGGATATATCGAGCGGGAATTCTTAAACTTGAACCTAAACCGCTTGAACCAGTTGGTGCTATTGGTGGTGTTCCACCTACTAATGTTCTTGCAGCATATCCACCTTGATAATTTGCAGTAACGTGAGAAGTATTTGTAGAATAATGTTCCCAAAAATACAATGTACCATTTAGCGAAGCTGAGTTTGCAGTTATAAATGCATTTGCGTCTAGAGCCGAAGCATATGGATTTCCAGATAAATTTAAATTATTTGCGGCAATAGGAGATGTAATTGCACCATTATTAGGTTTTCCTACGAAAGTATAATTTTGATTTGATGCTGCTCCACTTCCTTTCATTGTATAACCTTGTCCTGGTAACAAACTACCGGCAGAGCCTGCAGCTTGCCAATTTGCATAAGCATTAGTAACATTTTGGAATTTAAAAATCCAATAGTTACTCACAGTAATTGGGCTAGTTGGACTACCATTGTATCCAGTTGTAAAGGTTATATTTTGTGGAGTAGTTGTAGTACCGTCTTTCATTACACCTGCTACAGTATATGAATTATTATTAGTAGTGTTATTTATTGCTCCCACTGGCGATGACCAATAGTTGTAATTATAAATATTACGTTGTCCAAATTGATCTCTTTCAAGGTTTCCGGCACTGGTTGCATCTAAGTCGCTATTTAACGTCTGGATAAGTTGAGATTTTCCAACTAAATCAATTTTGCCATCTAATTTTAAATAGTGCGATACCTCTATTTTAGTATCATTTGTTGCTGATAATGTGTTAGCAGTAACTAGTAAACCCAATACTACTTTGTTTCCGTTTGAGTCTACATTATGGAGTGTTCTAACTATATTCCAGTCTATAGGAGTTGTTCCATCAATGATAGACAAACTATTTGCTAAGTCTTGGATATTTCCATTTGCCCATGTTGAGGTATTGGACCACAATCCGTTTGTAGTACTCATGTAAGGAAGTGGTGCAGTTTGAGCATTAATTGAAATTTTATTTGGAATAATTAAACTTCCTCTGTGCACGTTTCCTGAATCATCGTCAAGATGAGTTCCGATGTAAGAATTCATAGAATAGTAGGCAAAAAGATTTGACCATAATAATGTATTTACATCATTTTTAGTAGCTGTTGCCGGAATAATTGCGCCTTTAGTACCTGTACCATTTTGTAATATTTCTTGATTCATTAAAAAACGAATTTCAGTTGGGGAAAGTACTCTACTCCACATTCTTAATTCATCTATATCTCCTTTAAATAAATTATTTATTGTCAATTTATCAATATAATTTGATCCAATACTGAAAATACTTGCAGAGCTTGCTGGAGGCACTGTAACAGTAGATGAAATATCTAGAACACCGTCAATATATATGCTCAATGTAGCTCCACTAGTGTAAGTTACAGCTATATTATGCCATATTTGATCGGGAAGACTTGTATTAGTAATTAGACTATAAGTAGTCCCAGCAACTGTCCATTCCATTCTAACTTTATTATTATTTTGTAAAACTAACTTGTAACCGCTGGTTGCATTTGCTTTTTTAGAAATTATATCTCTTTCATCATTTAAAGTGTTGTTTCCATTAGGACGAATCCATGTCATTACTGTAAAATTTGATGTCAAATCATTAGCATCACTTATTCTAACATAATCATCAAAACCGTCCATAGAAATATGTAAGGAATTTGTAGCTCTGTGAGCAACTCCAAAGGTAAAATAACGAGTACCGTCAAAATCGTAGGTTAAAGTTTGATTTGCACCCGATGTTGACATAAATACAGTCTCTATTCCAGTTGTGTAAGCGGCATCATCTGCAATTAACATAACGTAAGCATCTGTTGGACCAAGTGCCGGTAACCCACTTGTAAAAGCGGCTGTTGGAACTGAAACTCTTGTTGTGGAAACATCTCCACCAGTTTCAACTATTTTCCATCTACGATTTACAACATTAGTTATCGTAGTTATTGTTGCTGGACCTAAGTTTACATTGTATGGAGTTGCTGAGGTATTCATATTAGCACCATTATCCCCCCACACTAAAAATCTTTTATCAGATCCAAATGTGCTTGTATTTAAATTATTTGTTGGATATATATCTGTCAAGCCAATG
>JACMPO010000026.1 GCA_014377455.1 Flavobacterium sp.
ATTTGCATCGGATTTTATGATGGGTTTATTGGTCCCGGAACAGGAAGTTTCTTGGTTTTAGCTTTTGTATCAGTACTTGGATTTGATTTTCTTCATGCTTCGGCTAATGCAAAAATGGTAAACTTGGCAACAAATTTTGGCTCCATATGTTTGTTTATTTTAAAAGGAAAAATTATCTGGGCAATCTCAATTCCAATGGCGCTTTGTAATGCTATTGGTGGTTGGTTAGGCGCGAAACTTGCAATCAAAAAAGGAAATGGTTTTATTAGAGTTTTCTTTTTAATAGTTGTTATTGGAACATTAATAAGGTTTAGTTACGACGTTTTTTTTAAATCTTAAATCTATAATTCTAAACTATTTTTTCTTCAGAATTATTCAATTACGTTTAAAAACTTTAATCCAAAAATAATTCCATCTCCGGCGTAACCATTTTGATAAGAACGAACATAATCCAATCGCAATAATCTGAATTTCCCAAAACCTAAATTGTCTAAGCCTACTGTAAACTCTTGGTATGGTTTCCTATCGGGAATTGCTAAATTGTGAAATCCTAAAACCAATTGTGACTTTAATTTATTTAATAATGGAATTTTATTCATAAAATAGCCCTTATCATTATGTTCAAAATGTGCCTCAAAAAAACTTTGGTTTGTGCTTGCAATATAATACGGTAAAAGGTTGAAAACATTGGTATAACTCTCGCCATTTGCAATATGAGTTTGGTTTCCATTAAAATGTTTGTAATCTACAAACGAAATATCTTGGGCTTCAAAAAATTTCCCGCCTTTTATTGTAAAATCAAAAATTCCTTTATTACCAAGCGTAATTGATTGTGAAATTTGTGTTGAAAGCAATTGATATTCATATTTATTATCGGTAGCTCCAAATGTTTTTTCATATTTAAAACGCAGCGTTGGATATTTATCATCACTCAAATTGAATTTTCCATCTGGTCGAGTCCAATATTTTTGACCAAATTTTATTCTCGCATCAAGTATCGATTTTACTAAATTGTGTTTTTCAAAAGCTGGAGTTGTATAGTTATTTGGAAAAATGGGATTGTTAGATGTATACAATTTATCTTTTTTCCCCCACGCAAATTCTGTTGTGTTAACTAATGGTTTTCGTTCTGAATATTCCACATTCAAATTTAAATTTAAACCATTTATTACTTCTTGCCCATAACTTGCCCCAATTGCATTTTTTTCATAGAGTTTTATGTAATTATCTTTAAAAAATAAACTACTTACTGTATTGACAACATTTGCAATAGGATTATTTGAGTTAAATTGGTTTACTGTACTTCCCACAGAAACCGATACAAAACTATTGTTTGAATTATTTATTTTTTGGACAAAACTTCCAGAAACCCGAAGTTTTTTTTCAGAAAAGCCGTAATCTACTTTTGAAGCAAGCCTCATAAAAGTGCGTTTTTCTTCATTTCGTTTATTGAAATATAATCCGGTGTGTGCATTCCAACCTTGGACTGTGTTAAACGAAGTATTTAAAATTCCATCATATCCAAATTCCCATTTTTTAAAGGAATTTTTATAAGAATACCCTGTTAAAATTGCATCAAGTCCAAATTTATTGTGTTTTGAATCAATAGAATCTAGATATTTTTTAGATTTTTTTTTGGTTTGTAAAATATCTTTTTTTAAGTAATCAGATGACTCTTCAATAGTTAAAGGAACAGGTCTTATAGTATTCCAAAATGAATCATCTTTTTTATTTGAATTTTCCTGAAATTTCAATACTTCGGCAGTAAAGGTTTTTTTATCGAATGTTTCAGGGAATTCAAAATTAGAAAATACATAGGTAAATCGGCCATTGATATTTATGCCAAAAAATCCTGCTTGAAAATCTAAAGTCTGCGTATTTTTTACCCAGTTTTTAGTTATTGAGTTGTAACTAAAGTTTTGCTTTAAAGTCAAAGTGTTCAATGCTGGATTTTGAATTTGACTTCCTTTTACACTTAAATCGGTCGCATAAATTGCCCAAGAATCGTCCACTATATAAATGTAACCTTCCATAACTGGTTCAGAAATTCGTCTTGGAATGACTTTAATTTTATTAATCAGTTGATTATTTTCATCATAAAATGAGCCATCAAATTTATATTTATAATAATTAAAACCATTATCAGCAATTGGTGAAATTACATTTACATCAAAGGGTAAATAATTTTCATAAAAATCAAAATTTGCCGATGCAGCATTGTTAAAACTAAACCCATTATCATTTCCACTAACTTTAGATGCTATGATTGTTTCTTTCAACTTGTCGGGTTTTTGAAAAACAATTTTTGAAACCGTTTCCGATAAGTATAAAATGCCACTTCTAGTTGAATCGATAATCTCGTCAAACATATCGAGTTTTTGCCCCAATATTTTTTTAGGTAAATCTTTAACTCTAAAAATACCTCTGGAATAAAAATCTGCTATGTATTTGGCTGTTTTTAATGAATTTATTTTTCTATTGGCAATTGCATTTCTAATGATGGCATTAGCTGGATTATCTTTTGGATTAATTTTTACTTCATCTAACTGAAAATTTTCTTCTTCAATAACAACATTTATAATTTGAGGAAAGTCATTTATTTGGATAATTTCCTTGTGCGTTTTGTACCCTAAATACTGGAATAATATTGTATAATTTCCAACTTTTTTAATATTGAGTTCGTAATTTCCTTTATCGTTGGTTGTTGTACTGATATAAGTGTCTTTTACATATATATTTGCAAAGGCAATTGGATTTCCTTTATTATCAGACACTGTCCCTTTAACTTGAGCAAAATTTGAAAAAGATAATAATATAAATAGGAGTGATGTGATTTTTAACATTGGTTAGATTGTTGAAAGTGGTTTAATTTTTTAAGCCAATTTTAATTACATAAATGATTTAATTGCTAAGTCATAACTTGCTAATCCAAATCCGACAATAATTCCCTTTGCAGCAGAAGCAATAAACGATTGATGTCTATAATCTTCACGAGTAAAAGTGTTAGAAATATGTACTTCGACAACAGGTGTTGAAATTGCTTTGACAGCATCACCTATTGCGATTGAAGTATGTGTATACGCGGCTGCATTTAAAATAATTCCATCCTGATCAAACCCTATTTCTTGCAATTTCGAGATAAGCTCTCCTTCTACATTACTTTGAAAATAAGTAAGTTGTATATTAGGGTATTTTGTTTGTAATTCTTTAAAATAATTTTCAAAAGTTATAATTCCATAAACTTCGGGTTCTCGAGTTCCTAATAAATTTAAGTTCGGACCATTAATTATTGTTATTTTCATATAATTTTGCTTTTTGTAAAAATAATTAAACTTTGTGAAATAGCTATTTTTTTATAAAAGTTTATGATTTTTACTGTTAAATATAGATTTTAACACGTTTGTAATGATTAAACTACAAATAAAATGAGATCAATAAATAAAGTTATTAACAATTTTTTTTATAAATATATGTAATTCAATGTTTTAAATAATTTAAATGATTGTTTAATTGTTGATAAATACGTAAAACAACGTATATAAATTTAAAAAAATGAGTTTAACTTTGCGACATAAATTTTAAACAAATTAAAACATGAAAAAAATTATTTTAACATTAGGATTAGTTCTTGCTTTTGGATTAGCTAATGCACAAGACAAAAAACCTGCAAGTACTGGTGAAGGATTTGCTAACGGGGATGTATTTGTAACTGGTTTAATAAGTTACGGTAATACAAACGACAAAAACACTGATACTAAAACGGATAGTTTTAAACTTATTCCACAAGTTGCATTGTTTGTGTCTGACAATATTGCTGTTGGGGTTAGAGTAGGATTTACAACTGACAAAACTAAAACTGCTGGTACAACAACTGTTGATAATCCAGGTTTTTTAGCTGGTGCATTTGCTAGGTATTATTTTACTCCTGCTAGTAAATTCTCATTATTTGGACAATTAGGTTACGATTATATGTCAAAAACTGACAATCTAGCTTTACCAAACAAAATCAAAACCTATTCAAATAATTTTGGTTTAGGTTTAGGTTTAAACTATTTTGTTTCTAGCAACTTTTCTATTGAAACAGGTTTAGCTTTATTAAACTTTGGTAATGAAAAAACTGATGTTTCAGGGGATAATGGTAATACAAGTTTCAAAATCGGTGGCGATTTTACAAAATTATCTATTGGAGTTAATTATAAATTCTAATTTTTTACAATTTAAATATTGTGAACCATCCAAGAAATTGGGTGGTTTTTTTTATTTATTCTGTTCTAGTTTCAGAATCTTTCCAATACATTTGAAAAATGAATTGGAATACTTACATAAAAAGCTATCAATCATACCTCAAAATTGAAAGAGGACTATCAAAAAACACAACCGAAAATTATGTTTTTGATGTAGAGCGACTTTGTTCTTTTTTAGACGAAAATCAAATTGTAGTTTCACCAATTACGGTTTCTGAAGAAATAATACAACAATTTATATATTCAATTTCAAAAGAAGTAGGCTCAAGGTCTCAAGCAAGAATAATATCTGGATTAAAAAGCTTTTTTTCGTATTTAATTTTTGAAGATTACAGATCTGATTCCCCAATGGAACTTATCGAATCGCCACGACTTGGCAGA
>JACMPO010000193.1 GCA_014377455.1 Flavobacterium sp.
ATCTTTACCAAAAAAAGTTGTATTGCCACTAAGACCACTTCTGGCAGCGGCTAGTGTTTTGCCATCGGTGTCGGTAAAAACAACAGATTCCACTCCATCAACTCCTCTGGAAATGGTTTTTATTACTTTGCTTGAAGCTAGTTCAGGAATGTTTAGATCAGGATTTATACATTTTTCCATAGGCATACTAAAACTATAGCCTTGCAACCATTGGTCATTTATTTTGTTTCCGCCAAGCACCGCTTTTGTAGCACCTGGATTCAAAATGCTATAAATTGTTCTAGAATAAGGGTAGGGGGTAACATCTTGATAAGGATCGAGCGTATTGCTGGTGCTGTAATACCAACCCAGGGTATTAGCTTCTGCACTAATGGGTGGAGAACTCCAAAGGGTAGCATTGGACTCGTACAGATTGGTCGTAATTTGTAAACCATTGGAGCGAATAAAATCTGGGCGATAGCCAAAACTAGCATAAGCATTGATTGGTGCACTCAAGGTTTGAAGCACTGGTCTGTTGAAATAATCGTAACGAATTTCAGAAGCCCACACTCTTTGAGTAAGCACATCCCAACTTTGCTGTTGGGTTGCTTTGCCAAATTCGTTAAAAAAATTAACTCCCTTGCTGATGGTAGCTCCAGAGAAATCATAACTAACGCTGCTGGTCCAGTTTCTGTCGTTGGCAACAGCTGGGGGAGCTTCTACTTGGGCTTGTGCCACAAACCCAAATATTAAAAGTAAAATGGATAAAAAATACTTCATATCGCTAAAGTTTTTATTTTACAACTTTGTTTACATTTTCTATGCGTTCAACATCTCCTTTTTCGTTGGTGTAGATGACATTGCCTTCTTGTAGGTATTTTTGACCAACATCGGAAAGTGTGTTTATTGTTCGTGATTCATCTTCAGGAATGCTACACTCGCCCATAAACTCACAAAAACCATATTGAATTTCACCAGTAGCAGGATTAGTAATTCTATAAATTAATTTTACATTACGTCTGTAGTGTGTAGGACAGTTAGCATCTGGAACTAATCCCCAATTTGGGCAAAATTCGCCGTTTTTGTCAGTTACATCAATGTAATCTTGTTCATATTGATTTAATGAACTGTTGTAATGTGCATATTCATATCTAAATTCACCAGTTTTACTAATGTCTTTTAGATGTATTTTAAAGCTATAATTATTTCTACCACATCTTTCATTGCATCTGGTTATTTGTAAATCTGCCCACTTTTTTAAGTTGAATGAACAACCCTGGGTACTGTAGCTATAATTTTTTTCTTTCTCTTCCCCAGTATTATTGTCTTTGACTCTTACTATAAAAGACCAATTTTTATCAAAACCACCATACAAACACATTTTAGCAGCATAAGGAATATATTGAATTTGGTCTCCATCTATCCATTCTGAAAATTGTCCTGTAGTATCATTAATTAACCATTTGTATTGGTAGGAATAATTACCAGAGCCTCCACTGACATTTGTACGAAATTTATTTTCAAAGGTTGCAATACATTCATTCCTAATGGCTATTTCCATTTTTCCATTTGAAGAAGCAAGACAATTGTTTATAACAGCAGGTTCATTTTGCGAAGTTTCGTTGCTAGATTTATATTTCTGTTTCATTTGCGAGGTGATTTTGAAACCTCCAAATAAATCAGTGTGGTTTTCAGTTTCAATATAGGTTGCTTTTAACCTTCCTGCATTATCATATTTAAAAGCTGTCCCCATGTTGTTTGCATCTAACGAATAAGACAATTCATCAGTTTTGTGGTCATAAACAAAAGAGTTTACAGAAGATGCAATAGGGTGAAGTCTGAAATCATCAAAATAAACTGGATTTGTCTCAGCTGAATTAAAATTTCTTAATTCTATGTTTATATCACCATCAACAGGAATATCCAAATAGTAGTTTAATTGTTTCCAACAACCAGAATAAACAATTTCAGAAACATTGATCGCTTCTCCATTAAGTTCTAAAATGGTTCCATTGCTATGATAGATTGGCAATTTCTTCGTTTTACTTTCATCAATTACATCTTTTTCTAACACCCAAACAGAAAGTTTGTATTTTCCGGGTCTAAATGCTTCGGTGTATGCATCTGGATTTTGATAGTAATTATTACTACCACTTTTTCCATTAACTTTAAAAACTTTATTATCAGCATTAATCGCTTTAACGGAAAAATCTCCTGTATGAGCAACATCACTAGATACAAAATCAGCTCCTTGCACTTCACCTTCAAAATAATTACCGTGGTCTATGTATTCTGCTCCAGAATAATACATTTCTGTATAACGTGCATTTCCAGCGACAATAACTTTAGAATTGTTGTCAGCCATTTTTGATGAAGCAAAATTATTATTGATGTCTTTTGTTTCAATAGGCGAGGAGTAGTGGTTGTAGCGTGTAATTTCAGATGTTTTTTTCCATTGAAGTTCATCTGTATTTGGAGTTCCGGTACTCCAATCGAAATTAACATCTGCATTTACAAAAGTTGCTGCTGTTGCAATAGATAGCGGTTGATTTAAAACAAATGTTTTGTGTTTTCTCCAAACATCAGGCGAATTTTTATCTTCGTCACCAAGGTTGTCTCGGTAAATCCAATTTTTGTTCCAAGTTGTGATGTTGCCAGTTATTGATCTCCAAGCACCGTAATCAAGAACAGAAGTGATAGACATCGCTTCTTGCGTTAGCATATGTTTATTGTTGATGTCATCACATTTGTTCCCCATTTCAGGATAAAAATTGTATGCTGGTGTGATGCTTGATTTTATGTATTTACCATCAGATTTTTTAGTTAATTTAGTATTGAATAACGCATTATTTGAATCTTGATCAAGCATTTCTGTACGATGCATTACACCAGTGGCATCTAATTCTTCTGTGTAAGCAACACTTGAAGGGTAAGTCATTTTAGTTGAAACATTCAAAAAACGGTTTTTTGTTTCTTTACTTGAACCATATATCGCTCTTTGTGTAGAAGTATAATTAACAAATATGGCAGAAAGTCCAACCTCTGCAATAACATAATTTGAAGTATGTTTATAAATTGACTTTAAACTTTGAAAAGACTCTTGAACTGCACCTTTTATATTGTTAGTTTCAACACCTGCTTTTAATTCATCTAAAGTTCTTCGTTTTGTTATTGATTTAGAGATCAATTGGTCATAATTGTTATAATGGGAAATGCTTTCAATGGAACCTAAGGCAGATGTATTGTCTTCTATTTTAATGTCTGCAGACTTTAGTTTTTTGTTAGCATTAAGGTTATCATTGCTTGCAACTGTACTTCTAAAATACTCTCCAACTTTTAAGTTTTTAGTAAATATATCGTACACATTATTAAGCACATTAAACTTGTATACGGTTTTGCCGTTGTATTGCGTAGTACCCGAATTACTTTGTTTTTCTCTTACAGTAACATATTCGTACATTACTCTTGGTGCAGGCATTTCACTTTGATAGGGGACAAATTTTAACCCTCGAACAGGAGCAAAAGATGTGATACCCGAACTTCGATTTAAAATAGGATCGTTGTAGCTGTATTCTGTCGTAAAGCGTTGTTTGTTTTCATCTACTGCCGTTATTGATTTTACTCTTATACCACCACCTGTTCCTTCTCCAGGAATTCGATTGGCTAAAATTGCGTAATACATTGAGTGGTGATTAGGATTTCCAGCAACTGGAATTTCATCAATGGGTGGATACTCTCCTCTTTCTGTTGGATAATATACATTAGAACCAATTATAGGGTCATCTCCTCTAGCAAACTCACCATCTATTATTCTATTGTTACCGTTATCACCATCTGCTATTGAACCACTTGGTATTTGAATTACTACATTTGTATTGCTAACCGAGAAAACATTACAGGAACTAGATCCAAGTACATTCACATTATTGGTATCAGTTTTAATTTGCGGTTGATAAGGGAAGCTACTAGATAACTTAATATATTTATTTTTTCTACCAATCCATAAATCTAGATATACTCGTTCATTGGGAATAAAATAATCTGAAAAGCTATAATTGTTAGTTGTCGCTGGAGCTTTATATGTTACTTCAACAAATTCATTTCCATTTTGAACAAATGGTTTAAACTTCAAATCTTCTGTCCAATACCTTCTACCAACTGCTTCTGTCCAATAAGTATCCTTTTCCAGTTCAAATTCAATGCTTGATCCTGTTGGCATAGTAATTTTGTTTAACGACCATGCTTTTGTACTTGTTGCATTATAACCCCATGGATCTTTACCAGGTGAGGTTATTGTAGGAGCTGAATATGCTAATTCTTTGTTATTGTATTCAAAATTTGTTGGAGGCATATAATCATAAGCATTACGACCTAACACTTTAATTTGATTAAGTGTTAACCTACCTTTCTCTAAAGTGTTACCGATTGCTGGAGCATCAGAATGTGGAGAGTGTGTAGCTAGACTGTAGTCTTGATTGAGTTTAATAATCTTTACTGCATTCGCATAAATCGTATATTTACCATTTGCATCTGTTTCGAAGTCTTCTTTATCAATCATTAAATGCTGTCTGTTGATGCCATATATAATTTTATTATTTGCGAGCGCATACGCATTTTGAGGTAAATTTATATTTACATTTTGTGGGTTATAATTTTTGACAATTGGACTATGCCAACTCACAGTTATTTCATCATTTGGATTACTAATTAAATTTTGAAGTTGTGTATTTGCATTCACGTTAGCAAATTCATTTTTTACCAAAATTATTTCATCTAATTTTAAAGACCTTTGCATAGGGTATAAAATGTTAGCATCACCTTCATAAGAAGGATATCCACCATTTCCGGTACCAATTTGTTTACTCATGCTGTCTTTTCTTAATGATTTCACAAAATAGGCAGTATGGGTTCTAGTAACCACTTTATTTAAATACACCAACTGTTTTCTACCCCATGCATATTCTTGGGCATTTGGTTTTAAATAACTTGCAACTTGATTAAAATCATTAAAACCATCATAAGGTGCTCTCCAAGTGTATCCGTCTGTCCATTTGCCATAATCAAATCTTGTCCAATAGCCATAATCACCTTGGTCTGCAATATGGTTTTGATTGACATCATAAAAATCAGGACCTGTAACTGCGGTTAAAACCCAATGTGTTGCATAGGCTTGTATTTTGCGCTGTTCATGATAAGTTTCATTTTCGGGAAAATAATCTTGTGAATCAGGATTTTGCTTTTTTTGTCTGTAAATTTCTTCAAATTGGTAAACGGGTAAAGAATAATGATAGGTCTTTCCATCGGGTGTTGTAATTTTGTAGGCTCCAATCCCATCTGGTGCATAGCCTTCTTCATTACTTCTGTTGTATACGTCATCGCCATTTATTGCCTCCAAAATATTTGTATTACCATTAACATTAACAATTTGTGCATTAGTATAGGTTTCGATGTAGTTAGAACTTCTTTGTCTTGTGTCTTTTTCATTATTAGAGTTACCTATATAATTTGTTATGTCACTTCCGGTGCTTAACGTGTTTATAGTAGAAGGATTAATAATTAAATTAGAAGGGAAGCTGTTTTCAAAATAAAAATTAATTTTATTTGAGTTATTTTCTTGTGTGTAAGAATTGGTTGCTCCGAAGGTATTAGTAAATTTTCTTAAGGTAACGTTGTTGTTCGAAACGTTGTTATTCCAGTTTTTAATATAGGTTTCTTTGTTATAAGTGTAATAAAGAGCGGGAATGCCAAGATGCATAAATGCATCAGATGGATCAATAAGATTCTGAAGGTTTGGCTGTCCCGGAAGTGGCACTAAAATCCCAAAAGTTGATATCGCCCCGCCCCATACTCTTTTCGTGGTAGTAAGTTCAAAATTTTCAGGTTTACCAACTAATGTACCATTTTCAAGCAATCTTGGAAGCATAGAACCAGATAATCCTTGGGCATTTACAATGTAATTATCATAGTTAGGAAATGTGAAATCACATTTTTGTTTCTCATAAACATTTTTATAAGCAATTAAATCAATTTCGCTTTCTGGTAATCTCTGCTCATTAACATCCATAAAATATTGACGATTAACTTCATTTCCCATTTCATTAGAATAAGTTGAGTCTGTACCAGCAGCATTATTAAAAGTACTAAAATAAAGTGGACCAGTAATAAAGTTAGCATAAGTTTCGTCTTTTTCATATTTTACCAACCTTTTCCCAAAGGTTATCCAAACTGCTGGGAATACTGGAATTGCAAGACCCATGTTTTCTATAGTAGTTTCACCCAAACCACCTTGGTTAACAGAGAAACCAGAATTTCCGGTACCTGCGCTAATTGAATAACCTCCTGAAATACCGCCGGCCGATGATAAGCTGATTCCTATAGTAGAGTTTACAGAAGTTTCACTTTTGCCGCTTCCAAGTTTCCCCATTGATAACTGGTAACTTGCTCCTACGGTAGCACCGCTTGTGCCTGCACTGGCTCCGACACCTATGCCGCTTTTGTCTCTGTATCCAACATAAACATCAAATAGAAGTCCTGATTTATTACTATAACCTATACTATAACCTCCTCCTACACTACTTTCACCTTTTTCACCTACCCCAGCACCAATATTTACGGTTCCGTATTTTGTTCCATTAGAATCCCAACCATAAGTAACTCCCACATCAATTGAAGCGCCTTCCATGCCAATACTAACTCCCAAACTTACAGATTCTGATTCATATTTATAAAAATTTCTAGTTCTTACTAATGCTTCTTTCCAGTCATCAGGATTACCATTGACATCTCTTTCAATTGCTCCGGGATTTAAATTCCATCCTAATCCAATCCAAGACGCCTCAGAATCATAAGCAATCCCACCATGATAGGCCAAATTTATTGGATAACCTCCTTCTGGACTTGGAACATTTAGTAGTGGTAATACGTATGACATATCTCCTGTTGCTAAATTTACCATGTCCGTAGCGTCAACTGGTTCAAAACTTGCTGCTTCTGGCGCTTTTGGACCATTATTTGATGCAAAAAGATTTGTGGGAACCATTGTAGGGAAAAAAATAACCAAAAAGAAAGTGGCTATGAGTCGTTTAGATTTGTTTTGTCTATACATAATTGCTTTTATTATTTCTTAATTTGTAATTAATTTTGTTTTTGCAGATTTAAAGTTGGTTCGTTTCTGATTGCTTTCATATCAATTTTAAATCTTACTTCACCAGTATCAAAACCTAAATCATCTATTGTTAAATTTAAATAGTCTTGTTCTATAAACTCAACATCACGAGGATAAACAATTAATATTGTTGTGCTTTTAGAAGTATCATACATTCTAGGATAATTAAAATCAGACATTGACAAAGTATCTTTAGCTTTACTAAACAAATGTATTTTTTCTGATGCACCAAAAGACAAATCATTTATCATTTGAGCAAACTGTTTTTTGTTCGAGACTATACTAGTAAGTAATTCTCGATTATTGTACGACATTGAAAGATTAAAATAAATGTGTTTATTATATTTTGATCTAAATTCCTTTATTTTTAATACATCTTTTGAATCCATCAACTCTTGCTTGACTAATAAATCTGTAGGCTTATAAGTTAAAGTAAATTTGACTCCATTGATTGATTTTGAATAACTCAAATTATTTTCCTCATTATTAACAAAATCCAATAGTTCATTGGTTGTTTCAAAATTTTTACCCTTACAGGAAACAAAAAAAACAAATATTAAAAAAACTAAAAACCTATTTTTTATTTCCATATTCTAAATTCAAACCTTTAAGTACGTCTTCCGTTAAATCAGTTGACTCTTCAGCGTACATAATACTACCGCCACCAATTGCGCCAAAAATGATTTTGTAACCATGCTTTTTACCATATTCTTTTATATAATCATTGATGTCGTTAACAACAGTTTGTGTTACTTTTTTGTCTTCTTCTTGGATTTTCTTTTGGATTGCTTCTTGGTAGCTATTTATTTGTCCTTGTTTGTTTTGAAGCAATTCTTGTTTTAATTTTAATTCTTTAGGCGACATTGAAACTCTTTCTTTTTCATAGGATTGTAATTCTTTTTGCCATTTTAAAACTAAAGTATCGACTTCGGATTTCATTTTTACAGCTTTTTTGTCAAATTCTGCTTTTGCTATTTTGGTTCTGTTGTAACCTTCTATTAATTTATTTACATCGACATAAACTAACTCGGAACTGGTTTTAGCATAATATAATGCAATTGAGGCTAAAATTAATGCGACTGCAATTAGAATTGATTTAATATGTTTCATTTTGTGTTTTTAATTCCTACAATTTTAAGAAATAAAAAATTATTTTTAACAAAATATTGTGTTTTATTTTAAAATATTTTTTTCGTATGTTTGTTGGCTGTGAAATTTCTTCTATGAAATCATCTCTATTTAAAAAGTTCAAATCCTTTAACTTACAAGAAACGTTGATAGTACTAGCCATTATTGGCGTTTTGCTATTGATAGCTCTTCCTAATTTAATGCCATTGATTGCAAAAGCAAAAAGCATTGAAGCGCAAACGCAATTAAAAGCGATTTATAATTCAGAAAAACAATATTATTTTATGTACTCAAAGTACAGTTCGGATTTTAACGAAATGGATTTTGAAGTACCAAAAACAGTAAAACAAAACGGTTCTGCTAATTATCAATACGAAATAATTCAATCAGGAAATATTGATTTTAAAGCAAAAGCTACCGCTATAACAGATTTTAATGGCAATGGAATATTTAATGTTTGGGAAATAAATCAAAATGGTAACCCGACACAAGTAATTAAAGACTAAATGTTTGTGTTTAAGATTTTAATTATCTTCATTTTTGGTTTTATCTTTTGGCAGGATTTTGAAGATAGATTGGTGTTTTGGTTTTTATATCCAATAGTAGGCATAATAGGCTTTTTAATTCAAATAGCGTTGTTGCCAATTTCAATTTTACTGATAAACACATTGATTAATTTAGTTTTGATTTTAACTATATCGCTGATACTTTTTGTTTACACTAAAATTATTTTGAAGAAAAAATTTGTTGATGAAAGTATAGGAATTGGTGATTTACTTTTTTTTGTTTTTCTGTGTTTTTGTTTTTCTTCCATTTCATTTATAGTTTTATTTGTTTTCTCGTTATTGTTTTCTTTATTGTTGCATTTTATTTTTAAAAATAAATATACTGTTAAAGAAAATCTACCTTTAGCAGGTTATATGTCTTTGTTTTTTGCAATAGTTTACGCATTTAGTTTGTTGAATTATTCTAATATTATGTTTGCTTATTAAATTGATATGAATACCATTTTTCAAATTCCTGTTGATTTAAAACAACTGATTGAAGCTGATTTAGCTTATCAATACCGGGTAGTTCCTTTTGAAAATCAAAATGGAATATTCGTATTCAAAACAGATGCTAAAAACATTGCAACCTTAGAAAATGAATTGCAGATTGTTTTGGGTTTTACCGTAAAGCTCATTGAAGAAACCACCGAAAATATTAATCGTTCCCTTTCTACTAATTACAGAAAAAGCAATGAACGAAAAGTATCAAATATTCATTATACTAATGATTTTTTAGAAAAAATATTGGTTACCGCCAAAGAAATTGGAAGTAGCGATATACATTTTGAACCTTTTGAAAATAAAGCAAGGATTCGTTTTCGTTTGGATGGTAAATTAAAAGAACAATTTTTTATAGCTTCTGATGAGTACCCAATCATCATTAACAAGTTAAAAATAAAGGCGCAACTCGATATTTCCGAAAAAAGATTACCTCAAGATGGCAGGATTACAGTTGACACCGAACAAGATGATTTTGATATTAGGGTTTCGGTTATGCCTACACTTCATGGCGAGAAAGTCGTGTTACGTATTTTAAGTAAAGATACTAATCATATAGATTTAAATACATTAGGTTTTACAGATACTGAATTAAAAGTCTATTTGGAAAACATAAAAAAACCTAACGGGATTGTTTTGATTTCGGGACCAACAGGTTCTGGAAAAACAACAACCTTGTACGCCACTCTAAAATTATTAAACAAGCCCAATACCAATATTTTAACCGTCGAAGATCCCATTGAATATACTTTAGAAGGGATTAATCAGGTGCAATTAAAAGAAAATATAGGTCTTGATTTTGCTTCGACAATGAGGACTTTTTTGAGACAAGACCCCGATATTATTATGGTTGGAGAAATTAGAGATGTAGACACTGCCAACATGGCAATTAGGGCTGCTTTAACCGGGCATTTAGTTTTATCTACCATACATACAAATTCGGCTTGGGCTACAGTTTCTAGATTGATAGATATGGGCATTCCATCTTTTCTTATTGCCAATACTTTGAACATTAGTATTGCGCAAAGATTGGTAAGGAAACTGTGTAATGAATGTAAAGTTGAAAAAGTGATTTCGACTGAAATTTTCCCTAGTGGATTTGAGATTCCCAAAGATATAGAATACCATTTTGAAGCAGTTGGTTGCGAACATTGTTATCATACTGGTTATAATGGTAGAAAAGCAATTTATGAAATTCTTCCTATCGGGAAAGAATTGATGTCTTTTATAAAAAATAATCAATTGACCATTGATGAATATCTGAAAACATCACAAATCCAAACCCTTAAAATGAACGCCATTTCTTTAATTAAAAATGGAACTACTTCGGTTGATGAAGTTTTTTCTTTGTTAATGGATTAAAAAAATTATATTTGAATTTTTTTAATTTGAATTTTGCTATGAGGAAAATCTTAGTCTTTTTTTTATTTTTTTTATCATGTCACTTAGCCGCGCAAGAAGATAGAATTCAACAAACAAAGTACAAGTTGGATGCCCTTATTTCTGATGTACCAGGTCTTTCACAAAAAGTGAATATAAAGGTAAGAGAAACAACTTTGTCGAGTTTTTTAATTGCAGTATCTGAGGTACACAAAGTAAATATTAGCGTAGATCCTTCGCTCAATAACATCTCAATTATCAATAATTTTTCTGATGTTGAGGTTTCTGATTTATTGATTTTTTTATGCAAAGAATATGATTTAAAATTAGATTTTACTGGAAATATCATTGCGGTTAAAAGAAATGAAAAAGTGGTTGTGCAACCTGTTTTAAAAACGTTCGATGTTCAATATAAATATAATGATAATTTACTTTCGTTAAATGTTAAAGAAGATAAATTGTATGAAGTTTTTAAAAAAATAACAGATGAAAGTGGTAAAAATATTGTTTTTACTCCCGGACTAGAAAACAAACTCCTAACAACTTATATAAAAAATATTCCTTTTGATGATGCATTAAATAAAATGGCTTTTGCCAACAATTTAATTGTAACCAAAACAAAAGATAATTTTTATCAGTTTGAATCTGCCGATGATGTTGGTTATAATTCTACTTCTACAAACCTAAAATCTAATGGTGAAACTCCCAAACTATCAAAACCTTTGCGTTCAAGAAAATCTAATTTTTTCTTCAATGTAACGGATGCCGATAGAAAAATATTAGAAGTAGATTTTGAAAACACTCCTGTTTCAAATATAATATACGACATTGGTAATGAATTGAATATTGATATGTTTATTTCAAGCCCATTAGAAAGTGCAGGAACAATTACTGTCAAAGCTAAAAATATAACTTTTGATGAACTTTTAAATAAAATTTTTGCTGCAAAGAACACAAATGGTTCAAACAGTCAAAGCCAAACAAATCAAAGTAGTTATTCTGGAACTAACAATGATAATGCCGCACCATCTGCTGGAGGCGATTACAGTTATTTTAAAAATAATAATATTTATTACTTTGGTTTGAAAAACCAATTGGTTATCAGAAATATAAAAACAATTCCTTTGATGCGTCGTTCAATTGAGTTGATGAGTGATCCAACAAAAGAGGGAAGAAGCGCAGGAAGAATTAATAACAATCAAAATAATTTTTCTAATTTTAATTCACAGGATTTATCTAAAAATAATTCTAATAACAATCAAAACATTAGTGATAATTCTCCAAAAAGTCAAGGTGATATTTTAAGTATAATTCCAAATGAGGTTAAATCAGGATTAGACATAAAGATAGATACAGAACTGAATAGTTTTATTGTGAGCGGACCAGCCGAAAATATTGCGAGGTTCGAATCTTTTATTTCTTATATAGATAAAGAAGTTCCGGTAGTTCTTATTGAAGTTATGATAATTGACGTAAAGCGTTCAGCTTCTGTTGAAACAGGAATTAAAGCTGGTATTGGTGATAAACCAGCAACAACAGGTGGTACTGTTTTTCCAAACGCAGACATTACATTAGGAGCCAATACTATTAATAACATAATAAACCATTTTGATGGTTTTGGGTCATTAAATATTGGTAAAGTAGTTCCTAATTTTTACCTCAGCTTGAAGGCACTAGAAAGCAATGGGAATGTTAATATTCGTTCTACACCGAGGCTTTCAACTTTAAATGGTCATCGGGCTTATCTTTCAATTGGCGAAACCACTTATTATGTTGTAACCAATCAAAATTTTTATGGTTCGCAAATTCCACAGACATCAGAAATTAAAAATTATCAACCAATAGATGCTGAATTATCTTTATCCATAAAACCATTGGTTTCAGGAAATGGTGAAATTACAATGGATATAAAAGTGATTCAATCCAATTTTAACGGACAAAAAGTAGATAAAGACGCACCTCCTGGAATAAATTCAAGAGAATTTACTTCTATTATAAGAGTTAAAGATCAAGACATTATTGTTTTAGGTGGCTTAGAAGAAAAATCTAAAAATGATGCCGGTTCTGGTGTACCATTATTAGCAAGGATTCCAATAATCAAATGGTTATTTAGTTCTCGCAAACGAACAGATTCAAAAAGTAAATTATCCGTTTTGATAAAACCAACTGTTATCTATTAATCGTGTTAGAAAAACTAGACAATATCGTAATTGGTAACCAATTTACAGCATTAGAAGTTTTTACAGCTAATGGTGAAGAATATGTATCAGTTGTCAGTATTGAAAAGAAAAAAAATGAATTATTTATAACTCATAAAGAAAAGAGCATTCGGTTTGATCAATTCAAAGAAATACCCAATAAAAATGATTGTGTTTTTCTTATTCTTAACAACTCGCAAATAATACAAAAAGAAGTCGATAGTATTGATGTAAATGAGCTCAAAACCTTGAGTAAAGCATTTCCGAATTTAAAAGTTGATGACTTTTATTTTGAAATTTCTAAAATCGAAACAAAGTCTGTTGTAGCAATTTGCAGAAAAAGTTATTTGCAAGAATTGCTTTCCCATTTTAAATCGAAAGGGATTACCCTTACAGGTATAAGTCTCGGAGTTTGCAGTATATCTCAAATAATTACTTTTTTTGAAAATGATAGTTTATCTACAAACACACAAACTATTGCACTATTTAGTGAAGATAGTCTTTTAAAACCGTTTGAAGGAAATTCCAAAACTTATGAAATTAATGGAATAGAGGTAGAAAATTCTTATTTGCTTGGTTTTTCTGCAATTGTTGGTTTAGTTTTAAAAATTAATTTTAATTCGGGTAATATTATTACCTATAATAACTACTTATATAATGAAAATTATCAAAGAAAGTTTTATCAAAAAAGTATTAAATCATTTGTTTGTTTTTTATTAGTTATACTTCTGATCAATTTTTTTCTTTTTAATTATTTTTTTAAAGCTGCAAATAATTCTGCAATTGAAATAGAAGCAAATAAAAATTTAATTGAAAATATAAAAAAAGTTAAATCAAGGATTAAAGAAAAGGAAGAAAGATTAAATAATGATTTTCAAGATAATAATTCAAAATGTTCATTCATTATAAATAAAATTTTTGCTAAAATACCATCATCAATTCTTTTAACTCAACTTGTTTATAATCCGCTTGAAAAAAATATTAAAGAAGATGAAAAAATAGTCATAGAAAATAATATCATTTTAGTTTCAGGAAAAACAATAAATAATGTTGGGTTTACAAATTGGATTGAACAAATTCAAAAATATAAAGAAATAGAGAAAGTTATCATAACTCAATTTGGTAAAAATGAAACAAAGGAAACTATATTCATGTTAAAAATATTATTGCATGAAACTAAATAGAAAAAATAAATTACTTCTTGGATGTTTTATTTTGGTACTGGTCCTTTGCTATAAACTGGCTATTAAGAAAACTCTTGATTATTACTCCGAATATAAATCTCAAAAAGAGTTGATAAATAATATCAACAATAGCCCAAAAGTTCTCAGCAGTTTATTGTCAAGAGAAAAACAAATCAATAATTGGTTATCCAAAAATGACAATACAAATAGTTCATTTCAAAGCGAATTATTAAAGAAATTAAATATTTATTGTTACTCAAATAATTTAAAAATCACTGATTTTAAAGAACCTCATAAAGCTATTGAAAATCATACTGAAATCAATAGTTATATTTTTTCTTTAGAAGGAAATTTTAATTCTACCTTAGAATTAATTAACAAAATTGAAAACAATTCAAATTTGGGAACAATAAAACATTTAAGTTCAGAGAAAAAAATGAATTATAAAACCAATACAGAATATATAACTACTGATGTTATTATTCAAAAAACAAATCTCAAAAAGTAATTACATTTTTTTGATCTCTTGATTTTTGTTTACAATACTAAATTTATCTCGCAAAATTTTCATGTCTTCGCTTACTTTTTTTTCTAAAACTTTTGCGTAATGTTGCGTAGTCTGGATGTTTTTATGCCCTAACATTTTACTTACAGTTTCAATTGGAACACCGTTAGAAAGTGTAACTGTAGTTGCAAATGTATGTCTAGCTATGTGAAAGGTTAATTCTTTATTTATCCCGCATGCTGCCGCAATTTCTTTTAAATAAGAGTTCATTCTTTGATTAGTTAAAATAGGTAAAAGCTTATTTTGATTTACACATTGTGGATGAGATTTATATTTCTCAATTAACATTTCAGGAATTGGTAATAAAGGAATCTTCGAAGGCGTTTCGGTTTTTTGTCTATGCGTGAATATCCACTTATTACCATCAATCCCAATATTTATATGATTTAAAGTTAAATTCTTGACATCTATATAAGCTAATCCTGTAAAACAACTGAATACGAAAATATCTCTAACCAAAGCCAATCTTTGTATTGAAAAATCTTTGTTAATCAAGTTGTTAATTTCTAATTCTGAAAGAAATTCTCTTTCAACTTCATTTAGTTTAGCTTTATAATTTGAAAATGGATTTTTAGTTATCCAATCGTTATCCAAACAAATTTTTATAACTTTA
>JACMPO010000194.1 GCA_014377455.1 Flavobacterium sp.
CTATAAATGTACTTATTTTTTTTTGAAAAATTTTTTTTTGAATTTATTTTAGTATTCCTTTAGAATTATCAGTTGTTAACAATAAAGTCTTTTTTTCGCCACTTTCTTGGTATTGAATTATATTTTGCTGATCGTTATTGAGCTCCATAAGCGCATTATTTTCTACAGATAATGAGGATAACTTTGCAATATTTTGAATTTTTAAATAGCAAATTAAAACGTTTGCTTCCATTTCTTCGCTAAGATAAATTGTTGGTTTTACCGTCCCGTTTACTTTTAAAAGTAATTTTTCCGAAAGGTAATTTTTTAGCAAAATAGCATCTTTTGGGATTTCTTTTTCTGATCCTAAAAATGTTTTTTTGTGATACTTTTTTTCCAAAGCATCGTTTATATCGTCTACAAAAATACGAGCCGTTATTTGAATCATTTGTTTTTTAGGAACGTAATTTATTTGATAAATCGAAACATAAAATTTGTGAATTGCAAACGAACTCAAAATAACTACAAGTAAAGTAAAAACTGTGATTTGAAACGATTTATTCATATTCAAAAATAAGTTATTTTTCTTTTATAATTTCTAAATATTTCACGGCTAATTCACTCATTAAAAATGATGCTAATGTTTTATTTTTTCCATTTAATGCGACTACAAATTTAGGTTCCTCAACAATATAAAACTGAAATCCTTTAACATACTCGACTGGAATTTTCAGGGTGTTGGTAAAATAAGTATATTCGAATAAATTATTTAATTTATCCATAGCGGTTTCTTTTTTTTCGATTTCAACCTCTTTTTTCAACATTTTTGTCCTTCCTGAAATTGCATTTAATATAGGATCTAAGCCAGAAGATAGCCCTAAAGTGGTTCCAACTCCTACTCCAGAGTAAGTTTTAGAAGCTGTTCTTAACTTTCGTTCTGCTGGTGTATACCGTTTAATATTAGGAGAAACTATCCCCAGCGAAACTGCATTTATGTTTTTGTATTGAATAATTTTTACCTCATCAAGTTTTCTGATGAGCGATTCCATTTTTACAAATAATAATGCATTTCTAAAATCCTCCTCATTTAACGTAACTTTTAAGCCTTTAAATTGTACTGCCGAAAACATAATTGTATCGCCAACTTTTCCTGCTACCGAAAAATAACCTCCTTTTTCAGAAACTGTTCCGGCTTGAGTTTTTAAATTCACAATATAAATTCCATCTAAGTCAGGAGAGTCGGCTATGATTTTTCCGTTTACAATTTTTGGATTCAACACTTGGCCATTAACAAAAGTTGTAAATAAAAATAAAATATATAAATATTTGAAGTTGATCAAACTTGATTTGGTTAGCTTATTAATTTGTAAAAATACCAGTTTGGCTTCAAAATAATAAGCCAAAGCAATCGTAATATTTTGTTAATTAATAATTTGTAATTTTGTATAAAAATTAATTTACAGATGAAAAATTTGATCATTGCGAGTACCTCAACTCTTCACGGTGGCGGTTATTTAGGATACCTTTTGCCCGAACTTAAAATTTTATTTAAAAACTGTAAAAGCATAATTTTTATTCCATACGCTCGACCTGGCGGCATTTCAGAAGATGAATACACTGAAAAAGTTACCACCGTATTTTCTACTTTAAATATTAATGTAACTGGACTTCAAGAATTTGAAAATCCAAAAAAAGCACTTTTGGAAGCGGAAGGAATTTTTACTGGTGGCGGAAATACCTTTTTACTTGTAGCAAAATTGTATGAAAATAAAGTTATGGACGTTTTAGCCGATGTAATTCATAGCGGAATTCCCTATTTAGGGACTAGCGCCGGAAGCAATATTACTGGAATTTCAATGCAAACTACCAACGATATGCCGATTGTTTATCCGCCAAGTTTTAAAACTTTAGGAATAATTCCGTTTAACTTTAATCCACATTATTTGGATGCCGATTTGCAGAGTAAGCACATGGGAGAAACGCGCGAAACCCGAATTAAGGAATTTCATGCTTTTAATTCTATTCCCGTTTTGGGATTACGTGAAGGCAGTTGGCTCGACGTAAAAGGTGAAGAAATAATTTTAAAAGGCACATTAACAGCACGACTATTTAAACAAAACGAAAATACTGTAGAGATAACATCAGGAAGCAATTTGGGAAATAAAAAAAACCTCACAAATTAAGGTGAGGTTTTTTATAAGAGCGAAAGACGAGGCTCGAACTCGCGACAACCAGCTTGGAAGGCTGGAGCTCTACCAACTGAGCTACTTTCGCATTAATTATTGTGAGTGCAAAGATAGCATTACTTTTTTTTGATGCAAGTTTTTTTAAAAAAAAAATTGAGTTAAAAAATTATCAACAAAAACTAATTGCTAAACAATTTAATATTAATTTATTACAACTTATTCTTCCTATAATTTTTATGAACGCAATAAAAAAAATTAGTTCTAAGGAGACTGTAACTGTTCGACATCCTGTTTTGAGATCAGGAAAAAATATAGAAACCTGTATTTTTGAAGGAGATGATTTAGATACGACTCATCATTTTGGATATTACGTTGATGGAAAATTGGTAGGTGTCATTTCAATTTATCAAAATAAAAATAGTAATTTTAATTCTGATAATCAATTTCAAATAAGAGGTATGGCTGTTTTAAATACGCATCAAAAAAAAGGATTTGGTAAACAATTGATTAACTATTGTGAAAACTTTACCTTTGTACAAAATAACAAATTAATTTGGATGAATGCTCGAGTTAGTGCCGTTAGTTTTTATGAAAAATTGGGTTATAAGAAAATAAATTCCTCATTTGAAATTAAAGATGTGGGTTTCCATTTTTTAATGTATAAAGAAATTGGTTAGCATGCCTATGAATAAATTTTACTTTTTAATACTTTTTGTTGTAATTTGGAGTTGCAGAAGAAATTCGTTTCAAGATTCTTATGCAAACACTTCTTTAGTGACCGAAATTTCAATATTTAATTCAACAAAACTTCCTATTGATTCTATTTTAATCAATAATTTTAAAAATCAAGATTTAAAATTATTTTATAAAAATTATTCCAATCAAACTGTTTGGGATTCAAAATCGCAACGCGAATATATTTTATCTGAAATATCAAATGCTGGTAATGAAGGCTTAGAACCAGAAGATTACGAATACAAAAAACTTAAATTATACGAAGATATTTACGAAAATCTTCAAGACAGTTCACTGGTAAAATATGATTTGTTACTTACTAAAAATTTACAATTATATACTTCACATATCTGTAAAGGAAAATTAGATCCTCGAAAACTTTATGATAATTGGGATTTAAAAACCACCACAGTTGATGTGAATAAAATTCTTTTTGATGCAATATCAAATGATAAGCTGGCATCTGAAATTGAAAAATGTAAACCAAATCATCTAATCTATAAAAAACTCAAACAGTGTTTAAAAATATTAAATTCTTTCCCTAAAGATTCTGTTCCTTACATTACAATTAAGGATAAGTTGCTTCCCAACAAAAAAAATAAGGCTGTGATTGCTTTAAAAAAACGATTAATGTATTGGCATGATCTAGCAAATAAAGACACGCTGACAAACATCTATGACAAAGAAACACAAGATGCTGTTAAAGTTTTTCAACAACGACATGGGTTAAAACCAGATGCTGTAATTGGTAAAAGTACTGTTGAAGCCTTAAATTTTTCTAGAAATCAACGCTTAGAGCAAGTAATTGTGAATATGGAGCGTTGGAGATGGTTTTCAAGAGATTTTGGCAATCATTACTTATTAATTAATATTCCAGATTATAGTGTAGTTGCTATTAAAGATAAAGATACAACTCAAACACAAAGAGTAGTTGTGGGAAAAGAATCCCGACCTACACCCATTTTAGATTCAAAAATTTCCAATATAAATTTGAACCCAAATTGGACCGTACCACCTACAATTTTAAAAGAAGACATATATCCGGAAGCTATTAAAAACAAAGGTGTTTTTAGACAAAAAGGGTTGACTATTTTTGATAAAAATAATAACGAAGTAAACCCATCAACTTGGAATATAGACGATGCCAATAAATATAAATATGTTCAAAATCCGAGTAGAAATAACTCTTTAGGATCTATGAAAATAAATTTTCTCAATAAATATTCGGTTTATTTGCACGATACCAACCATCGTAATTTTTTTGCTTTCACCTATAGATCTTTAAGCTCTGGATGTGTGCGGTTAGAAAAACCTCTTGAAATGGCAACTTACATTATCAACGATACCACAAAATGGTCGTTACAACGAATAAAAGATACTACTGATATTTCACATTATTACAAATTAAAGCAGAAAAAAGAAGAAGCATTAGCAAAGAAAAATGCAAAATTATTGGCAAAGTATCCATTACTAATTATTGAAAAGAAAACATTTGCAAAGCCTGAATTAAAAACAATTTATATAAAAATAAACGAAGATATTTTTATCCATCAATTGTATTGGACGGCTTGGGAAACTAATGGGAAATTGCAATTTAGGGAAGATATCTATTGCCTTGATAGCAACTTATATTCAAAGTTAAGATACTAACTAAGATGAGAAGCTATTATTTCTAGATGGATGGTAAATAAATAAACAGGATTTATCTTTAATTTTTTCAATTATTTTAGCACTCATTTCAACTGGTAATGCCGGGCAACCTTGACTTCTTCCCAAGCGATTGTGATCTTTTATAAAATTAGAACAAACATAATCGGCACCATGAATTACAATTGAACGCTGTCTTGCATTGTCGTTAATTCCTTTTTCTAAGCCATCAAGTTTTAAAGACAACCCGTGTAGACCAACATAGCATTCTGCAGTTGCAAAAAATCCTAAACAACTTTTGTTAGATTTATTTTGATTGGAAAAACTTGTAGCATAATCATCGCCAGAATTTTTTCCGTGTGCTACTAATGAATTAAAAATAATTTTATTTTGGAACAAGTCAATAACCCATAATCGCTTGGCTTTGGAACTCAAACTAAAGTCGATAATTGTCAAAAATTCTTTTTGAATTAATCCCTTTTCTTTTAAAAAATAAAATCCTTCTAATGCCTTTGAAAAACTTTCTAATTTTGGTAATTGAAAATTATTTGCATCTAAAGAATGATATAAAAACTCAATTTTATTAGTTTTGGAATAAGTCGAAGGAGTTCGAATGGTTGAAGTTTTAGATAAATTTGGTGCAAACGAAACCAAAGTAAAAAAAGCCACTAACAAAAAGAATTTTATTTTCATAATAAAAAAGTAGGTTAATTGTTACACATTAAGGATTTCAAATATACAAAATGAAAATATTTAGAGTTAATAGTTTTTATTAATTTAAGAGATAATAAGCAATAATTAACGATTAAAAGCAAATTTTAACATTTATATATATAATAATTCTTACAAATAATTTATACTTTTATTTTATTTTAAGAGTTTTAGAATACTATTTCAAATCGATTGTGAAATTCTAATTTTCAATTATATTTGCAATCCAATTAATGAATCAATTAATGAAAATCAAAAAATCAATTCTAATTGTCGCATTTGTATTGTTTTCTGTATTTACATACGGTCAAAAAAAAACACTCACAACAGTATTTACCAAAGACAAAATAACAATTGATGGAAAATTTGATGAACCCATTTGGAAAGATGCTCCAGTTGCAAAAGATTTTATTATGCAATATCCAGACAATGGGAAACCAGAAGAACCTAATCTAAAAACCGAGGTAAAAATCATTTACGATAATGATGCCATATATATAGGCGCAACATTATATGATAATGAGCCAAAAAAAATTATGAAAGAAATTTCACAGCGCGATGAATCTGGTGCTGCAACTGATTTTTTTGGGGTTTTAATTAACGGGTTTAATGACAGTCAACAAGAGTATCGTTTTTTTGTTACTGCCGCTGGAGTGCAACTTGATAATGTTTACACAAATAGTCGTGGAGAAGATTTTTCTTTAAATTTAATTTGGGATAGCAAACAACGAATAACTGATTATGGTTGGGTTGTCGAAATGAAAATACCATACGCAGCACTTCGATTTTCAAAAGAAAAGGTTCAAACTTGGGGACTGAATTTTTATAGAGACATCCATCGATTCCGTCGAGGCTATTCTTGGAATTTTATAGATGCAAAAATAGAATCTGAGGCAACTCAAGAAGGTGTTTTAACAGGAATAGAAAATATAAAAACCCCAACCCGATTATTTTTAATTCCCTACACTTCACAATATTTTAATGCCAGCGAAGGTTTAAAAACTAAAGGTGATTTCAAAGGCGGTTTGGATATCAAATACGGAATTAGCGATGCATTTACACTAGATGCCATTTTAATTCCTGATTTTGGACAAACAGCTTTCGACAGAGTAGAATTAAATTTAGGACCTTTTGAACAACAATTTAACGAAAATCGACCATTTTTTACAGAAGGTACCGAGTTATTTAATAAAGGTGGTTTGTTTTATTCTAGAAGAATTGGAGGGTATCCAACAGGATATCCTAACTTATCAAATGACGAAATAATTACAAAATTCCCAACCAAAGTGAGCTTGATAAATGCATTAAAAGTTTCTGGTAGAACTAAAGGAGGATTGGGAATTGGGGTTTTAAATGCAGTTACAAAAGTAACTTATGCAGATATAATAAATTCAGTAACTGGTGAGGAACGTCAGGAAGTGATTGAGCCATTGGCAAATTATAATGTTTTTGTTCTTGACCAACGATTCCATAAAAATAATTCGGTGTCATTTGTAAATACTAACGTAATTAGAAACGGTGAATTTCAAGATGCAAACGTTTCAGCAATGGTATTTGATTTAAATACCAAAAAAAATACGTACAATTTAAATGGGAGTTACAAGTATAGTTATGTAAATAGTTACCAAGATTTAGATAATAAAAAAGGTTTTAAAACCGATTTAGGATTTGCAGATAATTCGGGGAAATGGCGCTATGGTTTTGGGGGAGAATACTACTCAAAAGATTATGAAATCAACGATTTAGGAATTAACTATCAAACGCATTATCACGATTTTTTTGGCAATGTTAGCTACAGAATTCTAAATCCAACCAAAACATTCAATTCTTTTTCTGTATATTTCAATCCGTATTCCGAATTTGACAATAGAACGGGACGTTTACAAGCTGGACAACTGAATTTAAATATAAATTCAACCACAAAAAAGAACGATTATATAGGATATGGCATTAACGCAAGACCACTAGATACCTATGATTTTTATGAACCACGAACTGATTTTGAACAAAAATTTGTTAGAATACCAAAAAATATAGGATCTTACATTTATATATCGACTAATTACAACAGAAAATTTGCATTAGATTTTAATCCAAGTTTTTCTTTTATAAACGAGAAAGGAAGAGTCAACTATGGATTTTCATTTAATCCAATTTACCGATTCTCAGATAAATTTTCTATGAATTATGGCTTTCGATTTAATCGACAAAATAAAAATACAGGTTTTATAGCTAATGATAGTAACGGAGACATCGTTTTTGCAAGACGAGATCGAATAACTTATACCAACACGTTAAATGGAAAATATTCGTTAAATAACAAAATGAATATCAACTTAACCATCAGAAATTATTGGAGTTATGCAATTAATCATGATATTTTAACTTTACAAGACAATGGTGAACTTTCGCCAAATTCCACTTACACAGCAAATAAAAACTCGAATTTAAATACCTGGAATATGGATCTATCTTATTCTTGGTGGTTTGCTCCGGGAAGTTTAATTTCAGTTTTGTATCGAAATAATTCCTCTGTTTTTCAAAGAGAATTTGATCGTGACATAGGTGTAAACTTCAGAAATGCAGTTAATCACGAAAATTTAGCGCATTCATTTTCCATAAGTATTCGCTATTTTATAGATTATAACTCCTTGAAAAAACACTCAAAATAATAATATAAAATGTCTGATCTTTAAAATCAGGTATTTTTTGTTTAAAATAAGCTACAACCAATAACTTTTACTTTTTGAAATGATTTACATTTGTTAAAAAATTTCAAATGAGCAAAAAAGTTATCTTGATGATTTTGGATGGTTGGGGAAAATCACCCGATCCTAAAGTATCAGCCATCGACAATGCAAATATTCCATTCATAACTAGTTTATATTCAAAATATGCAAATGCACAACTTCGAACCGATGGTTTAAATGTAGGATTACCAGAAGGTCAAATGGGAAATTCCGAAGTTGGACACATGAATCTTGGAGCAGGAAGAATAGTTTATCAAGATTTAGCAAAAATAAATTTAGCAGTTTCTGAAGCTACATTAAAATCAGAAAAGTCTCTTATTGATGCATTTCAATATGCAAAAAATAATAATAAATCTGTCCATTTTTTAGGTTTATTATCAGATGGTGGTGTTCATTCTCACACCTCACATTTGCGAAGCTTAATAGATGCTTCACAAGAGTTTGGGCTCGAAAAAGTATTTGTCCATGCATTTACAGATGGTCGAGATGTCGACCCAAAATCGGGATCATTGTATCTTGAAGATTTATATAATTATTGTTATGACAAGAAAGTAAAATTAGCATCAATTATAGGACGATATTATGCCATGGATCGCGATAAACGTTGGGAAAGAATAAAACTCGCTTACGATTTACTGGTAAACGGACAGGGCAAACTAATACAAGATGCAGTTTTAGAGGTTTTAGAAAGTTATAAAAAAGGAATAACCGACGAGTTTATTGAGCCTTTATTAATGATTGACGAAAATAAAAATCCTGTTGCAACCATTCAAAATGATGATGTTGTAATTTTTTTTAATTTTAGAACCGATCGTGGTCGCGAATTAACCGAAGCATTATCTCAAAAAGATTTTCACGAATACAACATGCACAAATTAAATTTGTATTACGTAACCATGACTAATTATGACGATACTTACACCAATGTCCATGTTATTTATGATAAAGATAATCTTAGAGAAACATTAGGAGAAGTATTAGAAAAAGCGGGTAAAACTCAAATCAGGATTGCTGAAACCGAAAAATATCCGCATGTAACCTTCTTTTTTTCGGGAGGTAGAGAAACACCTTTTAAAAACGAAAAAAGAATTTTAAGGAATTCTCCAAAAGTTGCTACCTATGATTTGCAACCCGAAATGAGTGCTTTTGAACTTACAGAAGCATTAATTCCAGAACTTAAAAATGGCACTATCGATTTTGTATGTCTTAATTTTGCAAACGGAGATATGGTGGGTCACACAGGAAATATGGAAGCGGCAATAAAAGCATGTGAAGCTGTGGATAGTTGTGTGAAAAAGGTTGTTGAAACTGCGCTAGAACAAAATTACACAACAATTTTAATTGCAGATCATGGAAATTGTGAAACTATGATTAATCCCGATGGCTCGCCAAATACTGCACACACTACTAACCCAGTTCCAATTATTGTAATAGACAACCAAAAAATAGCTGTTAAAAATGGTGTTTTAGCTGATTTAGCACCGACAATTTTATCATTAATGAATGTAGAAAAACCAACGGTTATGACTGGAAAATCTTTAGTAACATTTTAAATTCAATGTTTGTAAACCAACAACCAACTTTAAAACGATCAAATTTTTATTACTTTTGCAATCTGAAAAAAATGTTATGATTATCCCAAAAACAAGAGAAGAAATCGAAATAATGCGCGAAAGTGCCTTGCTAGTTTCTAAAACATTAGGATTAATTGCAAAGGAAATTGGACCAGGAATAACTACACTATATTTAGATAAACTTGCCGAAGAATTTATTCGTGATAATGGAGGTGTTCCGGGTTTTTTGGGTTTATATGGATTTCCAAATTCGCTTTGTGTTAGTCCAAACGCCCAAGTAGTTCACGGAATCCCAAATAATAATCCATTACAAGAAGGTGATATAATTTCGATAGATTGTGGTGTTTTAAAAAATGGCTTTTATGGCGATCATGCGTACTCATTTGAAATTGGCGATGTCACTCCAGAAATTAAGCAGTTATTAAAAGTTACAAAAGAATCTTTATACATAGGAATTCGAGAATTTAAAATTGGAAATCGTGTTGAAGATGTTGGAAATGCTATTCAAAAACACTGTGAATCTTATGGATATGGAGTTGTTAGAGAATTAGTTGGCCACGGATTAGGTAGGCTAATGCACGAAGATCCTGAAATGCCAAATTATGGAAAACGAGGCAAAGGAAAACTTTTTATAGAAGGAATGACTGTCGCCATTGAACCCATGATAAATTTAGGCACCAAAAAAACTAAGCATTTAAAAGATGGTTGGACCATATTAACCGCCGATGGAAAACCAAGTGCTCATTTTGAACACAACGTTGCATTGATAAATGGAAAATCAGAAATATTAAGCACTTTTAAATATATTTATGAAGCACTTGGAATTGTGAGTAACGAGGAAGATGAGTTCAAAATGAGCACAACTTTAATTTAAATTTATCAATGAAAAAAGTGTTCAAATTTATACTCAATACCATCCCAAGACCAATTTTAATACGATTGAGTTATGTTGCAAAACCAATTTTGGCTTTTATACTTAAGGGAAATCGTTTTACCGATCCAATAGATGGAAAAAGTTTTAAAATGTTTTTACCTTACGGTTACGGAAATCAACGTAATAATGTACTTTCACCAAGCACTTTATCGTTGGAAAGACATCGGTTGCTGTGGTTATATCTTCAAAATGAAACCGATTTCTTTCAATCAGAACGTAAATCAAACTCTTTGGATTCAAAACCAAAATCAGTTAACTTAAGAAATACGGAAACAAGTTCACTACTAAAAGTATTACACTTCGCACCAGAGCAAGAGTTTTATAAACGATTTAAAAGACAAAAAAATATTGAATACACTACAACCGATTTGCTTTCACCTTTAGCAGATGTAAAAGCAGATATTTGCAATTTACCGTTTAATGATAATGAGTATGACGTCATATTTTGCAATCATGTTTTGGAACACATTCCTGATGATACAAAAGCCATGCAAGAATTGTATAGAGTGCTAAAACCTGGCGGAATGGGAATATTTCAAATCCCTCAAGATCTAAATAGAACAACAACTTTTTCTGATGACACCATTGTAAATCAAAAAGAAAGAGCAAAAATTTTTGGACAATATGATCATGTTCGTGTTTATGGCACAGATTATTTTGACAAACTTAGGAGTATTGGATTTATAGTTCTTGAGGAAGATTATACTTCTGAATTAACTCCTGAACAAGTTGAAAAATATTGTTTAGCCAAAGGAGAAATTATTCCTATTTGCTTTAAATAAATTGATTTTGGCATAATTGTAGCTAGTAAAAATTAGTATCTTTACCATTGATAATACATTTGTTATGTCTAAAAAACTGTTTTTAATACTATCAATATTATATTCTTGCACTTCATTTTATGCTCAAGAAGTTGAAGTAAATCCTGCGTATTTTATTAAAACAATTTCGTTTGTACAAAACGGACAAAATGCAGTTCCTATATTCCAATTAGGCGATTCTTTTTCATTACAATTTGACGATTTGCATGGAACCGAAGATAATTATTATTACAAAATTACCCATTGCAATTACAATTGGAAACCATCTGAACTAACTCGAAATGAATATCTTGGAGGTTTTGACGATCAACGAATTCAAGATTACACCAACTCGTTCAATGCCTTACAAATTTACTCCCATTATAGAGTTAGCTTCCCAAGTAAATTAACCCAATTAAAAGTTAGTGGAAACTACATTATTAGCATATTAAATGATGATAAAGAGGTTGTGTTTTGTCGCAAATTTATAATTTATGAAGACTTAGTTGCAGTGCCAATGCAAGTAAAAAGAGCACGAGTAGTTAAAGATTTTCAATACAAGCATAATTTAGATTTTGCCATAAAATCTGCTGATATAAATTTTCAAAGCCCTTTAACGAATGTAAAAGTGTTACTGTTGCAAAATGGAAAATTTAATAATGCCATTTATAATGTAAAACCAATGTACACCATTGGTAATGATTTAATATATAAATATGATGCCGAAACCCAGTTTTGGGCTGGAAACGAGTATCTGTATTTCGAAAATAAAAATATTCAGGCCGCAAATAATAATATTGCCTTTGTAGATTCAAATGGCTTGTATAACACTCATTTATACACAAGTGGAGCAAGAGCAAATGCACCTTACACCTATTTTCCTGACATAAACGGCAACTTTTTAGTAAATAAAATTAACTCCGAAAATCCCGATGTAGAAGCAGATTATGCTTGGGTTTATTTTGCGCTTTCGGCTCCCAGTTATTTTGGAAATAAAAATATATATGTAACTGGAATGTTCAATAATAATGTGCTATCAGACGAAAATAAAATGGATTATAATGCTGATAAAGCCATTTATGAAAAAGCAATTATGATTAAACAAGGTTTTACAAACTTTAATTATACAATATCAGATGCAAAAGGCAATATAGAGGACGAAAATGCTGTTGATGGCAACTTTTTTCAAACCGAAAATAATTACTTTGCCATTGTTTACTATCGAGAAAATAATCAACGATATGATAGAGTCATTGGGAAAGGTGTTGCAAGCTCGAAAGACATTATTAATTAGTTTTAAATTAACAGAAAAAAAATAAATTGAATTTTAATTATTTTATAACTTTACAAAAAGTTTATTAATGGTTAGTCAAATCACCCAAGGCATAAAAATCTCAGTAAACACCAGTTTTGAAGGCACTTACTTCAAAAACCATAAAATTCATTTTGCATTTTCGTATCAAATTACAATCGAAAATCATAGTAAAGATTCAGTTCAATTAACCACCAGGCATTGGGAAATTTATGATTCCTTAAATGACATTGAAATTGTAGATGGTGAAGGGGTCATAGGCAAAAAACCCGTTTTAAAACCTGGCGAAAGTCATATTTATAGCTCTGGCTGTTTACTTAGTTCGCCACACGGAGCAATGCAAGGCTATTTTGCCATGGTAAACTTTACAACAACAAGAACTTTTCGAGTTATAGTACCCGCATTTCGTCTCAGCGCTCCATTTGCTTTAAATTGATATTTGATTTACTTTAGCCTTTTAAAATGTGTCTCAAAAATATAGTTTGTTAAAATTTAATTCAGAACTACCTCAAAAACACCTTCACTAGAAATACCATAAACCAAATCATTTTCTGTTGGAACCAAATAAAAATTACCCGTAAATTCTCCAAAAGCGGGCAAAATCATTTGGTTTGGTTTCTGGAAAAAACACGACAAATTCAAATATTGTCGTCCAATTCCTTTTAATTTTATTCCTGGGTGAATGTGTCCACAAAAATTAAAAAATCCTTCTCGTTCCTTTGGATGATGCGTTAACAAAAAATCATCTATCAACAATTCTGGACAAACCTTGATATTTAAATTTTCATAATTGTGCTTTTTGATAATATCATGATTTCCTTCAACAAGAATTACTTCTTGCCGAATTTCTTTAATCCAATTGGAAAATAATTCCCATTCTTTATTCATTTTACTGTGAAACAAATCGCCCAAAAAAATAATGGTTTCGGGTTGAAAAAAATCTACAACCAAATTCAATCGAGTAAAATTTTCAAAAATTGCGTCATTCGGAATTGCCATTCCATGTTTTCTAAAATGTGCAACTTTTCCCAAATGCACGTCTGAAATTAATAGAATGTTTTTTTCACTCCAAAATATTACACCTTGTTTATGTAAGGTAAAAGTTTGATTGTTTATTAATAGTGTCATATGTTATGGATATTTGCGCAAATTTTTCAACTTTCCTACTTTTAACTTTTCAAATATTTAAACTTTCCAACTTTCTAACTTTTTTACTTCATATAACTCGCAGTCATTTTTTTAATTCTTTCCGCAAGCGTTTCACTGGTTAATTTTTCGCGCAAACGATCTGTAATAATAGGAAAACTGAACGGCGTAGGTCTTTCACATGGTTTCCAAACTATTTCTTGGTTGTTAATTCGTTCCAAAGATTGTATCAATCGTCCTTCTTCCAATTGATGTTCAAACGTTTCAATATACGCTTGTTGCAATAATAAATTATCGGGTTCATAATCTCTAAAAACTTCAAATAACAATTGTGAACCACTTTGCAAATGTTTTGTCTTAATAGGTTTTCCGGGCATTCCGGTAAAAACTAAACCAGCGATGATGGCAATATCTCTAAATTTTCGTCGTGCCATTTCAGTTGCATTCAAACTTTTTTGCAAATCTTGATGCACAAATTCAGTTGAAAAAAAATTGTTGTCAAAAACCGCTTGCATATCAATTTCTTGATCGGAAAGTAATTCAAATCCGTAATCATTATACGCCAAAGAAAACGAAATTGGCGACAACAAACTTATTCTGTAAGACAAAATACTCGCCAAAGCTTCGTGCACAAATCGGCCTTCAAAAGGATAAAAAATAGCATGAAATCCTTCACGTGTTTTGAATGTTTCTATTAAAAATTCATTAGTGTTTGGCACAATACTTTCTTTTCTTTGTCTATCAAATATCGGTTTAAGTGCTTTTAATTCGGGTGTGAGATTTTCGTTATTGGCGTTATACAATTCTTCCCGCAATAATTCGCTCATTTGTGCCGAAAGCGTCATTCTTCCGCCCATCCAACTTACTGTTTTTGAAACTTTTTTTGCATCAGCTTTTTTTACCAAAACATTCATATTCTTTATGGCATAAAATTCTAATTTTTTTCCACCAAAAGTAAAGGTATCGCCACGAGTTAATTTCGAAATAAACCATTCTTCAATAGAACCAATATACCCGCCACTTAAAAACTTTACGTTCAAAGTAGCATCACTCACAATCGTTCCAACCTGCATTCGATGATGCATAGCAACCATTCGGCTGTTTATTTTATACAATCCATTTTCATTAATTTCTACTTTTTTAAATTCGTCATACGCTTGTAAACTTTGACTTCCACTAACAATAAAATTCAAAATCCAATTCCAATTTTCGATTGTCAAATTCTGATAACAAAATGTTTTTATGACTTCATTATAAATCACATCTGGGAAAAATCCATCAGATACAGCCAACGTATTTAAGTACTGAATCAACACATCATAACTATTCAAATACGGAATTCTGTCCTCGACAATAGTTTCGGCAACCGCTTTTTTTAATGCCGATGCTTCTATTAATTCCATTGCGTGGGTTGCCAAAAAATAAATAACACTTTCTTTCCCAGGTTGATGACCACTTCGTCCGGCACGTTGTAAAAAACGGGCTACACCTTTTGGTCCGCCAACTTGTACAATAGTTTCTACTGGTGCAAAATCGACTCCTAAATCTAGACTTGAAGTGCAAACTACTGCTTTCAACTCTTCGTTTTTAATTGCATTTTCTACCCAAACTCGAGTTTCTTTTGCAATACTGCCATGATGCATAGCCATTTCGCCAGCAAATTCTGGGTATTTTTCTAATAAGCTTTGAAACCACAATTCACACTGCGAACGTGTATTGGTAAATATCAAAGTTGTTTTACTTTTCCTAATAATTTTAGCCACTTCATCAACTAGATGCAAACCCATATGACCACGCCAAGGAAACGTTTCCATTTTCTCAGGAATAATAGATTTTACTGTAATTTTCTTATTGATGTTTGCCTTCACTAACACCGAATTTTTGAACGCATCCGATTCATAACCTAGCAAAACTTCTTGTGCCAATTCCAAATTTCCTATGGTTGCAGAAATTCCCCAGATTCGCATTTGTGGCGCTACAACTTTTAATCTTGATAGAGCTAATTCCATCTGAACTCCTCGTTTTGTGCCCAATAATTCGTGCCATTCGTCAATTACAATAGCAGAACAATTTGCAAAAGTTTTAGCATATTCTTTACTTGCCAAAAGCAGTTGTAAACTTTCTGGCGTAGAGATTAGCAAATCGGGCATTTTGGTTTTTTGCTTTGTTCGTTCGCTGGTTGATGTATCGCCAGTTCGAATTCCGACTGTCATTTGGGCTTCTAAATCGGCCACAACTCGTTCTGAAGCTTGTTTGATTTCTATCGAAAGTGCTCGTAAAGGTGTAATCCAAATGGCTTTTAAACCTGGTTTGTGTTTCGTCTTGTAATCTGGATTTTGCTTGATGTAATTTAAAACAATAGAAAACCAAAGCGCATAGGTTTTTCCGCTTCCAGTTGGCGCATTAAGTAACCCATTTTTACCTTGCAAAAAAGCGGTCCAAGTTTCTTTTTGAAATGGAAAATGCTTCCAGTTTTGCGATTGGAACCAATTCTCTGCTATTCCAAAAAGTTGTTTATTATTCATTTAGAGATACTATTATTTTTAATTAACCATAAATTAGACAAATTTTAAATCTTGATACTTAATATTTAAATCTTAATATTCTACAATATCATCGCTTTCAAATCCTCGATACTATTCGCATCTTCAATTTTTTTATCGGTTCGCCAACGCAAAATTCTAGGAAAACGCGTTGCGACGCCACTTTTATGTCGTTTGGAAAGTGCAATTCCTTCAAAACCAATTTCAAAAACCAGTTCGGGTGTTACACTTCGTACGGGTCCAAATTTATCAATGGTATTTTTTTTGATAAAATCGTCTACTTTTCTAAATTCAGCATCGGTTAAACCAGAATAGGCTTTGGCAAAAGTTACCAATTCGGGTTCTCCTTTTCCGTTATCTTGCCAAAGTGCAAAAGTATAATCGGTAAACAAATTGCTTCGTCTTCCGCTTCCGCGCATAGCATAGGTTAACACGGCATCAATCACCAATGGCTCCAATTTCCATTTCCACCAATCGCCTTTTTTTCGTCCAACTTGATACGTCGAATTTTTATGCTTGATCATTAAACCTTCGCTTCGCATTTCTCTGGCGCGCAATCTTTCGGTAGCAACTTCATCCCAAGAATTCAAAATTTTTCTATCGGATAAATAAAACGGAAGATTTTTATCTTTTACACTTTCAAATAATCGTTCTAATAAATTTCGGCGTTCTTCATAAGATTTTGTACGAATATCTTCGCCGTTCCACTCCAGTAAATCATACGCTTTTAAAATTACTGGATTGCTTTTTAATAAAACTGATGAAGTTGTTTTACGACCAATTCGCGTTTGTAAATCGTTAAAAGTTCCTATTTCTCCATCTTGAAAAGCTAGAATTTCTGCATCGATGACGGTTCCGTTTGGAATAATTCCAACAAAGGCACTTAATTCTGGATATTTATCGGTAACCAATTCTTCGCCACGAGACCAAACAAAAATTTCGTTTTCCCGAATAATAGTTTGCGATCGAATTCCATCCCATTTGTGTTCGATTGACCAATCATTTGGATTTCCTAAGCTAGAAACCTCGCCTTCAATAGGATAAGCCAAATAAAACGGATAAGGTTTGGATAAATAATCGCTACTTTTTTCGTCCAAAATGAGTTCTTGAAAAGTTACTTTATTTGGATCCCAATTTCCCATTAGTTTGTAAGCCAATGCATCTTCATCAACGTTTTCAGCTTTAGAAAGTGCGCGCGTCATTAATTTCTGACTTACTCCAATTCGAAAACTTCCGGTGATTAATTTTGTAAAAACAAAACGTTCGTAATAATTTAACGCCAGCCAATTTTCGTGCAAATAGGCTCGTTTTTCTTCGTCTGTTTTCTTTTTTAAGGCGATAATTTCCTGCAAATATTCAGTCAAACTTTTTTCTGAATGTTCTTTGGTTGTGGGAATAATCAAAGCAATAGTTTCGGCCAAATCGCCAACAATATGATAACTTTCTTCAAACAACCACAATGGAATATTGGCCAATTCATTCGCCCAAAGTCGCAACAAGGTTGTATTAACTGGTCTTGACGGACGACGATGCGACAAAATTGCAATCGTCCACACTTTATCTTCTGGCGACGCATTTTTAAAATACTCAGTCAACGCATCAACTTTTACCGTTGTTTTGTTGGAACTATCTAAAGCTTTAATAAGATTGGCGAAGTTTTTCATTTATTTCATCTAACGCAAAGTCAATAAATTTTTTAGTTTGACCATAAATTACACAAATTTTCACAAATTATATTTGATTATGTTTGATTATGCCACAGATATTAGGGATTTCAACTATTTTTCAATCCTTTAAATCTGTGAAATCTGTGTTTAAAATTTATAGTTCAGTTACAATTTCTGCATCTTCAGATTTTTCCATCTCAGATACTTCACCTTCGTATTGTGTTTTTTCTGTTCGAGCGTCATAACCCAATTCACGTAAATATTTCGAAAAAATATCTGTATAACCGTGTGTGCAAATTATTTTTTCTGCACCAGTTACTTTGATACTATCCAACAACGAATACCAATCGCAATGGTCGCTCATTACAAAACCTTTGTCAATTGCACGTCGTCGTCTGGCGCCACGAAAAGCCATCCAGCCACTTGCCGAACCAGTTACAAATGGCGTCATTTTTCTAATCCATGTACTTCCGTGCGCACTTGGTGGCGCAAGCACAATATTTCCTAGTAAATCTTCTTTTTTAACATCGCGAGTGACCAAAGTTGTTGGCGGAAAATCAACCATCGGACGTAGTACATTCGTCATATTTTCAATCGCACCATGAGTGTAAATCTTCCCAATATCCGTATCCAAATATTTCAACAATCGCTGGGCTTTACCAAGAGAATAACCAAACAAAATCGACGTTTTGCCTTCGGCTCTATTTTCTGCCCACCAATTATTAATATCAGTCATCACTTCGGCTTGAGGCGTCCATTTAAAAGCTGGCAAACCAAACGTGCATTCGGTAATAAATGTATCGCATTTCACCACTTCATAAGGTACGGCAATGCCATCATCTTCCGTTTTATAATCGCCCGTAAAAACCCAAACTTCGCCCAAATGTTCTACCCGAATTTGCGAACTTCCAATAATATGTCCTGCAGGATGCAACGAAAATTTCACATTATTAATCATAAAAGTTTCGTTCCATTCTTTTCCAGTCACGTTTATTTCGCCCAAACGATGACAAATAATGCGCACATTGGTATGATGCGTAATGTAATTTTGGTGTCCGTATCGCGAATGATCTGAATGTCCATGTGTAATGATGGCATTTTTCACAGGTCGCCATGGATCGAGATATACGTCGGCTTGCTGACAATAAATTCCTTTATCATTAAACGCTAAAAGTGGAATTTTCATTAATTCTCAAAGTTTGTTTAAAATTACAATTAAAAAATAACCACCAAAATTATTGCCGTTTATTTAACAAATGTTCTTTATTATTTGAAGCCAATCCAGCCATCATCCCAAATCTTTGGTTGCAACTCCTTTTTTTAATTGCTTTCAAAGGAACTTCCGTTGGTCGTTCTTTTCAAGCATAAAAAAATAGTCGTCACAACCAAAGGATTTTCCTTTCTGTCAGGGCTAGTTTGCGACAGTAATAACTTTGTTAAATCGTTGTATAAAATCAATTTATCCTTCGTACTTTTGTGTAAGATTTAAAAGTATCAAGATTGAAGTATTAAGTATCAAGACTTATTTTAATTCACTCCGTTTTTACTTTTTAAAATCTTTATAGCCAATACTAGAATCTTAATACTATAAAACTATGTTAAAAGGATTTTTTCACGTACCTAAAGCCGTAAACGAACCAGTAAAATCGTATGCGCCAAATTCTCTAGAAAAAGTAACTATTCTTGCTGAATATAAAAAAATGTGGAACTCAAAAATCGATGTTCCTTTATATATAGGTAGCGAAGAAATTCGTACTGGAAATACAAAATCGATGACTGCGCCACATGACCATAAACACAGTGTCGGAACCTATCATTTAGCCGAAAAAAGCCATGTTGAAAAAGCTATATCAAACGCTTTAGAAAGCAAAACCAAATGGGCAAATTTACCTTGGGAAGATCGCGCAGCCATATTTTTAAAAGCTGCAGAACTTATCGCTGGACCTTATCGCGCCAAAATAAATGCAGCAACCATGATAGCGCAGTCTAAAACAATATATCAAGCAGAAATAGATGCTTCATGTGAACTAATTGATTTTTTGAGATATAATGTGCAATTCATGACTCAAATTTACAGCGATCAACCTAAATCAGATTCGTCTGTTTGGAACCGATTAGAATATCGTCCGTTGGAAGGATTTTTATATGCCATTACGCCATTTAATTTTACAGCAATTGCAGCAAATTTGCCTGCAAGTGCCGCAATGATGGGCAATGTTGTGATATGGAAACCTAGTGATAGTCAGGTATTTTCGGCAAAAATAATCATAGATGTTTTCAAAGAAGCAGGACTTCCTGATGGAGTAATCAATGTAATTTTTGGAGATGCTCAAATGATAAGCGAAACTATTTTTGCAAGTCGGGATTTTGCTGGTGTTCACTTTACAGGTTCAACGCACGTTTTTAAAGATATTTGGAAAACTATAGGAACTAATATTCATCATTACAAAACCTATCCACGAATTGTGGGTGAAACTGGTGGAAAAGATTTTATTTTGGCTCATCCAAGTGCAAATGTAAAACAAGTAGTTACCGGAATTGTTCGTGGTGCGTTTGAATTTCAAGGTCAAAAATGTTCGGCAGCATCAAGAGCTTACATTCCTTCAAGTATTTGGAGTGCTGTTAAATCTCAGTTAATCACTGATGTGAAGTCTCTAAAAATGGGTTCGCCAGAAGATTTTGGAAACTTTGTAACCGCAGTGATTCATGAAGGTTCGTTTGATAAATTGGCAAGTTTTATTGATCAAGCAAAAAAAGATCAAGATGCCGAAATTATTATTGGAGGAAATTATGATAAATCAGTTGGATTTTTTATTGAACCAACAGTTATTGTAACTACCAATCCTAAATATTCTACAATGGAAACCGAACTTTTTGGACCTATAATTACAATCTATGTTTACGAGGATAAAGATTGGATCAAAACGCTAAAATTAGTAGACGAAACATCAGAATATGCATTAACTGGAGCTGTTTTTAGCCAAGATCGATATGCCATTGCAGAAGCGACTGAAGCCTTAAAAAATGCAACTGGAAATTTTTATGTGAATGACAAACCAACAGGAGCAGTTGTAGGAATGCAACCTTTTGGAGGTGCACGTAGTTCTGGAACTAATGATAAAGCTGGATCGGCATTAAACTTATTGCGTTGGGTTTCACCTAGAACTATTAAAGAAACTTTTGTGACACCAGAAGATTATCGTTACCCATTTTTGGGAGAATAAAATTAGTAAAAAACCTACTATTAATACCAACAAATAGTAGGTTCTTTTATTTTAAATTAAAGTTATTGAAAAAATCACTTGTTTATTCCATCATGACTTTGGGTTGAAATTCCATCATTCCAATCAGTCAAAATATCAGTAGCAACAGCAGCGCCACTTCCTGCAGCAATAGCTAGTTGACTTCGCCATCCAGCTAAGGTTCCAACCACATAAATTCCTGTAGTAACTTTGTGGTCGTCATTTTTTAATTGAATTCTATTTTTGGACGCTAAAGCTTTTTTGTGTGGTTCAACAAAATCCATCAATCCTTCAATCATGAATGTATTTGAATAACCAATTGCAACAACTATATTCTTACACTGATAGGAATTTTTGTTTGTTAAAACCGTAAAATCAGGATAGTTGCCTTCAATTTTAATTACTTTTTCTCCACCTATTTGAGTAACATGAGGATATAAGTTTTGAAGATTTTCAATACTTTCAGATAATAGTTCAGAACCTAATTTTCCTGCAGAAATTCCATAAGCATTATTAAACAAAGCTTCTTGTAACGAAGATGTTTTTTGGTGTGTAAAAATGCCAATTTTTTTATCAAGAACAAAAGTTTTGTTTTTTGCAGAACCCAGAATTAAAGCACACGAAACACCCGCAACTCCTCCACCAATTATTAGTACATCAAACATTTCTTTAAGAAGATTTTTTGAACTAAATTAATAAATTAACCTTTTAATTTTTCTTCTATTTTTTTTGACATTTTAAATATCAATAAAATAAATATAGCACAAAAAGCAGCAGTAATTCCTATTAAGGCAACTACACTTTTTCCCTCAAAAGGATTTTGAAAATCTAATAAAGTTAGATTAAAAATAATTAGTCCAGCGCAAACTAACATTAATATTGTAGTAAAAATTTTCATAGTGAATTTTTAAAAAGTAAATTTAATAAAAATAAATTACACGAATAAACCTTTAACATTAGAAGCAAATAATTTAACAGCTATTGCGAGTAAAACAACACCAAAAGTTTTTCTGATAACTCCAAGTCCATTTTTTCCGAGAAGCTTTTCAATTTTTGCTGACGATTTTAAAACTGCATAAACCACAATAATGTTCAAAACAATAGCTATAATAATATTGATTGTAGCAAATTGAGATCGTAAAGAAAGCAACGTAGTCATGGTTCCAGCACCTGCGATTAATGGGAATGCCAATGGAATTATTGATGCTGAACTCGCTTCTTCTTCCTCTTTATAAATTCGTATACCAAGAATCATTTCCAATGCTAAAAAAAATAAAACAAACGAACCAGCCACTGCAAAAGAGTGAACATCTATTCCAATCAACTTGAGTAGTTCTTCACCTACAAATAGAAAAACTACCATTATAATTGCAGCGGCAATCGATGCTTTTTCAGACTCAATATGTCCTACTTTAGCACGCAAATCCACTACAATGGGAATTGTTCCAACTATATCGATTACAGCAAAAAGAACCATGGTAATCGTAGCTATTTCTTTAATTTCTAATCCAAACATAGAACCTATTTTTAATTTTTTGCAAAATTACCACTTTCTAAAGCGTTAAAAACCAAATAATTCGTTAATTTTAAGATAATTAATTGTTAGCATATTTGCTGATTTTTTAGGTTGTATATTTGCATAAATAATAAGTCTCAAAATAATTAAATTTTAAAATCTAATAATATTCAATGTATGTTTCAACTTGGAAAAACTATAGTTTCTGAAGATATTCTAGAAAAAGATTTTGTTTGCAATTTGTCGTCTTGTCATGGTGCTTGTTGTGTTGATGGCGATGCTGGAGCTCCATTGGACAAAGAAGAAACTAAAATATTAGAAGAAATTTATCCAAAAATTAAATCGTTTTTGCGTAAAGAAGGCATCGAAGCCATTGAAAAATTAGGTACTTGGGTTGAAGGCACAGAACAAGATTTAGAAACACCACTTATCAATAATAAAGATTGTGCTTACGTTATTTTTGATGGAAAAACAGCACTATGTGGCATTGAACAAGCTTATAATCAAGGGGTAATTTCATTTAAAAAACCAGTTTCATGCCACTTATATCCCATTCGTATTAAAGATTTTACTGAGTTTGCAGCTGTAAATTATGATAAATGGGAAATTTGTGATGACGCTTGTTCCCTTGGAAAAGAGTTGCAGGTACCAGTTTACAAATTTGTAAAAGAAGCTTTAATAAGAAAGTTTGGTGAAAATTGGTACATTGAACTTGAAAAAGTAGCAGAAGATTTGAAGAATGGAAAATAAAAAACTGTATAGTTCTAAAACTGACTGTTTTTTGTGGTCGGTATAGATTTACTTTCGAAAAAAGTTTTAAAATTACTCGAGAAATTGATTTTAGTATATACCTAGTAAAAATAATTATTATATTGAAATTCAATGAATAATGTTACATCGATTTTTTTGAAGAATCAATCAAGAATTTGATTTAATGATTTGTATATTTCGATTTTAGAATTTTTAAAACTCATTTAATTATTAAGTAGTATATAAATTTTTGATTATTTAAACATATATCAAATTGAATAAAACTTCCTAAAAATCAACTTGAAAAGCTAAATATAATGTTGGGTAAATAGTAATTCAAATTCTAAGATAATAAAATTGTAAAAAAAGGTATTTTTACATTGAAACAGTAATTTAGTTATCCTCATAATTAATCACAATCTCCAACATACTTATCAATAATATGCCTTGATACTTTCTTTAATTCAGCACCATTCTCAGGGTTTTCTCCATCCATATTGAAAAACTGAAGAACATTGTTTTTCTTACTATACCAAATAATAGGTTTATCGCCGTTAAAAAACTTTGTGGAATCACATACCATTAATTCTCTTCTATTAAATTCTATTTCGTTGTAATGTTTTATGATTTTTGTATTTGCAAATCCTAAATTCTCACTTTCGCAATCAACCAATTCATAATGATCCTCTTTCCATTCCATACATTCTTTCTCTTTTAAGAACATACTTTTTACACCAAACAATACCAAAACCACTAACGAACCAATTCCAACTTTCTGTTTTAAATTTCCTTTTGATGAAATAGTAGTATCGTTTTTTACAAAAACAGGTTTTTCTTTATTCTGAACAAGTTCATTCATTTTACTTTTCCCAATGTTTGAACTTTTTACTTCTTCAACTAAATCATCAGAGTTTAATTTCGTAAATTTCTTAAAAGGTCTTGGCTGAAAATCTACTAGTACAGCCGCCATGTTTATTCCTTCAATGTCAACCAAATCGGTTTCACTTTTCAAAAAAGTTTCAATTGGACGAAATTTGTCAGTAGCAGTTTGTAATTTATTTTTATTACCAAACTCAAATTCAAAACCGAAAAAAATGGCAAAGCTTTTTAAGTCATCAATGTTATCATTATCCTTAAACCTTTCTGTACATAGCTGTCTTAATTTAGCTCTTGAAGGAACTAATAAAAAGCTTGAATACTCCTTAGTTTTTTCTTCTTCAAATTTTACTCTAATGGCTTTCTTATATACTTCAAGAGCATCATGTGTTGTGGTCATAATAGGAATTTTTAGGAATCAATAGGATTACTAGGAATTTCAGGATTTCCTTATAACCACTCAAACAAAAACCACATTCCTTTGCCTCAGAATTAGTTCTTGCTCTATTTAGCGATAGGAACAAATGTACAAAACTAGTTCAAAAAAGTGATGCTATGCAGAACTGATTTTTTATTCAGGGAAGTATACCAAAAAGGTTCTGTATTAGCTCGCTTCGCTTCCCAAAAAACAAATCTGAGTACTCAAATCTGAGAAAGATTTCTTTTTCAAATGCTTTCGAGATAATCTCGAACAGCCACAACTATGTCATTTTTTTAAACTTTAAATCTCATGAAAAAAATATTTTTCGCAACTCTTGTAGCAGTATCAATCACGTTTGTTTCTTGCACAAATAATGCAATTGAAAAAAATACATATATAAAAAACATTTCAAATCAACACAGCGAAATGTTGTTAAACCAAAAACATTGTGATAGTATTGGTGGACAAGGCGGAAACACGCCACCTCCACCTCCACCACCTTTTACATCATAATTAAATAGAAATATTTTTCTATTCTATTATAAATTAATAATTTCGGGAAATGATTTTAAAAAAAATACATTTCCCAATTTTAATTTATATTGTTTTCTCTTTTTTTATTTCATGCAATAAGAAAATAGAAAACCCAAAGAATGAAAAGTATAGTTTAAATCTAAACAAAGCATTTTCATTTTATTACAAACAAGAATTTGATAGCGCATACTACTATTTTTATAAAGCTAAAGAGACATGTTCTGACAAGGAAAAAGAAAGAAAGGTATATGCTTTGTACTATCTTGCAGAAATACAACAAAAACGATGTGATTTTTCTGGAAGCGAAGCAACTGCAACAAACATAATTTCTATTTTTCCTAACTACAAACACCTAAATACGACATATAATTTAATTGGAATTTCTCATTTAGAACAATATAATTATGATAGTGCTCGCAAATATTTTAATCTTGCAAGAAGTGTGGCTTCGTCTCAAGAGTATAAATTTGTATACATAAATAATATAGCTTACGCCTATTTAGAATCAAAAGAATATAACAAAGCAAAGCAATTACTGTTAACCCTTTCCAAACAGATTTCTCTCATTCAAAACAAACCCAATTATGCTAAAGTGCTAGACAATCTTGGGTATGCTTATTTTAAATTAAACAATCCTAAAGCATTTTATTATTTAAATAAATCATTAAAAATTCGTGATAGTATTAAAGATAATTCCGAAATTATAGCCACTTACATGCACATGGCAGAGTATTATTTAAAATCAAATTTGAAATTATCTAATGATTTTGCACAAAAAGCCTACAATGCAGCTACGGCAATCAATAGCCCTGATGATAGAATTGTAGCTATAAAATTTCTCATTAGCTCATCAAATACTAATGATATAAAGTCTCTTGCTTTAAAGCAAATAAATATTTCCGACAGTATTAATAGAATAAGACAAAAATCAAAAACGCAGTTTGCTAAAATCAAATATGATGCTACTATTGCTTTAAAAGAAAGCGAAAGACAAAAGAGCCAAAAGCAACTCTACTTTTCGTTATTAATTTTTGTTTGCATACTATCAGTATTAATTTTTTTTGCTATCCGTTCTAAAAACAGAAGAAAACTCCAAATAGCAACTTATGATACCGAAACAAGGATTTCTAAAAAACTTCACGATGAATTAGCAAACGATGTTTTTAACGCAATGACTTATGCAGATACTCAAGATTTAGAAAATCCAATAAACAAAGAATTCCTATTAGAAAACTTAGACAAAATTTACACACAATCTAGAAACATTTCTAAAGAAAATAGTCAAGTAGATACAGGCAATAATTTTGAAGCTGTGCTCAAAGCAATGCTTTCAACTTATAATAGCAACAAAATTAATGTTATTATAAATAATAATACATCATCATTAGATTGGTTAAAACTTCAAAAAGAATCTAAAATTATAATTTACAGAACACTGCAAGAATTAATGGTAAACATGCGAAAACACAGTCAATGTAGCCTGGTTGTAATTGGATTTGAAACCTATAAAAAAGGCGTAGAAATCAACTATTCAGATAATGGAATTGGTTGTCCAGAAATGTTAAATTTTAAAAATGGACTTCAAAATGCGGAAAACCGTATTTTATCCATAAACGGAACTATTACTTTTGAAACAGAAACTAATAAAGGATTCAAAGCAAAATTAAAAATACCTAAATAATTACAAAGTCATGTTTAAGAAAGTAATAATAGCCGAAGATTTTGACAGCATCAATTTGGCAGTAATGCAAGTGCTGAGTGAGCTTGGCGTTACAGAAATACACCATGCAAAATATTGTGATGATGCTCAATTAAAAATTAAAAAAGCTATTCTTGACAACGAACCATTTGATTTACTAATAAGTGATTTATCTTTTAAAGCAGATCATCGAAAAGTACAATTAGTTGGTGGAGATGATTTGATAAAATGGGTAAGAGAAGTACAACCCGATTTAAAAATAATAGTGCACTCCGTTGAAGATAAAACGTTTTACATCAAATCACTTTTTGAAAATCAGAATATTAATGGATTTGTAATTAAAGGTCGCAGAAGTATTCATGAATTAAAAACGGCAATCACCAACCTTTTTCAAACCAATAAAAAGTACATTTCACCCGAAATGGAATCAATTCTCCAAGACAAAACAATAAGTGAAATTGATAATTTTGATATAGAACTTATCAAGCAACTGTCACTAGGCATACCTCAAGAAAAAATGGACATCAGGTTCAAAGAATTAGGAATTACTCCCAATAGTAAAAGTACTATCGAAAAAAGAATTAGCAAACTCAAAGACTACTTCAAAGCCAACAATACAGTACATTTAATCTCTATTGCTAAAGATTTAGGAATTGCCTAGCTACAATCTTTTCACTTCCAGCTTGTCATTTCTCCGCACAAGGAATCTCATAATCTAAAATCTAACATCTACTATGTTTTTCTTTCCTCTTTACGGTTTCCCGTAAAGAATACTTTTTTATTGGTTATAAGTTTGAAGAATTATTTAAAACACTATTTCAAACATGAGAAAAATATGCTTGTTTTGCGCAGCTATCGCATTAATTGCCTGTTTCGATTTACCTACAGCATATTACACCTTTCTACGAATTGTAATAACCATAGGCGCAATAGCAATTATTATCAAAGAAACACAAAAAGACGTAAACCTAATAGGAATAGCATTTATAGGAATAGCAATTCTTTTCAATCCAATTATACCAATTCACTTTTTCGAAAAATCAATTTGGATATCAATCGATATCTTTTCTGCAATTTTGTTTTTAATATATGGTTTTAAAGAAACAAAAAACTAATCTTATCAGTATGATCATATACCTAGTAAAGGCAATCAATATTCTTAAAGTAGGATTTGATTACGAAAATCAAATCTTAGAAATAGAGTTCAGGCTAAATGTGATGCATCACTATTTTGAAGTGCCATTAGACGGGTTTGTGGCCTTCATGAAAGCCGATGACGTTGATGAATTCTATTTCAATTTCATACAGTATAACTATCATTTTGATTCTTTTTAACGCTGACAGCAACAGAGAATATTCTCTTTTTTTACTCCTTTACGATTTCCCGTAAAATAATAAAATAATACCGCTTTAAATTTGCTTTAATATTAATTTAAAACCAATAATTATGGCATTCAATGAAACTGGACATTATAAAAATGTCGCAAACCTAAATCTTTTAATAGGATACATCACATCCTACGGAGCACAGTATGCACCAAGCAAAGACGCTATTAAACTAGTCAATCTTCAAGACCTCTACCAAAGTGCAAGCCTGCAAATCACTACTGTGCAAGACGCTAAAAACAACTACTCCCAAAAAGTAGACAATAGAGAAGATGTATTCAAAAACATCAAAAAATTCACAACAAGAATCGTGGCAAACCTTTCAGGTACCAACGTAACAGAGCAAACAATAAAAGACGCCAAAACTATCAACGCCAAAATTCAAGCTTCAAAAGCCAAAAAACCCAACACCTCCAATCCAGATAATCTAGACCCAACAGCAACCAGCCATTCAACATCAAGACAAAGCTATGACAGCCTTTACGAAAACTTCAACGACATGGTAAGTCTCCTCAATTTCGCTCCAGGTTATGATACTACTCAAAACGAATTCCTTACCACCGAACTAGCCAACTACGCCACCAAGCTAAGAAACGCTAACGACGAAATCAACAACGCAGTAGTGCTAGTAACCAATAAAAGAATAGAACGCAACAACCTACTATACGCCCCAACAACAGGATTAGTAGACACAGCGCTCGATGCCAAAAAATACATCAAAGGATATTTTGGTGCAACCAGCCAACAATTCAAAGCAATAAACAGCATAAACTTTAAAAACACCAAATAAAAAACCCAAAACCATCAAAGTTTTTAAAACTAACTTTGATGGTTTTCTTAAAATTATCAATAAATTTAATAAATCATTCCACCAATACATACAAATCAACCACCAATACATGCAACATATCATAAACTAGTAACAACACAACAACAACTCTATAAAAACAAAAAACAAATACTATCTACATACAAACAAATACTTCCAATATAGTAAAGTATAGTACCAAACAGCCAACCACTACTTCCAATATAGCGAAGTATACTTCCAATATACAAACAACTACTTCCATAAAACCAACAAATACTTTCATTAAACAACCATCCCATTCCAATGTTCAAAAAAATACTTTATTTATGTCTTTTTCTATCAGCAACAACACTCCAAAGCCAAGTAAAACTCCTATCTTGGAACATAGAAAACCTAGGCAGTTCTAAATCAGACAGCACTATTGTTTTCATCGCCAACACACTAAAAAACTATGATGTAGTAGCCTTGCAAGAAGTAGTAGCAGGAGATGGTGGCGGACAAGCAGTGGCCAAACTAGCCAACGAACTAAACACAAAAGGAGCAAAATGGGACTATGTAATCAGTGATCCAACAAGCAGCAGCGCCTACAAAACCGAACGTTACGCCTTCCTATGGAAAACAGCTATAGTCAAGAAATTTGGCAAAGCATGGCTAGAACAAAAATACAATCAAGAAATAGACAGAGAACCATTTTACTGCACCTTTGAATACAACAACAAACAATTCACAGTAGTAAATTTTCACGCCATAACCAAAAACAATCAACCAGAAACCGAAATAAAATACTTCAAGTTTTTACCTGAACAATATCCAAATCTAAATTTGTTATTTGTAGGAGATTTTAATTGTCCACAATCACATACAGTCTTTAATCCTTTAAAGAAAATGGGATACCAAAGTGCCTTTCAAAACCAAAAAACATCACTTAAAAAAGAATGCAAAGAAAACAACTGCCTAGCATCAGAATTTGATAATATTTGGTATAAAACAGCCAATATTAAAACTATAAAAGCAGAGGCAATTCATTTTTACAATGCTTTCACAACACAAAAAAAAGCTAGAGAAATTTCAGATCATATACCAATAACAATAAATTTTAAAATAAATTAATTTAAATTTCGATTTTCCATAAAATAATAAAAAGTGATATAAACAGTATTGCAAAACAATAGTAATCTCAATAAATTATCTATAGCAACCCGTACAAAAAACTAATTTTTAAGTTTAGCATTGCTTCTATTTAATGGCAGATAAAATTCATTAGAAAAGAAAAATAAAGCATCTATATAAAATGTTTGTATTTGTAGTAATAACAAGACTTTGCGAGATAAAAAATAGGACAAATTCAAAAAAATTGAATAAGTCCTATTAAGTGGAGAATATCGGATTCGAACCGACCACCTCTTGCCTGCCAGGCAAGCGCTCTAGCCAAATGAGCTAATCCCCCAAAATCTTGTAAATATATAGTATTTGATAAGAATTACAAAATTTAAAGCCACTCAAAAATTGAATGCTTTAATAAATAAAATTCGCAGCAAATTTTTCAGTTATCAAATTGAAAACTGCACACCCAAAACAATATTTCTTCCAATATTAGGAATACCATCATTTTTTAATCGTGGTAAATGCTTAATATAGGTTTTATTAAATAAATTATTAGTATTCAAATCTGAAGCAATTTTTAAAATGAAAACTTTTAAGAAACCTAAATTTATAAATGTTAATATTTTCTTCATAATAAATGTACTCAAATAAAATACAACTAATCCTATAATCATCATTAATAATCTATTTCTGAATCTGTGAGTTTTATTGATTTTGTCATCATTTATTAAGTTTATAGATTCATAAAAAACGTTAAATATCATCAACAAAAAATAAATCGGTTTATGCCACCAACTATCTGCAATACTTTTTATTGGAATAATTAAAGGCAGAAAGTATAATGCTAAAAGCATATAAAAAGCTATTTGTAATAATTTCCTCATGATAATCTCTGTTTATTAATCATTTAAACATTGAATATATTTTCTTTTAGCTCTCTTCAAGCATAAATTTGAATGATACATTGCAACTAAACAAGCAAATCCTCCAGCCCATGCCTCATCTCTTTCCTGTCAGAGGGGCGCTCTAGCCAAATGAAATAATCCCTCAAAATCTTTATAAATATATATTTTTTGATAAGAATTAAAAATTTAAAGGCACTCAAAAATTGAATGCCTTTATAAAAATTGTAATAAATTTTTAAGTTATCAAATTGCAAAATTCACTCCTAAAACTATATTTCGTCCAATGTTAGGAATTCCATCATTTTTTAATCTTGAAAGATGCGAAATATAGGTTTTGTTTAAAATATTATTTCCGTTCAAGTTTGCAATAAAAGTTGATTTTCCGATAATAATTTTGCCCCCAATTCCAAAATTTACTAAAGTATAATCATTGGATTTAGTTTCAAATAAACTTGCATTATTCTGATTTAAAGTATGTTCTACATTTGCTGAAGCAAAACCATCTTTAAACGTTTTATTAGATTTAAAATCAATTCGCAAGGTGTTATTCCACTTATTTGCAGGAATCAATGGCAAATTATCACCATTTGATTTTCTACCTGTAACGCTGTCAAAACTACTCGTGATATGCAACCAATCCAACGGATGCGGATGAAAATGTATTCCAGCTTCGCCACCATATAAATTGGCATTGTTTTGCAGATAATCATACACATCAAATCCATTGTTTTGTGTACCATTTGGAGCAATAAAAATATAATTGTTTATTTTATTGTAAAATCCGTTTACAAAAACTTCAAAGTGTGAATTTTTATATTCTAAATTCAAATCGGTTTGAAAATTTTGTTCGCTTTTTAAATTTGGATTTCCAATTTCGAAGCGAATAGTTCCATCGTGAACACCATTAGAACTC
>JACMPO010000195.1 GCA_014377455.1 Flavobacterium sp.
CATATTAAATAATTTTATTCCAATAATCAGCTTCGGGGTCAATAAATATATTGTATAACCAACCCTCCATCGTAAAGCGATTATACATTTTCTCGTCTGGATTTATATAAGGAGAATTAAAAAATGTGTAATCTAATTTAATATGTTTCCTATTTATCAAATACACATTATTTTCATTGAAAAAAGGAAACTTTTTAATTTCCTGATTTGTGGTTATCAACTTTTTACCAGCGCCTAAAGCTTCAAAAGTGCGCATTGTTAATCCCTTTTGATTTGGATGATTTACATCTAATATCACGTCGGAGTTTTTATAAAGCTCTAAAATTTCAGGTAATAGTAGAGCTTTAAAACTTAAATATTTGTATCGAAACTCGTTAAATGTTTTATCAAAAATCTTTTTGTAAAAATATACCAATCTTCCATGCATAAAATAATAGCAATAGCAGCTCAATCCATTATTATTACACCATTTTTTTATGATGGTACTGATCTTATATCTATCCGAATGCGCAGTACCTAAGAATAAAAGATCAATTTTAATAGGTGAATTAGTGGCTAAATTTTTAAAACTATCTAAAAAAAATAATGGTCGAAAATTTATATTATATTTTTTTGAATCTTCAGGATCGAAGCTTAATTTTCTGTCAAAGAATTTAAGTATGGATGTTGGATGAACGTGATTACTAAAAGAGTCCCAAGTATAAAAAACTAGAAAACAAGTCGGGTGACTTTTCTTAAAATTCTCCAAAAAGAAAGAAGTTATTACCTCGCCTCTATTAACAAACATAAAATCGAAATGTTGTTTGCTTGTTTCATTTAATATGTTTTGATAATACTTATTGATTTTTTTTTGATAAAAACTTCTTTTTAATCGAATGATTCCTTTTGTAAAATTGCTATTTGAAGGGCGTTCATCAAAATATACAACACTTGCGCCTAAATTTTCTAGTTTTTCTTTAATTTGCTTTTCCAAATTAAATGTTTGAACTGAAAAAAAGAGTATGTTCTTTCCACTAAAAAATTCCTTTAGGCCATCCATAATTATTTAAATAGGCCCTTTTCTTTCATTTCATTTATAGAGTAAGTATAATTATCTTCCTCAATATCTTGTGTATTTACCCATTCAGTAAAATATTTGATGCCTGTATTAAAATTGACCTTAGGTTGAAAGCCCAACTCAATTTTAATTTTTGTTATGTCTGCATAATTATGTCTAATATCACCAAGTCTATAGTTTCCAGTTATAACAATAGGGACGCTAATGTTATAATTTAAAATGAGAGATTTAGCAACGGTTAAAACGTCAATAGGAACTCCCGTACCTACATTATAGACCTTATTATCTGCTTCAGCTCTCTCAATTCCTAAAATTGTAGCATCAACTACATCATCTATAAATACAAAATCTCTGGTTTCTTTTCCATCCTCAAATATATTTAGGGTATTTCCATTTTTAATTTGGGTTGAGAAAATTGATAAAATACCAGTGTAAGGATTTTTTAAGGATTGACCTGGCCCATAAACATTTTGATACCTGAGGGCAACTGGTGAAATACCTAATGTAGGACACACAGTCATGATCATTTGTTCTTGATTTTGTTTAGTAATACCGTAAACAGAGGAGGGATGAATTTTAGATTCTTCATCTGTACCAACCAATTTTAAAAAAGAAGAGTCCTGAAATTTTACCTCAAAATCGCCCATATCCATATCATTTGAAATTCTATGTTTAGGATAAACAGGGCCAAATTCTTTACTCAAATATTTCCCTTCACCATAAATCGAACGGGATGATGCTAGGATAATTTTTTTTACGTTATGGGTTGAGTTTGCCAAAATATCAAGCATAATTGCAGTACCGTTTATATTTACATCAACATATTTTTGAATTTCATACATTGATTGACCAGTACCAGTTTCAGCAGCAAAGTGTACTATTATATCTTGTCCTTTAATAGCTGTTTGCCAATCTTCTTTAGATGTGACCGTACCTTTTATAAATGAAACCTTATCTTTAATACTTAAATATAAAGGTGAGGTCAACAGTGCATTATCACCATGTATTTGAGTGGAAAGATTATCTAACACGGTAACATTATATCCTTTCCCAATTAATTTATGCGTTAAATTGCTGCCTATAAATCCAGCTCCGCCTGTTATCAAAATATTCTTTCTATTCATATTTAATTTTCTCCCATCTTTGACTTTTAAAATTAAATTTTTTTATTGGCTTTGCAGGCGTACCAACAGCTATAACATAGCTGGGTAAGCTTTTAGAAACTACGGAATTTGCACCAACTATTGTCCCCATACCAATTGTTACTCCTGGAAGTACGCTTACAAATTCTCCAAGCCAAACATTATCTTCAATTATAACAGGTTTAACTGTTAATTCTCTTTTATCGGGAGGAATTAGAGGGCTACTATCATTTTGATCTCCAATATAGCTACCATGTGAACAATCAGATATGAAAATTTTGCTTGCTATCAGTACATTATTACCAATTACCACCTTTTCCATTGCTGTAATATGAACGTAGTCATTAATTTGAACGCCAATTCCAAAAGTTAATACAGTTTTGTTTTCAATAGGATATGCTTCTATTCTACAACCGACACCAGTTGTAAATCCCTTACCGATGGAGATAAATCGATTATTTCTTATATCGAATGGTAAACGGATAAGTCTTGCTTCAGGATAGAATATCTTTGTGAAAATCAAAGATTTTATAACTCTTAGTGTTCCAAGAAAACCATATCTTTTATACATAAGGTGTTGCTGTAATGTTTATTTAAATTGATTTATCTCCGTTAAAAAGAATAGAGAAAAGCTGTTCCCAGTTTGCGGCATGAGGAAGTGTACTATTATTTATTGCTTGTTTACAATTATTAGGTACATAATTGCTTAAAATGAAATCTTGCATGAATTTTGCTAATTGGCTTGCATTAGATGGGTCAAAATATACTACTTTATCATAATTACCTACATTTTCATGAGCGTAAGGTAAATCTGACACAAATATAGGTTTGTTAAACTGTTTAAATTCGCTAATGGGTAATCCCCATGTCTCTAATTTTGATGGAAAAATTAGACAGTCTATTTTTGAATAGAATTCATAAACTGCTTCTCGTTTTATCAAACCTATAAAGTCGATATTATTCTCTAAACTATATCTTTTGAGTATTGTTTTTGCATACCTATTTTCTGTTCCATCAATTGTAATAATAACTTTGAAGTTATAAAAACCATCTTTGTTCAATAATTTCACCGCTTCACCTATCACCTCAATATTTTTAAATGGGCGGGGAAAGGTAGGAAAGAAAAAAGTCTTTATGTCAGTAGTTTCAATTTGTTGCTGATGAAGATACTTTTGTGGAATTTTTGTTAACTGGGGAGGAGCTACTATTATTTGGTCCTCGTTTAACGAAAACATTCTCCGAAATTCTTTTTTAATCCATTGTTGTTGAACTATTATTTTTTTGTTTTTTTTAATATTTATAGCGTATAAATATTTGTAAAATAACCTGAATAAAAATTGAGTAGGCTGTAAAATGATATCCTGCAAGTTAATAGAATTGAATGGAGAAGGATTATGACAATAAACAGCTTGTTGAATGTTACTTTTTAAATTTGGGGTGATATCATGTAATGATAACCAAAAATTAACATGATTTTGAGAGGCAAATTTTTTAAAATAAATATACTCATAATACAACCTGTAAATATAGGATTGCCTTGATTTGGGAAAGGCTAA
>JACMPO010000196.1 GCA_014377455.1 Flavobacterium sp.
CTTTATCGTGAAAATATTTGAAACAAATTTTAAAATTCTATTGGTCAATTATTTATCCGTTAATTTAAAATAAAATAGTAACAAAATGACCTTTTAAAATTATTAAACGATAGATTAAAGAAAATAAATTATACCACAAATTAATAACTTTAAGAAACTTATCTCTTAAAAATAAATGATGATTTATAGGTATCGTAAAACTCTTGATTGAGTATATTTATCTGATGTGTTTATCGAGTAATTTTTTTGCCAATATAGTGCAACTTTCATCAAGCATATCAAATACAATATCAAAACCATTTTGCAAGCCATAAAAAGGATCGGGAACATCAACATTTTCTCCAAGAAAAATTTGATCTAAAATTAAATGTACTTTATTTTTATGTTCCAAGGATTTAGCTTGAGATATAACATTGTCATAGTTAGAATTATCCATCACAAAAATATAATCGTATGTGTCGAAAAAAAGTGGAATAAAATGTTTACCAAGTTGGTTTGAAATATCTAAACCATTTTTTTTTGCAGTATAAATTGAACGCTCATCGGGTTTGGAACCTATATGCCAATTCCCTGTACCAGCAGAATCTACTATAAATTTGTTTTCAGGTAATTTAGAGCGCAAAATACCTTCTGCTAGTGGTGAGCGACAAATGTTACCTAAGCAAACCATGAGAATTTTAACAGGCATATTGATATTATAAAAAATTAAATTAGATACACGATTCAAAAAAATTATAGCGATAATTTTTTATGAATATCTTCTACAAATTTTTTAAATTGTTTATCGGTGGACACCAAGTTATCTACCGTTTTACAAGCGTGAAGAACGGTTGCATGATCACGGTCACCTATTTGTGAACCGATATTTGCAAGTGATGCTTTTGTAAATTTCTTTGCAAAAAACATAGCCAATTGTCTTGCTTGAACAACATGCCGTTTTCTGGTTTTAGATTGTAATATGTCTAAATCTAGTTGAAAATATTCTGAAACAACTTTTTGAATGTAATCTATTGAAATTTCGCGTTTTACATTTTTAACAAATTTTTCTACAACGCTTTTAGCAAGATCTAAAGTAACTTCTTTTTTGTTGAAAGATGATTGAGCGATTAAAGAAATAATAGCTCCTTCAAGTTCCCGAACATTAGATTTTATATTATGTGCTACATATTCAACAATATCATTAGGAATTTCAACACCATCTCTGTATAAAATATTTTTTAAAATTCCTATTCTGGTTTCATAATCTGGTTGATGTAATTCTGCCGACAATCCCCATTTGAAACGTGATAACAAACGCTGTTCAATATCTTGCATATCAACAGGAGCCTTATCTGATGTTAGTATTACTTGTTTGCCATTTTGATGTAAATAATTAAAAATATGAAAAAACACATCCTGTGTACCTGCTTTACCAGATAAAAACTGAACATCGTCAATTATTAAAACATCTATTAATTGATAAAAATGAATAAAATCATTTCTATTATTTTTTTTAACAGAGTCAATGTATTGTTGTGTAAAAACCTCTGCTGAAATATATAAAACTGTTTTTTCTGGGTATTTATCTTTTATTTCAACTCCTATAGCATGTGCCAAATGGGTTTTTCCTAAACCAACTCCTCCAAAAATTAATAATGGATTAAATGAAGTTCCTCCAGGTTTGTTAGCTACTGCCATTCCTGCTGACCGTGCAAGTCTATTTGAATCTCCTTCTAAAAAATTATCAAAACTATAGTTTGCGTTTAATTGTGACTCAATTTTTAAATTTCTTATTCCTGGAATGACAAAGGGATTTTTTAGTTCAGGATTTAAATTTTTAAACGGCGCATCAACTTCTTGTGATCTTATAGGACTTCGGTGAGCGGATGGTAACTGCTCGGTAAAAGGCTGTTTGTTACCATAAGTGTTTTCCATTTTAATTTTATAAAGTAACTTTGCACTTTTGCCAAGTTCTTTTGTCAAAGCAACTTTAAGAAGTTTTACATAATGTTCTTCGAGCCATTCATAAAAAAATTTGCTAGGAACTTGAATGTACAATGCGTTATCAGTGAGCTCTACAGACTTTACAGGTTCAAACCAGGTTTTGTATGCTTGCTCTTGGATATTGTCTTTTATAAATAAGAGACAATTTTCCCATACTGATTGCGCAGTTTTACTCATTATGATTCTTTAAGTTTAGTTTAATTTAAGGTTAATCTTACAAGAGAATGGTGATTTCTATTGTGTTTTTCGAGGTAACAAATATGTGAACAAAATTTCTAAAAAAAAATTATATTGGTATTGATTTTTCAAAAATATTGTTGTAAGGTTTGATTATATTGAAATAAATAATAGATAAAAAACATAAAAAACAGATGAATAAACATAAAATTATTGTGAGAGTTAGGTATTCAGAAACCGATCAAATGGGGGTTGTATATCATGGAAGTTATATACCTTATTTTGAAATTGGTCGAGTGGAATGGCTCAGAAACAAAGGAATTTCGTATAAAGATTTAGAAGATGATGGGATTGCATTGCCCATAGTCTCTATGAAATTAGATTATAAAAAACCAGCTCGATATGATGATGTTTTAACAATTACAACAAAACTTGCATTTTATAGCGGTGTTAAGATTGAATTTGATTGTGAAATTCATAACGAAAATGAAGAGTTATTAACAATAGCTCATTTTATATTGGTTTTCGTGGATGTTAAAAATGGAAAACCTATTGTTCCCAACAATACTATATTATCAATCATTAAAAATTCACTACACTCAAGTTAACAAAGTCACACATATATGGTAGTATGATAGTATTACAAAATCTTTAGTTAACTCAATAGTTTAAAATTTATTTCAAAAAAAACGTCACGTACTTCAAATATCCTATTCATTTATGAAATTCAAATAATTTGATAATTAGTAAGGTTTTAATTAATTAGTCATAAAGTTTATCTTATGATTTCAATATTTTTAACATTATTTTTATAAAACATCAAATTAGTTCTACAAAAAAATAATGTTTGATACATTTTTTGTAAGTTTTTTATGTTATTAAAATAATAATATTGTTTTTAAACGATTAAATGTGCTTTTAATCGATTAAATATTTTTTTTATTTAATTAACTGAATTACTTTTGTAGAGTCAAATTAAAATAAAATATGTAATTGTTGAATTACAAATAAATATGCTAACCATATAGTTAAAACCCTACAACTATGATTACAATTTTACTCAAACCCCAGAAAATTTTAATACCAATTATAATTTATTTATTATTTAATACAGGTTTTGCTCAACAAATACAAGTATCCTGTGTAGGAACAGTTATTAGTAA
>JACMPO010000027.1 GCA_014377455.1 Flavobacterium sp.
ACTAAACTAGATCACATGATTCACTTTTCATTCCAAAAAAGTTACGGTGGATCTATTTTTAGTTTCTTCGAAATAGTTTCTGGTGATAAAGAAGATTCTCAAAATGAATCGAACCAAAACGATGGTGAAGAAGAATAATTTATAAAATGAATTATAACAAACAGAGTCTTTGTGATTGCAAGGGCTCTGTTTGTATATGAAATTATCGGATTCTATTCGAATTATCATCAATGCTTTTCTCTTTAAACTCTGTCGATTTTATTTTACCAAATGAGTATTTAATAGTTATTGAAAATTCATGGGAATCAACTAAATAATTAGCTTTTGAACTAATATTGTTTATCGTGAAATTCTCATCATAGATCATATTTCTAAAAATATCATTGTAACTTAATGTGCAATTCCAGTTGGTGAAAAACATTTTTGAAATTGCAAAATCCATAATAAATTTAGCATTTCTTTCAAAGACACCTTCTTTTTGTTCGGTTAATCCCCAACCCGTTAACAAAATTGTATAGCCTTTGGGAAGCTTAAATTCATTATTCGAATAGTAATACAAATATGGTTTTGACGCTTTAAATAGCGCGGAATCTTCTTCTATTTTATTCCATGTGCAACTTAAAGAATTAGTGGAACTCCAATTTCTATACTTAAAAGGAGCAGTCAATTCCAGATTAAATCCAGACTCTTTATCAAAATTTATTTCTTTAAAAGTCATTATGTTTTGCTGGTTATCATACGAAAAACTACCGTAAACAGGATTGTTATTTTGATAATAACTCAATTTAATTGTTTTATCATTTAATTGAAAAATGGATGAAATTTCGTTGTTGATAGTTGGGTCCAAATTAATATTTCGAGCATATAAAAAATACGGATTGATGTACGTTGATCCTTGACTTAATGACGAGTAATTGGGCCTCGAAATACTTCTTGCATAATTTAAACTAATAGTTTTTAGAGTATCTATCGGGAAAGTAAGCTGTACTTTCGGAAATAAATTGGTGTAATTTTTATTGACTAAAGGCTCTTCATCAGAAATGAATTTTCCATTTACTTTGGTATTTTCAACTCGAAATCCAATTGAGAAATTTACTTTTTTAATTTCTCCAGAAAACTGACTGTACCACGCTGAATTTTGTTCTTTAAAATCATAAAGATTCGCTGTAGTTTTATTTGTTTCATAATTTAAAAAATCAAAATCAGATTTTGAAGTTGCAGTAGAATATAATCCGCCAATTTCTAATTTCATATCATTTTTGAACTTTTTTTCTAAATCAATTCTTCCAGAAAATATGTCAACATTAAACTTCTGATTACGATCTTGCGTCAATTGAAATTCGGTATCGTTATAATTATCTTGCACTAAACTAGATTCATTCTGATCAAAAATAGAATATTGAACACCTGCAAAAACCTGCGTATCAATTGACTTAATTTTCTTAATATAATTTAAAAAAGAGTTTACAAAATTCTTTTTACTATCATTATCACTGAAAGTTAAAACGTTATTTTTTATGTTCGCATTTTTATTGTAGGTTGCTGTATTGATATCAAAAAAATCATTTTGCAACTTACTATTTACATTAAACGACACATAATCAACTTCGTTTATTTTGTAAAAAAAACCACCTCCAAAAATAAATTGTTTTCTTTTTGTAAAAGCGGAAACGTCATAATTGGAAACAATATTAACATCTGGAATTTGATAATCAATACGATGACTTTCCCAAGGCTAAAGCTTATTATAATTGAAATTGGCTTTCCATTCAATTTTGTTTTTCTTAAAATTAGAACTCAATCCAAGGTAATTATTATTGTCTTTTTTGAAGGAAGCAACTTCTGTAATCGAAGTTTCAAAGCTATCTTTTTTACTAAATTTTCGCATAATCAGAATCACAGCACGTCCTTCGGCTTCATATTTAGCAGATGGATTCTTGACGATTTCGATGCTTTTTATATCGGCTACAGCCAAAGCATTCAAATCATTCATTCCAACTTTTTGATTGTCAATATAGATCAAGGGATTTCCTTTTCCGATAATTGTTATTTTTTCTCTATCTGAAGAAATTTGAACCGCAGGCAATTTTGCCAACAAATCTAAAGTATTCGGCATAGAATTGTAAATCGAATTGGCAACATCCAGTTTGATATTTCCATTTTGATTAGAAAATGATTTTTTATTTTGGGAAATAACAACTTCATTTAATTTATTAGAAATACTGTCTTTTGAAGTTTCATTTTGAGAAAAACCAAATAGTGAAACAAAGAATAAGATAATGAATAAAATGAATTTTAAAGGCATGTAGATTTTTGGTTTAGAAAGATTTTTGGTTTAGTTTGCTACAAAAATGCTTCTAAATATTCGTAGTATAAGTTAATTGAAGGTTAATGCACAGTTAATGCAAAAATTGAATAATAAAATACTTATTTTTGAATTCTATTTTTCCATAAATGAAACAAAAAATCAATTTATTAATTGCACTTTCGGTTATCGCTTTGATAACCTTGTCGGTTGTGCAATGCTATTTGGTAAAAACGACTTACAATTATAAAGTAGCCCAGTTTCACTCGGAAATTAAAGAGGAGATTGGTAATATTACAAATGGTTATAGTGATATTGATTCGGCTTTTGTCAACAAAAAAGAATTGCTTTATAAACAATTAGCCAATAATTATATTCTGGATAAAAAAACCAAATTTCATATTAAAAGTGCTCTGTTTCAAAACCAATTCAGAAGCGAATTAACTCGAAAATTGCAACTTAAATTCGAAAGGGAAATACCTAATCTCACTATTAATTTTGCAATTGTTCTTAACAAATTTGTCATTTATAACAGCCTGAAAAAAGCAGATACCATATTTTCAGAAAAACCTTTGATAAAAAACAAAATCTACGGAGATTTAGCCTCTTTGGACAATGCTTTTTTAGTTCGGAATTATGTTGGAACAACGAGCGGTTCTTCCTTAAATCAGGATTATAAATTGCTTACCGAAGATTCTATGTATGTCTCAGTAATCGATTGGGAAACTATAATTCTAAAAAGAATGAGAATGGTTTTGATCTTATCACTGTTTTCGATTCTGACATTAATTACACTTTTTGTAATTGCCATTAAAGCACTAATTAAACAAAAAAAAGTAAGTGACGTAAAAACTGATTTTATCAATAATATCACTCACGAACTCAAAACCCCTTTGACAACTTTGGGTATTTCCACAAAAATATTGGAGCGAAAAGACATTCGGGAAAATGAAGCGCAATTTAACAGTGTTCTCCATACGATTTCACGCCAAAATAATCGTTTGCAAAATTTGATTGACCAAGTAATGGCAAATTCATTGGGTGAAAATGAAATTGAATTACAAAAAGAAAAAATTGATTCGGAAACTTTTTTGAATGCAATTATTGGGGATTTTAAAATTTCAAATCCAAAAACTTACATCATAACAGATTTCCATACTGCAAAAACCACTTTGTTATTAGACCAGTTTCATTTGACAACCGCTATTCAAAACGTGCTCGAAAATGCCGTAAAATATGGCAGCACGACTATTACAATCAAAACTGCATTAGTCCAAAATCAATTTCGCATTAGCATTAAAGACAATGGAATTGGGATTTCAAAAAATAAACATTCATTAATATTTGATAAATTTTACAGAGTCGAGCAAGGCAATTTACATAATGCAAAAGGACTAGGATTAGGCCTTTATTATGTAAATCAAATCATAAAAGCACACCAAGGCTCGATTGCTGTTATGAGTGATTTAGGAAAAGGATCTGTATTTACAATTATGTTTCAAGTTTAATAATTTCTCATTGAAAAAAGTACTTTTAGCCGAAGATGATTTTGATTTTGCAAGCGTTCTCAAACAATATATAGAATTGTATGATTATGATGTGACTTGGGCAGAAAATGGAGAAGAAGCGTTAACTGTTTTCCAATCTTCAACCTTCGATATTTGTGTTTTTGATGTCATGATGCCAAAAATGGATGGATTCACGCTCGCAGAAAAAATTATTACAATCAATCCCGAAATTCCTTTCATTTTCTTGACAGCAAGAAAGTTAAAAGAAGACAAAATCATTGGATTAAAATTGGGTGCCGATGATTATATCGTAAAACCTTTTGAGGCAGAAGAACTCGTTTTACGCCTGAACAATATTTTAAAAAGAAGTCAACAAAAACAATCTTTATCGTCAGAAATTGATGAATTACAAATTGGATCTTATTTATTCGATACTAAACGTTTATGTCTAAAAAGCAATTCCAAAATACAGCAGCTCACAGAGAAGGAAGCATCTCTTATTCATTTTTTTTATAATCATAAAAACCAAATGATAAAAAGAGAACAAATCTTAAAAGCAATTTGGGGTACTGATGATTTTTTCTCTGGAAGAAGTATGGATGTTTATATCAGTAAAATCCGGAAATATTTCAAAGATGATTCGCGAATTAATATTGAAAGTGTCCGTAATATTGGATTGGAATTTAAGATAATAAATTAAAATACCTACAATTTATATAAGCAACTTTTTAAGTATCATTTGATAGACTGGTTTAGCAACACCAAATTTCAGACCTTCTTTTACCACATATTCTGTTAGCGAATTCAATTCTGTTTTATGTCCAGCTAATAAATCTCTGTGCATAGATGATGTATTGTCTTGCGGCGATTTTTCAAGTTTGATAATCGTTTGAGCCACAATATTATTGGACAGCGTTATCCCTTTTGCTAAAGCGACAGCGG
>JACMPO010000197.1 GCA_014377455.1 Flavobacterium sp.
GACTTTGAAAAAATATGCTGAAGTTACGGTGATTTCAGATCTGAATCTAGAAAGTCTTCAAGTGAAATTGCAAGCTTTTACAACAGTGATTATTGGCTATCACAAATCAGATGTAGCTTTTAAAAACGACGATTTAAAATTAGATGAAATATTTAAAATCAATTTTTTAGCTAAAAATAATAATGTAATTCTGAATATTTTTGCAAAACCATCCGCTTTATTATCAATCACAGATTTCAATGATATTGAAGGATTGGTCGTTTCGTATCAAAATAGTACCATTGCTCAAGTCGTTTCGGCGGAATTAATTTTTGGTTCGATTGCAGCCAAAGGGAAATTGCCGGTTTCTATTAATAACAGCTTTAAGGTAAATGACGGTTTGTCTACGGAAAAATTGAATCGTTTAGGATTCACGATTCCGGAGAATGTTGGTATGAATTCAGCTATTTTATCGAAAATTGATGCTATTGCTAACAATGCTATTAGCGCAAAAATTACACCAGGAATTCAGGTTCTTGTAGCTCGAAAAGGGAAAGTCATTTATCAAAAATCATTCGGACATCACACCTATGACAAAACGATTAAAGTTAAAGATTCAGATATATACGACGTAGCATCTTTAACAAAAATTTTAGCAACATTGCCAAATATTATGTTGCAGTACGATCAGCAAAAAATAAATTTGGAAACAACATTAGGTACAATGTCTCCAATTTTTAAAGATTCGAATAAGGCAAATATTAATTTCAAGGATTTATTGTCTCATTATGCGGGACTTGCTGCTGGAATTCCATTTTACAAAGCAGCAATGGATAAATCCAAATTACCTTCGGATGTTTATTTTAGAAAAGTAACTGAAAAGGAGTTTTCTAAAAAACTGGGAGACAGTCTTTTTATCAGAAATAATTTTAGTGATACGATTATGAAAATGATTGTTGAAAGTAAAATTGCAATAAAAAAAGAATACAAATACAGTGATCTTACATTTATGATTTTAAAGGATTATTTGGAAAAAACTACGGGTAAAACATTAGATGTCTTAATTCAAGAAAATTTTTATCGTTCGCTTGGTATGAATAATTCAAGTTTTAATCCTTTGACCAAATTTGATAAAAGCAGAATTCCTCCAACAGAAACGGATAATTATTTCCGTCGTCAACTTCTACAAGGCTATGTCAATGATTTGTCAGCTGCTTTAGAAGGTGGAGTTTCCGGTCATGCAGGTATTTTTTCTAATGCAATGGATGTGGCTAAAATAATGGAACTTTATTTGCAAAAAGGTAATTATGGCAATCAGCAGTATTTTTCTGAAAAGACCTTCGAAGATTTTAACACCTGTTATTTTTGTGCTGTAGGAAATAGGAGAGGTGTTGGCTTTGATAAACCTCAATTGGGTTCCGAAGGTCCAACATGCGGTTGTGCTTCGATGACTAGTTTTGGACATACCGGCTATACAGGAACTATGGCTTGGGCCGATCCTGAAACACAAATTGTTTATGTATTTTTATCCAATAGAACTTTTCCGGTTGCGACTGAAAATAGATTATCCAAAGCAAACATTCGAGAAGACATCCAGAAGATAATTTACCAAGCGATTACAGATTAAAAGACACAATGGTTTAGCATCATTCAGCTTAAGAAACAGCTGAACACCTTCCTTTTTGAAAGTAAATTTTGTACTTTTAAAATTCATAATCTATTCTAA
>JACMPO010000028.1 GCA_014377455.1 Flavobacterium sp.
AAATTGGCAACAGCTTGCGAATCTCTAAGGTCTAATTCTTTAGAAGTTTTCAATACAAAATTGCTGAAACCCTTCTGTTTCAAATTTCTCAAAATAGCGCTTCCCACCATTCCGTTGTGTCCTGCGATGTATATTTTGGAGTTTAAATTCACTAGATAAATATTTAAATTAAAGTATAAAAGTTAGAAAAAATTCTCTAATTGTTTTATTGAAAAAACATTTTGCATACTGTTAACAGCATTATTTTTCAACTTTTCAAGATCTGAAAAATAGAGTATTTCAAATATTTTTTCTGCAAATAAGTCAATATCAAATTTTGGTATAACATATCCATTTTTCTGGTCTTCTACGAAATCTTCGACAAAACCTAATTGAAAACCGATTACAGGCGTGCCAGACGCAAGTGCTTCGACAACCATTACAGGACCAGTATCTTGCACAGAGGGTGAAGCAAAAACATCGGCTGCCTGATATAGTAGAGAAAATAAAATTTTATTATTAATGCTTTCTAGTTTTTTTACCGTAATATTTTGAAAATCAAAATTTAAATGATTATTATCTCCCACTATTATCAACGTAATTTCATTTGAACTCTCAACCAATTTCAAACTTAATTTTTCTAATATTTTTTGAAATTCAGCAAATCCTTTTCTAGGATCATTTATTAAGGCCGCACCCGCTAAAATCACTTTTGAACTTTGAGAAATGTCAAAAACTTCCTTTGCAATATTCCTTTTTTTAGTATTGAAATGTGAGAAATCTAAAATCCCATTAATCATTTTCACTTCTTTTTGGTCTTTAAATAAAGTAGAAGATTGTATTTCTATAATATTGCCTTTTGAACCTGCAATTGCCTGAATATTATATTTCAGCACCGCATCTTTTTTATGTGCTAAATTATTTTTAGATCTATCATGATTATCTGTTCCTGCTAACGCTGGACAGGTAGCACAATCTTTTAAATAACCCTCACAATTCCAATTATAATGACACCCTCCAGTTAAATGCGCCATATCATTCATCAGTAAGAATGATTGTGCTCCAAAATGATCAGCGATTTTCCCCAAAGTATCAAAATTCACAAAATAAGTTATCCATCCCCCAATCACTATATTTGGTTCAATAGTCATATTTGAAACTATCTGCTCGAAAGTGAAAGCAGAAACTGCTTCGTTTTCGTTATAATAACAATATTTTTCTTGGTAAAGATTTGGTGGCGAAAGCCTGTTTTTTTTTTGTTTATTTAATTCAAAATAAAGTCGATTTTTAATTCTATTAAATATGGTTTTATTTGTAATTAATGCTTTTTCAATTTTGATTTCTTTTATAAAAAATTCATCAGTTGTTTTCTTTCTTACCAAAAATTGTACTTCATGACCTAAAGAAATAAATGCTTTTGCAATATTCACATTAGCTTTTCCTGCACCTCCTGCATCTGTATAAGAAAGAAATAATAATTTTTTCATTTATGGACTTATTAACAGACTTTGCAATTTAAAAATTATTTATAAAAATGAAGAATTTCAGATATTACTAAATTCTGCTCTGCTGAAGATAATTCAAAATAAAAAGGAAGTCTTAGCAAACAATCAGTAAACTTATCTGAGTTTGGGATGTCAATTTCCTGATTATCTTTTAAGAAAAATTCACTTTTATTTAAACTTAAATAATGAAAAACAGGATGTATGTTTTTGCTTTTCATAAAAGTAATCAAATTGGATCTCTCTTCAAATGATTTGCAAATAATATAAAACATGTGCCCATTATTAGTAGCGAAATCTGGAATTGTGGGTAATTGGATCTTCCCTTGTACTTCCAATATTTGTAAACCTTCAAAATAATTTTTCCAGATTGAAATTCTTTTAAATTGAATTTCGTCTAAATGTTCTATTTGACCAAAAAGAAAAGCGGATATAATTTCTGACGGTAAAAATGAAGAACCCAAATCTACCCATCCATATTTATTCACTTCACCACGAAAAAATGCGCTTCTGTTGGTTCCTTTTTCACGTATTATTTCTGCTCTTTCATTGTATTTTTCATTATTAATGACAAGCATTCCACCTTCACCGGCAATAATATTTTTTGTTTCATGGAAAGAAAATGCGCCAAAATCTCCAATTGAACCTAAAGCTTTTTTTGTTCCATCCGAAAATGTGTAGTAACTATCAATCGCTTGTGCTGCATCTTCAACTACAAATAAATTATATTTTTTTGCAATACACAAAATCTTTTCCATGTCACAAGCAATCCCTGCATAATGAACGGGAACTATCACTTTTGTTTTTTCTGTAATTAATTTTTCAATTTCTTTGGGATTAATATTCGGATTATCTGCATTAGAGTCTGCAAAAACAATTTTCGCACCTCTCAAAGCAAAAGCATTTGCAGAAGAAACGAAAGTATAACTCGGCACAATTACTTCATCCCCTTCTTTTATATCGCACAGAATTGCTGCCATTTCTAGAGCATCCGTGCAAGAAGTAGTGAGTAAAACCTTTTGAAAGCCGAATTTTTCTTCAAAAAACTGATTGCATTTTTTTGTAAAAATACCATCGCCAGAAATTTTCCCGCTTTTAACGGCTTCTTCGATGTATTTTAGTTCTTCTCCAACGATGAAAGGTTTGTTGAATGGTATCATATTATTTTATAAATCTCGCAGGATTACCAACATACAACCCCGCCTTATTAATACTTTTTATTACGACAGTTCCGCCTCCTAATTGCGTTTTTTTTCCAATTTTTATATTATCAATAATAGTAGAATTTATTCCGATACTGCACTGCTCTTCAATTTCTACAAATCCTGCAATTGAAATATTTGGCGACAGGAAACTATGTTTTTTAACTATGGAATCGTGAGCAATGCTTCCTGAAATATTCATCAAAATATTATCTTCTAAAATCACATTTTGATCTAAAACGCAACGTGGATAAATAATGCAACCTGTACCAATTTTAACAGTTTTATCTAAGTAAACCGATGAATGAATAAAGGTGTGAAAAGGAATTTTTCCATTTAATTTTTCAAAAATTTCTTTTCTGAAATCCATAAATTTGTAACCGACTCCAATTAAAATTGCATCAAAGGATTTTTTTTCAAACTCTGTTAAAATATCATTATTTCCACCTAAAATAGGAATTCCATTTACATAAACGCCTTTCTCCTGAAATTCATCAAAATAAGCCACTGCTTTATGTTCGCTATCTTGGTGGATGTGATTCGTTATTTGCTGACCTAAATGTCCTGAACCTATAATAGCGATACGTTTCATAATAAGTCGATTTTTTTATTTGCCTGATATATTAAAAATCCAGATCGATCATTACTGCTTTTAACTTTTATAAGTTCTTTATTTTGTATTTCTTTTTTAATAATATCAAAGTTAAATTTTTTGTAATCATCAAAATAGGGCAATAATTTCTCTGTGTTTTTTGATAAAAAATAGACGCCAGAAAATTTATTTAATTTCAATTGAACATCGTTTTTGTATCTATTTAATGCCACATCTATTACTGCTTGCAAATAATCAAAACCAGTAGAAAGTTCAACCAGATCTGAACCTATGAAATCTCCGCCCATTCTGCTGCCAATTTCAATTGCATAAATATTTCCATCATTTGTAATTTTCAATTCAATATGTGAAGCGCCGTTTTCTACTTTAGTTGCATTCAAAATTTGTACTGCAATTTCGTGTATTCTCTCAATAATGGAATCAGTATGCTGGCTTGGTTGATGATGCGCCAATTCTACGAAATAAGGTTCTTTGGTTATTGTTTTGTCTGTTACAGTGATAATTTTGTGTTGTCCCTTATAACTAATCGTTTCTACGCTTACCTCGGCTCCAGTAATAAATTCTTCTACAATACAAGATTTTGACAATGAAAAATTGATAGATGCTTCAATGGCATTTTTTAGAGTTGCAGGATTCTCAATTTTTGTAACACCTAAACTGCCGGAACGATCTGTTGGTTTTACAATCACGGGAAATTTCAAATTATCCATCTCTATTTCGTTGTCAGAATTTATGACTTTAAATTTTGGTGAAGGAATTTTATTTTCATGAAAGCAGGAGCGCATCAATCCTTTGTTTGTTGTTAGGTTTGCGCATTCTGTAGAATTTCCATTTAGATTTAAATTCTTTGCAATTTTTGCCATAGTAGGAATACAGACATCTGTAGCAATTGTAGCTATACCATTTATGCCAATTTCTCTACTTTTTTCTAAAATTTTTTCCGTTTCTACTACAGAAATATCGTAGAAATAATCTGCAAATTTTTTGCACACTGCTTTTTCATCATCCCACGCAAAACAATGAACCTCCAAATTATTTTCTTTTGCCTTTAAAACCAAAGGCAATTGTAGATAACTTGCTCCAAGTATTGCTATTTTCTTGTTCAAGGTGGTGTAAATCTAAATTTTAATATTTTTTTGCTTCAATAAAAATAGAAGCATTTTCTTCAGTACTATCTAATTCGTAATTTTTCCAATCGGGTATATAACTTTCTGTCGCTGACCTTACGATTACGTCTTGAAAACCTACTTTTTCTAAAAGTCTTGTGAGTGAAAAACGGTCATACATCCATTGGTGTATTTCTCCACCAAGACGAAATTTTCCTATTTCCATTAATTTGTTTGCAGAATCGTTTATAGGTTTTGTGGATAAAAATTTGTTTAAAAACAGTTCTTTTTTGGTTTTTTGAAAATGCTTTTCTTCTTTTTCAGTACTTCCACCTAAAGATTTGTGCCATTCTTGAGCAATATTTCCAATCCTTGTAATGACATATTTTAAGTTTGCGAGTTTGTCTTTTCTAAAATAATTTAACATTTCTCCACCAGATTTATTTCTTACGGTTTGGTCGTACATTTCTAGCAGGATCCAATCGTAATCACCCCCTCCATTTTCTTCCTCATTTATAGCTCTTTCCAAATTTTTTAGATATTCTTTTGCTATTACCTCTAAATTAGGACATGCAATTCTAATTATGCCGTCTTTTTTTAGGATTCTAAAACATTCGGATATAAAAAATTCTGCATCATTTTTATTAAAATGCTCAATTACGTGAGAATGATAAACAGCGTTGAATTCATTATCATTAAATGCAATTCCATTAATAAAATTACATTCAATAACGTCTGCATTTACAGCATTCATATCTGCGTTTACCCAAATTTTATCTTTAGAATATTTGGGGCCACAGCCAAGATTTATATATTTCATTATTTTTTCTTTAATTTTTTCAAAAACATAAATATAAATTACCGTTTAAATCCATTCGCAATCTACAAAAACACATCCATAATCTGCACCATGATACATGTGAAAGTTCGTCCCAGTTTCTTCTATAGCGAAATCTACGATGTTCTCCTTAGATGAAATTATCTTTACATTTGGTATATGTGTCGCTACAGAAATGTGGTAATTATTTGGGACCAAAGTATTGGAAGGAATTTTAACCGTTACGTTATACTCATCATTTATTTTGTTGAGTAATTTGATTTCTTTCATTGTTGTAAAAACAATACGTTCTCTTTGATCGGAAATCCGAAGGCCAATTTCAGAATTTTGAACTAAATCATAATGCAACTTAAATGTAATTTGAACGAAAATATCATCGTTAAAATAAAAACTACTTGCTAAATCTTTGCTTTTATTTAAAATTTTTATTTCTTTAATATCATTTTCTTCAGTAGATCCTGAGATATAAAAATTAGTAGAACTATAGCCAGAAGACATATATTTATCCATAGCTCCTTTTATAAAGTCATCATAAATTAATTTACCTTGTTCTAAAACCATTCCTTTATTACAAAGTGTATTTACTGCAGCCAAATTATGACTCACAAACAAAACGGTTCGTCCTTCACCCTCGGAAACCGAATTCATTTTGCCCAAGCATTTTTTCTGAAATTCGGCGTCACCTACAGCAAGAACTTCATCTACAATCAAAATTTCAGATTCTAAATGTGCCGCAACAGCAAAAGCCAAACGGACATACATACCGGAAGAATAGCGTTTTACGGGTGTGTCGATGTAGCGCTCAACGCCTGAAAAATCAACGATCTCGTCAAATTTTCTTTTAATTTCTTTACGGTTCATTCCTAGAATGGCGCCGTTTAAATAAATGTTTTCTCGGCCTGTCATTTCGGGGTGAAAGCCTGTGCCAACTTCTAAAAGTGAGGCAATTCTG
>JACMPO010000198.1 GCA_014377455.1 Flavobacterium sp.
TAAATGCAGCATATATGGAAAAAATAAAAGTTGTAATTATTGATGATGAAATTTTAGCGAGAAATTTGCTTAAAGAATATCTTCTAGATCACGAAAATTTCACATTAATTGCAGAGTGTAAAAACGGAATTGAAGCCATTGGTGTAATCAATGCATTACAACCCGATTTAATTTTTCTCGATATTCAAATGCCTGGCAAAACGGGTTTCGAAGTACTACAAGAAATTGATTTTTTTCCTAAAATAATCTTTTCAACCGCTTACGATTCATTTGCATTACAAGCCTTTGAGGTAAATGCTATCGATTATTTATTAAAACCCTATACCAAAGTACGATTTGAAAATGCGTTACAAAAAATTAAAATACACGATAGCTATAAGCCCGAAAACATCATCAATTTGTTAGATGCCATGCCGATAAAGACCTATTCTAAAACCGTTTTGGTTCAAAAAGGCACTAAATTATGCTCTATTTTAACAGACGATATTATTTATATCGAAGCTCTCGATGATTATGCAATGATTTATACTAAAGATGATAGTTTCCTTGCTAATAAAGGTCTTGGTGCGATTCACGCCAAATTAAATCCCGAATTATTTATCAGAGTTCATCGATCTTTTGTAGTTTCGATACATCATATTGCCGAAATAAATAAAGATATTGCAGGTTATCAAATTATAACATCCAATGCAAAAAAAATTAATGTTAGTAGGACTTATGTTGATGTAATTACTAATTTAAAATTATGAGTATTGCCACCGAAAAAGTAATTTCTGCTTAAAAAAAGTCCTTTTAAAGCTTGGTTTTCTAGTCGTTCTGACCCAGCTTAGCACCTAATGCTTTATCAAAATAGTTATCAACAATTCTCAAAATTAACTTTTATACATTATTTCCATAAAGCCACATTTCATATTTTTACAAGATGTATGCTTTAGTAGATTGTAATAATTTTTATGCCTCGTGCGAACGCGTTTTTCAGCCACAACTTATGGGTAAACCTATCGTTATCTTGTCTAATAACGACGGTTGCGTTATTTCTAGAAGTTACGAAGCTAAAGATTTGGGAATCCCGATGGGCGCACCCGAGTTTAAAATTAGAACCGAATTAAAACAAAAAAACATTCACGTTTTTTCGTCAAACTACGCTTTGTATGGCGATTTGAGTAATCGAGTTATGAAAATTTTAGAGGCGTACACTCCTAATGTTGAGGTTTACAGTATTGATGAATCATTCATGAATTTTGACGGAATGCAAATTCAAGATTTCCATGGGTATGGAATTCAAATAAAAAAACGAATTCAAAAATGGATTGGAATTCCAGTTTGTATAGGGTTTGCCGATACAAAAGCGCTATCAAAAGTAGCCAATAAAATCGCGAAAAAATATCAGGAACGAACCCAAGGTATTTATGTAATCGACACGGACGAAAAACGAATTAAAGCATTAAAATGGACAAAAATTGAAGACGTTTGGGGAATAGGCTCCCGATTGACTAAAAAAATGCAAGCACGAAATATTTTGACCGCCTTCGATTTTACGTTGCCACAAAATGAAGGTTACATAAAAAAAGAAATGGGCGTTGTAGGGATCAGGTTAAAAATGGAACTCGAAGGAAAATCAGTCCTTGAAATGGAAGAGCCAAAAGACAAAAAAAATATTGCAGTAACCCGAAGTTTTGACGGAAACATAACCACATTTGGCGAAATGAAAGAGCGCGTTTCAACCTTTGCAACCGTTTGTGCCGAGAAGTTGCGCAAGCAAAACTCCTGTTGCTACGGCATTATTTTGTATTTAAGAAAAGACAAGTACAAAGTAGCAACACAACAATATAGTTTTTATAAAATGGAAACACTTCCCTTTGCCAGCAACTCTAGTTTAACTTTGAGCACCGTTGCTATAAAAATGTTGCACGAACTATTTAAAGAAGGCGAAATTTATAAAAAAGCAGGTATTATTGTAACCCAAATTATCCCTCAGGATCAAAAACAATTTCATCTATTTGAAGAGGAAAATCCAAAACATCAAAAGCTAATGAAAGTCATGGACGATTTTCATAAAAAAACGGGCGAACGAAAAATTAGACTGGGAAACCAAGATTTGCAACGCACCTGGAAGATGAAGCAAAACCATTTATCAAAAAAATACACGACTGATTTTAAACAAATTATGGAAGTAAAATGCAACTGAAAAACAAACTAACATTTTTTTTGCCAGATTTAGAAAATCCAGTTGAACTACCTTTTATTGAGGCCGGAATAAAAGCAGGATTTCCATCGCCTGCAGCCGATTTTGACGAAGCAAAAATAAGTTTAGATAACGTTCTTGTAAAAAATAGAGAAGCTACATTTTATGCTAAAGCAAACGGCACATCAATGATTGGTGCAGGAATAGACGATGGCGACATTCTTGTTATTGACCGAAGTTTAGAACCACAAAATAATAAAGTTGCTGTCTGTTTTATAGATGGTGAATTTACCATAAAAAGAATTCTGATAGAAAAAGATTGTGTTTACTTGATGCCCGAAAACAAAGATTTTGAACCGATAAAAGTTACTGAAGAAAATGACTTAATAATATGGGGAATTGTAACTTATGTTATAAAAAATGTATGAATAAAGTTAAAAATTAAGATTTAAAACATAAGTTCCTGAAGCTTAAATACGATATCCAAAACCATAACCACAAATCTCAACAAATAAAAAAATAATTTATATTTACAAAAAATAAAATTATGGTTTTGAGTAGGTTTTGGTTAATTATTTTTATTTCATCAATTGTTTTTGTGGTGGTAAGTTTATTTTTAGGAAATAGCTATACAATTGATTTTATATTGAATGGAAAAAAAGACGATCCTGTTTTAATATCTGAAAAATACCTTAACCAAGTTCCTGTTTTTATAAAAGATAGTATCGAAAAGGCTAAAGATCAAACCTTGATTGTAAACAAAGATACTTTAAATGCAGATACTACTTATGTTTACAAAAGCAAAACCGTAAAAATATATAGTGGTGTTCAAAAAGCCGATGGACTTTTGCCAACATGTAAAAACACATTATTAGATCTTATCATACCATTAGTAGCCTATTTGGCTTTTTTTTGTGGATTAATGCAATTACTAATTGATTCTGGAGCACCAGAAAAACTAGCACGAAAACTAAGTCCAGTTTTTTCAAAAATTTTCCCAACCATTCCTAAAAATCATGAATCAATATCTTATATGACACTTAATTTTGCAGCCAATTTTTTGGGTTTAGATTCGGCCGCCACCCCTTTTGGATTAAAAGCAATGCAAAGTTTGCAAGAAATAAATCCGGAAAAAGACAAGGCTAGCGATGCACAAATTATGTTTTTGTGTTTGCACGCCGCAGGGCTAACATTAATTCCAACCTCAATTATTGGATATCGAGCAGCAGAAAACGCAAGCAATCCAGCTGATGTGATGTTACCTTGCATAATTACTTCGTTTATTGGAACCATTGCTGCATTTTTGATAGTAGGAATAAAACAAAAAATAAACTTCAAAAGTGCGTCTTTAGTTATTGCGTTAGTAACATTGATTGCTGCCATAACAGGATTATTATTTTACGTGAATCATTTAGATTTGATTGGAAAAAACTTTTTCACCTCTAATCTTTCGGGTTTAATGTTGGTAGCCATTATTGCGTTTACACTACTATTTTCATTTTTTCATGAAAAGAAGTTTACCGATAAGGAAACCACAATTTTTGATTCATTTGTATCAGGTGCAAATAATGGTTTGCAAACTGGAATTAAAATTTTCCCCTACGTTTTGGGAATGTTGGTTGCTATTTCATTTTTTAGAAACAGTGGATTATTCGAAATTATAAGCAATGGAATTTCATTTATTTTTTCAAATATTGGTGTAAGTAAACAAATTACAGATTCGCTACCTGTAGCTATGTTACGCCCATTTAGCTCTGGAGGTTCTCGAGGGTTTATGATTGATTCAATGAAAATGTTTGGCCCTGATTCTTTCACGGGAAGATTAAGCTGTATTTTTCAATGCAGCGCCGAAACTACTTTTTATGTAATCGCTGTTTATTTTGGTAGTATAAATGTAAAAAATACTCGTTACACACTTAGCACAATGTTGTTAGTTGACTTGGTTTGTGTGGTAACTGCGATTTTGGTTGCGGGTTGGTTTTTTTAGATTCTTTAATAAATTAAAATAATTTATTAAAAATATTTTAACCCCGAAAACAATTTAGAATTAATTACCCGTTTAGAAGCTTTAGAAGAAACAGCGAATAGAAATTGGGGTACGATGAGTCATGCTCAAATGCTGGCTCACTGTCAAAAACCACTTGACGTTGCAAATGAAAATTTAGTAATTAAAAGGAGCATCGTTAGTTACCTGTTTGGTTCAATGATGAAAAAAAAACTCATAGACAAAGGTGAAGATTTTAAGAAAAATCTACCTACAGTAAAAGAATTTAAAATAACTTCCGAACTAAATTTTGAAATAGAAAAAGCAATTTCAAAAGCAAAAATTTATGAATTAGGACAAAAAAGAGAGGTTGTAATAAAAGTAAAAACACATCCTTTCTTCGGAAAAATGTCTCAAGTAGAATGGGGAGTTCTTCTTTACAAACATTTAGATCATCATTTTAAACAATTTGGAATTTAAAGCAAATTCCAGTCATATTGACCACCTAATTCCAGAGTAAAATGACCACCTCTATTTTTTATTTAAAACTGCTTTTTTTCATTTGTTAATTAGTACTCAAATATAGTTAAAATATAATCTTTTTTTTATTGCTCTTTTTTTTCTCATGGACTCTCCTAATAATTCAATTCTGTGAGATTGATGTATCAACCTATCCAAAATTACGTCAGCTATAGTGTTCTCTACAATTATATCGTACCAGCCTTGTACTGGGATTTGTGAGCTAACGATAATTGAACCGTTATTATGTCGGTCTTCAATGATTTCTAAAAGTGTAATTCTGTTATGGCTATCCAATGCTTGCAGTCCAAAATCGTCGAGTATGATAACATCTTGTCGTTCTATTTTGGCAAGTTCTCGCAAATAAGAACCATCTGCTTTTGCTATTTTTAATTTAGCAAACAGTTTTGAGGTATTAAAATAACTTACTTTAATCCTTGTATACAGGCCTAGTAACCGAGTGCGGTATCTAAATAATTTTTTCTAGTGAGTGCTTCCTTTTTTCTCTTTAAAATCAAATTGCATTCAATTTCTGCCGAAAGTCCAAACGCAAATTCCAGAACTTTTGAGTTGATATTATTTCCAAGGTCGTATCTTTCTTTGATAGTAAATACCTGTATATCTTTCTTCATACAATCGTGCGGTATTTTCATAATCTGCATTAGGTTTCTACTCATCCTTGAAAGCTCCGATACAATTAGAATATCGCCTTTTTTCATTTTCTTAAGTAAGTGCTCAAATTTTTGCTACTCGAGCTTTTTTGTTGCACTTCTGGTTCAGTTTAATTTTTTACTTAACGAATCTATTATCTTTACCTCTTTGCTAAATATCCAGTTATTTTATTTTTAAAA
>JACMPO010000199.1 GCA_014377455.1 Flavobacterium sp.
CATTACTTGTTCAGGTTCATTGGGTATAATCTCAGCCAAATTTGAAATTTATTTCAGAATCGAGCACCCCTTTTGAGACATTGCAAATGTATAGATAATATTTGAAATCCAAAATTTTGTTTGCGATTTAGGATATGTTTAGGATATGTTTAAAAATCATCATTAAGTGTAATTTTTTTTCTTCTACTATTAATATTTTATTTCTTGTATTAATGAGAAGCATTTTACTATTAATGAGAAGCAAAAAGGTATTAATTATAACCTCAGAGGTATTAATAAGGAGTAAAAAGATATTAATTATAACCTCAGAGGTATTAATAAGGAGCAAAAAGGTATTAATTATAACTTCAGAGGTATTAATGAGGAGCAAAAAGGTTTTAATTATAACCTCAGAGGTATTAATGAGGGAGTAATTAAAGCGCTTACAGTAAATCAGGTTTTCTTCTGTTTTGTTTAATTTCGGCTGTGTTGGCTTTGTCATTAAGGCGTTTTGCAACTACTGCTTTTGGAATTTTAGTAGGCTTACGAGGTTTTGGAACCTTTAAAGCATTTTCAATCAAACTTAGAAATCTTTTAGTAATAATTTCTTTATTCTTGAGTTGACTTCGGTCTTCATCGCAATTTAAAATTAAAATAAAATCGGCTGTAAGTCTTGATTCTAGTTTGATTTTTACCAATTCCTTTTCTTCTTCTTCCAGTCCTTCTGATTTTAAAACATCAAAATTCAACACCACTTTCGACGACACTTTATTTACGTTTTGTCCACCAGCACCAGAACTTCGTATTGCTTTATATTTTAATTCCGATAGTATTTTGTCTTTTTCCATAACTATTCCCCAAATTGATGCGCAGGTTTTAGCAAGTCGTTCACCGTTTTCACCGGATTGAAAGTAATGAGTGGCACTTCCACAAAAATAGTAAGCCATTTTGCCATCGCACCATTCCATAAACCTGGAAGTTCATAGGCTTTTAGCGGTTTTCCATTTTTATTTTTTTCCACAACAAAGCCCGTATTGTAATTTACAAATTGGGTTAAATCAAAATTTTGACCTTTGTAATTTTTAATTCCACAAACCAAATCTACGGGGTTAAAATGGGTTGCTTGTTCCAGAATTTTTACTTGGTTTACGTTTGTAGTATCTATTTGCGAACTTTCTACAATTTGTAAAAATACAGTTCCTTTTTTACTCAAAACCCAAAAAGGTCCGCCACCAGGTTCGCCTTCATTTTTTACCATGCCACAAACTCTTATCGGTCGGTTTAATAAAACGGACAAATAATCAATTTTACTTTCTTTGGTGTATTTCGAAAAATCTTCAATCACGGAAACACATAGTTTTGATTTTAAATAAGAAACGATTTCTGCAATTAATTCATTAGAAACTGTTTCAGAATGTAACGTCTTAAGATATCCAAAAATAATTTCCTGATTTTTTATCAAAATTCCACCAAGCGATTTTTTATACAATGCAATCGTTTCAACATGATTTTGAATGACATTATCAATGTTTTTTATAAAAATAATATCAGCATGCAACTGATTCAAATTTTCAATCAAAGCACCATGACCTCCAGGTCTAAAAACTATTTTATCGTGTTCATCTCGAAATGGATTGTTATTTAAATCGAGTGCAATAACATCGGTAAATTGATTTTGATAGGAATATTTTACTTGAATTTTTACATTATTTTCAGCTTCTAACTTGGGTTTTATAGTCTCTATTATTTCCTCAAAGCTATGCTGATGTTCTTGCGAAACGGTAAAATGCAAGTACGATTTTTGATTAGAAGTGGTATAGAAAACACATTCATTTAAATGCTCTTCAATGGCGGTTGCAATGTGGTTTTTGTATTTGTGAAATGGCAAAACTCCTTTTGGTTTACTGGCAAAACCAAAATATTTTGAGGATAATATTGTTTTTATAAAATTATAATTTTTAAGATCTTGATTTGCGTTATCATAATCAGGTACCACAGATTTTGTATTGTGTAAAACCAGTTCGTAAAACGGAAATTTTTCTAGTGCTACTAAAAAAATAGGTAGATGTTTATCATGTTTTCTATTGATGTAAGCATTAATAGATTCCTCGCCAAGTTTAAAATCATTAATAAACTCTGATAAAAATTTAAACATTCTACTTGCAGCGCCAGATGCTGGAACAAATTTTTTAAGTTTTAAATTTTGTTTTTTTTGATCAAAATAATTGGCAAAATAAATGGCTTCTTGTTCTGAAACCGCCATTATCCCATCATTTAAAGTGGCAGGTCGCTCTAAATTTATCTTTGGAATTCCGTGTTTTAATTTATCAAATTGATTTTTGATTACTTCTAATGAAATTTGCTTTTTGTAAATCTCAATAAAATCGTAAGAGTTGAATCCTAATTCTTTGGCTTTTGCTAAATCAGTTACAATTTTTATAGCATTGTTAAGTCGAAAGTCAGCATTTCCAGAAAGTTTCAGGTATGGTTTTTTGGATTCAATTAATTCAGTTTCAAAAAGCGTTAATGTAGCTTCTCGATTTTCAGGTTGATCTCTCAAATCATCTTTTTCCCACGGAACGTCAACATCGGTTAAAAAAAACAAATCGTATTTGTGTTTACGAGCAACTTTTTCAATAATTGGATCACACTTTTTATAATTTATATCCGAAAATATTTTTGTTACTAAAACTGTTGTGTCGCAAAATAAGAATTTGTTGGCGTTTTGTAATCCTTGATTTTCAAGTTTTGTTTGCCCAATTGCTATTGGCAGTAAATCCTCAAACTGACAAATTTGTTTTTTATCAGTCCATTTTTCTTGCAGATAATTACGAGCAAATTCAGGAACCCAAAGTGTGTTAAATACTGACGCCAATTGTTTTGCCAATGAGGTTTTCCCAGTAGATTCAGGTCCAAACAGAGCAATTTTTATAATATCTGTGTGTTCTTGCTTAAGGTTTTCTTCCATTCTAAATAACCATAAATGGCAATTATTGTAAAAATTAAATATTGAATACTCGTAAACGAATACCCTTTAACAAAGTACATCGGTATGGAAATGACATCGCCAATAATCCATAAAATCCAATTTTCAATTTTTCGTCTGGCCATAAGCCACATTCCAACAAAGAAAATTCCAGTAACAAAAGTGTCAACATAAGATGTCCAATGGGTAAATTTATCAAAAAAGATATAAACTGCAACAACAAATAGCACAGTTGCTAAAAAAATAAGGATACAAAGTTTTTTTTCGTAATTTGAAATTCTAGAAATAGGAAATTCTATTAGGTCATTTTTTTTGCGAGTCCAACAATACCAGCCGTAAATACTCATCAATACATAATAGAAATTAATCATCATATCGCCTAGCAACGACCATTTGTAAAGTAAATAAACATAAATTACTGTATTAATTATTCCAGTTGGGAAAACCCAAATGTTGTCTTTTTTAGCATACCAAACGCTGAGCAAACCAAACAATATGGCAGTGAGCTCCAAAACAATTTGGTGTGTGGGATAATTTTTATATTGATTAAAGAGGAAATCCAACATTTATGTTAATATTTTAGGCACTTCGACTGCGCTCAGTGTGACAATTTAAAATCAAAAAAGTTTAAATCATTTTCAAATGCAGTACCTATTACAACTAAATCAGCACCTGAATTATAGACATTTTCAATTTCAGTTTTAGACCGAATTCCTCCGCCAACTATCAGGGGCAGTAATATGTTTTGCGATACTAAAGTAATTATTTCTAACGGAACAGCGTTTTTTGCTCCGCTTCCTGCTTCCAGATAAATTAATTTATTTCCAATAAGTTCGCCAGCTTGAGCGGTTTGTAAAACATAATTGCTGTCATTTCGATTCAAGGGTTTGGTTTTGCTAATTCTTTCCACAGCAGTTTCTGCGCCACTTTCTATTAAAATATATCCTGTTGAAATAATTTCAATATTGATTTTTTTTAAAATTGGAACGGCATTTACTTGATGTTCTATTAAATAATCTGGATTTCGACCAGACAGTAGTGATAAAAATAAAATACCATCGGCTTTGCCCGAAATTTGTGACGGATTTCCAGGAAATAATAAAATAGGTAAATCAATTTCTGATTTTATAATTTCAATTAAGGAATCCAATATGTTAGTAGTTACAAAACTCCCTCCGATAAATATATGAGTTGCAGGAGATTTTTTTATTTGTTGAGCTATTTGTGAAGCATTTTTAATATTTATTTTGTCAGGATCAATAAGGATTGCTAACAACTTTTGGTTGCTAATTTTAGCCTTTAGTATTTCATCATAAATGGTATTCATAATTTTATTGCGCAATTTTTATTTCATTTCAATTCAATTCCCAATCCGTGTTTCTCTGAAAATTCTATGATTCCATTTTTAATTTTAGTTCCATTTGCAATATCGTTTGCTATTAAATTTGCTCCGTCTAGATCAACAAAATCTGCCATTGGAGCTAAAACTGCTCCTGCAGAAATCCCAATTGTAGATTCAGTCATGCAACCAATCATTATTTTGAAATTTAATTTTTTTGCTTCTTGTATCAAATGTAAAGCGGGAGTTAATCCGCCACATTTCATCAATTTTATATTAACCGATTGGTAGTGATTTTGCAAATTTTTAAGCTGAGAAACATCTTGTAAATCTTCGTCAGCCATCCAATTTGGATACGAATTTACATTTAAATATTTATAATTTTCAAATCCTGTTTGCATGGGTTGTTCAAAATATTGAAAGTTGGTTGCAATTTCTAACGAGGCTATTCGGTTACAGTTGGCTATTTTGAAACTCGCGTTGGAATCTATAGCGATAGGAATATTCAAATTTGAAAGTTCTATTAAATCAGCCTCTGAAAAATGATTGCATTTTACTTTAAATTTTGACCATTTGCTCTTTTTTATTTTTTCTATTTGAGTTTTAATGGAAGCAATACTTATTGTTAATGATGATTCTGGAATTGATGAAGACGCAGTATTTGCAGTCAATTCAAAAAATGGTTTTCGCTCTAATTTTCCAAATAAATCCCAGTAAGCGCAGTCTAATGCTGATTTTAAAAAATTAGGAAGTTGAAGAGTTGACAGGAAATTATAGAATTCTTGAGGCGAAACAATCTTTTGGTTTTCTATGCGGGATTGATTTTCGTTCAGGATTTTTAGGTAGGATTGTAAATCTATTTTATAATAATCAATGGCAGTACATTCGCCGTAGCCAGAGATTTCGTTTGAAGAAAGTGTTACAATAAGTGCTTCTCTAAACGAGTAATTTCCGTATGAAATGGAAAAAGTTTCTTTAAGGTTGAGCTTATAAATTTGATAGTTTAGTTTCATGTTTTTGGCATTGCGTAAACTAAGGTATAATTTTCTATCTCGGTAAAATAGATTTCAAATAGTTCTTCTGTTTTATTAAAATTCAATACCGCTGTGGTTTTTTTATTATTAAGATGAAAGGGATTAACAATAATGTGATTTTTGAAGCTAATACCTTTATGGTTTTTAATTTTAAAGATAGATTCTTTTGCACCCCAAATAACAGTTAGTTTTTTAATGTAATTTTGTTTAACGTTTAAAAAAATTTGTTCAACAGAAAACTTATCTGCAATTTTAATAATTTTATCCCTTTGAAGTTCGATATCAATTCCTACTTTTTGTGAACTTACAATAATTGCTGCAAACTGGTGTGAGTGGGTTATAGATATTTCTAGTGGCGTTACATTATTAGTTTTTAGATGAGGTTTTCCAAGTAAATCGTAATGCAAATTGGCATCAGATAAATTAATTTCTTGTAATAATTTGCGAACTGCTAAAAAAGCGCATTTATGGATTTCTGATTTCATAGTGCTAATTCGGTCAACTGTACTGGGTTTAAGCACTACTTGTGTTTGTAACTCGTGTAAAGTTTCGGTTATTTTCCAAATTAAGATTTTGGTATTTGTGTCGTGCTGAATAATGTGATGTAGTGGCATTCGTGTTTGCGATGTAGTCTAGCCCAGATAGCAGTAAAAATCGTTTTATTGCGAGGAACGAAGCAGTCAAATCGAAAGATTGCTTCGTTCCTCGCAATAAAAGATTGAAACGTATAGCTGGAAGTAGCTCCTAATTAAAAAAAGTCATTTTATTGTTTTTCAAATGCTTAACGAATTGAACATTTCATAATTTTTAAAAATAAATTATTTAAAATGAATCGTATGTCGTAAATTTGCAAAAAATAATAATAGAAAACAAATTTTTATATGAGTACACAGACTTTACCGTATGTAGCATACAAAGTGAAAGATATTTCACTTGCAGCTTGGGGAAGAAAAGAGATTGAGCTTGCTGAGGCGGAAATGCCAGGATTAATGTCTCTTAGAGCGGAATACAAAGATGAGCAACCTTTAAAAGGTGCTCGAATTGCAGGTTGTTTACACATGACAATTCAAACTGCTGTTTTAATTGAAACATTAATTGCAATGGGTGCCGAGGTAACTTGGAGTTCATGTAATATTTTTTCTACTCAAGATCAAGCTGCTGCTGCAATTGCTGCTGCAGGAATTCAAGTATATGCATGGAAAGGTCTAAATGAGCCAGATTTTGACTGGTGTATTGAGCAAACATTGTTTTTTGGAGAAGATAGAAAACCATTAAATATGATTCTTGATGATGGTGGTGATTTGACCAATATGGTTTTTGATCGTTATCCTGAATTAATTGCTGGTATCAACGGCTTGTCTGAAGAAACCACTACTGGAGTTCACAGATTGTACGAAAGAATGAAAGCGGGAACATTGCATTTGCCAGCTATTAATGTAAACGATGCGGTTACAAAATCTAAATTTGATAACAAATATGGTTGTAAAGAAAGTGCTGTAGATGCAGTACGTAGAGCAACAGATACTATGTTAGCAGGAAAAAGAGTAGTAGTTTGTGGCTATGGTGATGTTGGAAAAGGAACTGCAGCTTCATTTAAAGGTGCAGGTTCAATAGTTACTGTGACCGAGGTAGATCCAATTTGTGCTTTACAAGCTGCAATGGACGGATTTGAAGTTAAAAAATTAGCAACTGTAACGCCAACTGCTGATATTATTATTACTACAACAGGAAATAAAGATATTGTATTGGAAAGAGATTTTCGTGCAATGAAAGACAAAACTATAGTTTGTAACATTGGTCATTTTGACAATGAAATAGATATGGCTTGGCTTAATGGTACTTATGGAAATACAAAAATTGAAATAAAACCACAGGTTGATAAATATACTATTGATGGGAAAGACATTATTGTTTTAGCCGAAGGTAGATTGGTAAATTTAGGTTGTGCCACTGGACACCCAAGTTTTGTAATGAGTACTAGTTTCACAAACCAAGTTTTGGCTCAGGTGGAATTATGGAAAAACAGTGCTTCGTATAAAAATGAGGTATATATGTTACCAAAACACTTGGATGAAAAAGTAGCAATGTTACATTTACACAAACTTGGTGTTGAACTAGAAACTTTGAGACAAGACCAAGCAGATTATATTGGAGTACCTGTAGATGGTCCATTTAAACCAGAGTATTACAGATACTAATCCTGTTTTTAGTAATACTAATTATAAAAAATTAGTCCCAACTTCGAAAGAAATTGGGACTTTTTTTGTGGTTGATATCTAAATTCTTTAATGCGCTTCCAGCCAGTTTTTCCCAATGCCAATTTCAACTTCCAAAGGCACATCCATTATAAAAGCATTTTCCATTTCGTATTTTATAAGCGGTTGGATTTTTTTGAGTTCATCAATATGGACATCAAAAACCAATTCGTCATGAACTTGCAACAACATTTTGGATTTCCAGTTTTCAGAAACTAGTTTTTTGTGAATATTAATCATTGCAATTTTTATGATATCCGCGGCACTTCCTTGAATTGGTGCATTCACTGCGTTTCGTTCAGCACCACTTTTTACCATCATGTTTGCCGAATTAATATCTTTTAAATACCTACGTCTTCCTAAAACAGTTTGCACATAGCCGTTTTCTCTTGCAAAATCCACTTGGTCAGCCATGTATGCTTTCAGTTTTGGATAGGTTGCATAATACGCATCAATCAAATCGGCACTTTCCTTTCGAGACATATTGGTTTGATTGCTTAATCCAAAAGCTGAAACTCCATATATAATTCCAAAATTTACTGTTTTTGCATTACTTCGCTGTTCTTTTGTGACTTCTTCCAGCGGTACATTAAACACTTTTGCAGCAGTACTTTTATGAATATCTTCGTTATTTTGAAATGCTTTTATCATATTTTCCTCACCTGATAAAGCGGCAATGATTCTAAGTTCTATTTGTGAATAATCGGCAGAAAGTAAGGTGTAATTTTCATCTCTAGCAATAAATGCTTTTCGAATTAATCGTCCTTTTTCGGTTCGAATAGGAATATTTTGCAAGTTCGGATTCGTGGAACTTAATCTTCCTGTTGCGGCAACAGTCTGCATATAATCAGTATGAACACGTCCTGTTTTTTTATCCACTTGGTTTGGAAGTGCGTCGATGTAAGTACTTTGTAATTTTACCATTTGACGCCAATCTTGAATATCTTTCACGATAGGATTGTCGTTTGCTAAGTAGGAAAGAATTTCTTCGCCAGTAGCGTATTGACCTGTTTTGGTCTTTTTTTGCTTAACACCTCCAATTTTTAATTTATCAAATAGTATTTCGCCAAGTTGTTTAGGAGAAGCCAAATTAAATTTCTCTCCTGCTGTTTCGTATATTTTTTGTTCCAAAGCATCACTTTCTTTAGCCATTTCAACTGACATTTCTTTTAAAAATGGAACGTCTAGGTTTATCCCTTCCGATTCCATGGAAACTAAAACTGGAATTAAGGGAATTTCGATATCTTCAAACAGTTTTTTAGTTTCTGCTTTTTCTAAAATAGGACTGAAAGTTTGTTTTAATTGCAAAGTAACATCGGCATCTTCAGCGGCATATTCTTTAATTTCTTCTAAAGAAACATCGCGCATCGATTTCTGATTTTTCCCTTTTTTCCCAATCAAATTTTCAATTGATTTTGGGCTGTATTTTAAATATGTTTCAGATAAAACGTCCATATTATGGCGCATATCTGGATTGATTAAGTAATGCGCGATCATGGTGTCAAAGAATTTTCCATTCACCTGAATTCCATAACGCGCTAATATTTTTAAATCGAACTTTATGTTTTGTCCTATTTTTTCAATAGATTCATTTTCGAAAAATGATTTAAATTTATTTGCCAAAAGTTGAGCCTCATCCTGATTTTCAGGAAATGGAACATAAAATGCCTTTCCTTTTTCCCAAGAAAAAGACATTCCTACTAGTTCTGCATTCAAAGCGTCTATTCCTGTAGTTTCGGTATCAAAACATACAGAACTTTGATTCATCAAGTTTTGAATAAAAAGTTTTATCCCTAAATCACCTTGTACAATTTGATAGTTATGACTTGTAGTTTCTAAAGTGGCATAAAAAGCATTGGGTTTTATTTCGCCACTTTCTTCATCAGAAAAACCAAATAAATCAAATTGTTCGTCATTAGTTTTTTTAGTGGCTGTTTTTTTTGGAATCTCTATGTGACTTTCAGATGTTTCAATTGCTGTTGGATTATATAATTTATCAAATTGCGCTTTCATTTGTCGGAACTCTAGCTCATTGAACAATTCATCCGTTTTTTCAACATCTGGAGTTGATAATTCGTAATCAGTTTCATTAAATTGAACTGGACAATCCAGTAAAATAGTGGCGAGTTTTTTAGACAAAATTCCTTTGTCTTTATTAGCCTCTATTTTGTCTTTTAAAGCTCCTTTTAACTTGTCAGTATTGGCTAGCAAGTTTTCCATGGTGCCAAATTCTTTCAATAATTTTTTTGCCGTCACTTCGCCCACACCAGGTAAACCAGGAATATTATCAGCGGTATCGCCCATCATTCCAAGAAAATCAATAACTTGCTCTGGTCGTTCTATATCAAATCGTTTTAGAACTTCTGGAATTCCCCATATTTCAATGTCATTTCCCATTCGGGCAGGCTTGTACATAAAAATATTTTCTGAAACTAACTGGGCAAAATCTTTATCTGGAGTAACCATAAAAACCTGAAAGTTCTCTTTTTCAGCTTGTTTAGCAATTGTTCCAATTAAGTCATCAGCTTCAAAACCAGCTACTTCAATAATGGGAATGTGCATTGCAGTAAGCAATTGTTGAATATAAGGAACAGCAATTTTTATAGCTTCTGGAGTTTCATCGCGATGGGCTTTGTATTCCTGATACATTTCATAGCGATAGGTACTGCCTTCCTTGTCAAAAGCCACAGCTAGATGGTCTGGCTTTTCTCGTTTTATAACATCCATTAAGGCATTCATGAATCCCATAATAGCTGATGTATCCATACCTTTTGAGTTGATTCTCGGATTTTTTATAAATGCAAAATAGCCTCGAAAAATTAAAGCGTAGGCATCAAGAAGGTACAATCGTTTTTGAGATGACATAAATTTGAAATTTGATTATTTCGTAAAAATAGAAAAATCAAACAACAATATAGGCAGAATTTTGTGGAGATTTTGAAAATATAAATTGAATATTTCCAAGTTTTTTAGCTAGTTAAAATTTGGTTGTATAATTATAAATCAATCATTTCTAACTGTGATAAACTCGTGAAGCCATAATTTTTCCATCACGAATATAAAGAACCTCTGCAATTTGCATCGTGGATTGATTTTCCACAATACGATCATATTCCATAAAAACTCTGTCAGTATTTGCCGTAAGCGAAGAAACTTTGTATTGCAATGTTGGTAAATTAGTAAAGGCTTCCTTCCACCAATTTTGCAATGCTAATTTGCCTTCGATAAAGCCATTAGTTTCAGGATGAGCAACTTTTAATTTTGGACTATAGTGTGATGCCTCATCATCATAAAGCGATAAAAGTTTGTCTAAATTATGAGAATTAAAAGCCTCAAACCAAGCATGAGCAATGGATAGATTTTTTTCGGAAGTCATGTTATGAAGTAAAAAGAATATTAAAATATATTAATTAGCAATTTTTCAGATTGATAATTTCTTGTTCTGTTAAAGGTCTCCAAATTCCTCTTGGAAGATTCTTTTTAGTCAATCCGGCAAATGCAACACGGTCAATTTTGATTACATTGTATTTAAAACTTTCAAAAATAGCACGAACTACTTTTACGTTTGGAGTTCTAAGTTTAATGCCAATTTCAGTTTTAGCTTCGTTTTCGATGTAACTAATTTCATCTACAAAAAGGCGGTGACCATCGAGAGTTACGCCAGATTGGATTTTTTCTAAATCTTCGTATTTTAAATTTTTATCTAAGGTAACTTGGTAAATTTTGTTTGACTTCTGATTTGGTAAACTAAATTTCCGAATCATATCAGTATCGTTAGTAAAAACTAATAATCCAGTAGTATTTTTATCCATTCTTCCAATAGGTAACATTGGAGTTTTAGAAGCACCTTTTATTAATTCTAAAACATTACGATGTTCAACTTCTTCTACAGATGTTGTAAAATTTTTGGGCTTGTTAAGTACAAAATATTCCTTTTTTTCAGGAGTTAAAACAGCACCATCAAAATTTACGACATCACCAGGTTTTACTTTATAACCCATTTCTGTAACAGGAATTCCGTTTACTTTTACATTACCCGATTGTATGTAAATATCGGCATCACGACGCGAACAAGCTCCTGAATTTGCAATGTATTTGTTTAATCTGATATCGTCAGATTTTAATGGTTTTGGTATGTTTGGAGAATCTTTTTTAACTACTGGTTTTCTGTTTTGCGAGCGTTTTGCCATCGCAGGTTTAGATGTTGCAGGTGCTTTTTTTCGATCGCCACTTGGTTTGCCAGCACCACTGCGTTTATCAGAATTAGAATTGTTCATTACTTCAAATTTTTTGCAAAGATAATGAATTGAAATTTGACATAAATTAAGTTTAGTTTTCTACTAAAAATTTCGGAAATGAACCTCAAATTTTTCATTTAGAATATCTGATAGCACTTTCGGATTTGAATTCGAATAGAAAATGACGTTTCCGATGCTAGATTTTGCATTAAAACCTATATTATTTGCAAGTAAAGTTTTTGTCTGTTTGGCAACTGCTTCGCCCGAATCGATTATTTGAATATGAGAAGGTAATATTTTTTTTATCTGCGGAATCAAATATGGATAATGACTGCAACCCAAAACCAAATAGTCAATATTTGCTTCTATCATTGGTGTGAGATATTTTTGAAGAAGCACATTCATTTCATTAGATTCACTTTTGCCACTTTCAATAAGTTCTACCAAACCATAGCCTATTTGTTCTAAGATTACAATATCCTGGAATTTTTCAACATTTTTATAAAAAAGTTCACTGTTTAATGTCCCTTTAGTCGCTAAAATACCAATTTTTTGAGTTTTAGAATGCAGCGCAGCAGGTTTTATGGCAGGTTCAATTCCTACAAATGGTACTTTGTATTTAGCACGAAGTTCCTTTATGGCATTTGTAGTTGCTGTATTGCAAGCAACAACAATCAATTTACAATTTAATTCGAGAAGCAATTCGGTGTTTTTTGAACTTAAATAAATGATTTCTTCTCTAGTTTTTTCGCCATAAGGTGCATTTTTACTATCGGCAAGATAAATATAATCTTCGTTGGGAAGCAAATGGTAAATTTCATTCCAAATAGAAGTGCCACCAACACCTGAATCAAAAAGACCAATAGGATTTGAATTTGTCATGTATCAAATATAAAAAAAACTGCCCAAATTTTAATGAGCAGTTTTCAATGTTTATTTTGTTAATACTTTATTTTACTTCAAAGCTGTTGTTTTCTGGCTTTACATCTGCCATTAATTTGCTTGGGTCGATTGTAATTTTTTTAATAGATGATTTTGGTTTATTGATTTCAAAAAAATAATTTGGATTTCCCCAAGTCCAGTCTTGTAACGTTGTTCGATTAATTTCTGGAGTTGGATTTTGTTTTTCAAAACTCATTAATCGTAATGGGATGTAAAAACTTTCTTTAGTTCCATCGGTATATTCCACTAAAAGGTCAATAGGCATTGGCATTCTGCCGATTCTTTCTAATGAAATTCCAGTTTTTGAAATTCCATCTGTTGCACTTTCAACATTTTTAATGCCGTAATCAATGGTATTTAAAGTCAAAGTCCAATCTGTTAAATACCAATCTAAATTTGCTCCTGAAACGCGTTCGGCTGTTCTTTTAATATCGTTTGGAGTTGGATGTTTAAACTTGAAATCTGAAAAATATTTTTTTATTGTTTTCATTAAATTTTCTTTTCCAATAATATATTCTAATTGGGTTAAAAAAAGTTCTCCTTTGCTATAAGATGCTATGCTGTAACTTCTGTTTTCGTCGTAACGATCAGCATGTGTAGATAGCGGTTGTTCTTTCCCTGAATTAGCTAAATTTACATAACTTTTATAAGCTCCATCAAAAGGATTATCGACTTTTTTAGTAGCAATTTCATTGGTTCCTAAATCTTCAATAAACGAGGTAAAACCTTCGTCCATCCATGGATGTTTACTTTCGTTAGTAGCTAAAACATGCTGAAACCACGAATGTCCCATTTCATGAGCTATTACTCCAACCAATCCCTCGTAAGTTCCTTCGCCCAAAATTAAAGTACACATGGCATATTCCATTCCACCATCGCCACCTTGAATTATAGAATATTGATTGTAAGGATATTTGCCTACAATTTGATTGTAATATTCCATCAATTTTACGGTTTGCGGTGCAGCTTTTCCCCAGTTTTCTATAATTTTAGGATTGTTTTTATAAATAAAATGTAGCGTTGTTCCAAAAGTAGTTTTCACCACATCGTGAAGATAATTTTTATCGGCAGCCCAAGTAAAGTCATGAACATTTGGCGCAATAAAATGCCACGAAAGCGTTTTTTGTATATCTGGAATTTTTACTTCGATGCCTTTTTCTTGATAATTAAATCCTATATTGTTTGGGTTTTGTAAATAACCACTCCCGCCTAAAAGATAATTTTTATCGATCGTAATGGTAACATCAAAACTTCCCCAAACGCCATGAAATTCTCGTGAAATATATGGATCAGCATGCCAACCTTCAAAGTCAAACTCGGCAATTTTTGGATACCATTGACTCATCGACAACTCAACTCCTTCTTTATTGTTTCTGCCAGATCGTCTTATTTGGAGAGGAACTTGTCCAGTAAAATCCAGCGTTAGCGTAGTCGATTTTCCAGGTAAAATGGGTTTTGCTAATGTGACTTCTAAAATTGTTTCGACTTCTTTAAAAACAGCAATTTTTCCATCTTGTTCCAAATTTGAAATGTGTAAAAAACCTATTTCGCTTGGCGATAACTTTGAGATTCTACTTTCTTTAACTTCCTTATCGCCAACTTTAACTTTAGTTACCATTCTACCATCTGGATCTTTAATGTTTTGAAGTCGAATATCCATTTCACTTCCAGGCTGAAACGCATTGTTATACAGATGATAGAAAACTCTCTTCAAAGTATCTTGCGAATTATTGGTGTAAATTAATTCTTGTTTCCCTGTGTATTGATATGTTTTTACATCCATAGCAACCACCATTTTATAAGCTACTTTTTGTTGCCAATAATTAGATTGCTGTGCAAATGAAATAGAAGAGAGAAGAAGTATTACAATTATTTTTTTCATTATTTTTTATAAATTAAGTACATTATACTGCAAAATAGGCTTCAAGTTCTTGTAATGTTTCGTCTGAGGTTATTATATCTTTTACAATTTCCCCCTTATTTAATGCTACAATTCGGTTGCAAACTTCAACGGTATGTTGCAAATCGTGACTGGAAACCAAGACAGTCACATTGGGATTATCAGCAAGTTCTTTAATTATTTTTTTTAATCTACTTACCGTTGTTGGATCTAAATTTGCAAATGGCTCGTCTAAAATAATTACCTCAGGATTTCCTATTAAAGTGGCAATGATACCAACTTTTTTCATATTTCCTTTAGATAAATCCCTTAAATATTTTTTACTATTTAATATCTCTCCATTAAAAAAATCGTTATATTTTTTTAACAAAGCGTCTACATCTGCTTTATTTTGATTGCGTAAATCCCCAATGAAATAGAAATATTCCTCTGCTGTTAAGTATCCGATAAGAAAACTTTCGTCAATAAATGCGGCAGTATATGGTTTCCAAGCTTCGCTGGTATTTACTTGAATTTTGTCATTAATAACTGTTCCAGATGTAGGCTGAATTAAATCTAAAAGCAAACTAAAAAATGTGGTTTTTCCAGCTCCATTATTTCCAACCAAGCCAAAACTTTGCCCTTTAGGAATTTCTAAGTGAGGAATATTTAAAACTGTTATTCCGTTGTTATAGGTTTTAGAAAGTGAGTTTATTTGTATCATTTTTATAATATTTAGAGTTGTAAATGAGTTTGAAAAATTTAATTTTTTTGTTTGTATGCTGCAATTGTGGCATATTTTTCTTTTTTGTAAATATTTTCAATAATCGAAAACATTTTATCTCTAAATGCAAATCCTAAAACTCCTGCAATAGCTACAAAAAGGCATCCAATGTTAGGATTAAAAATAAAATATCCTAACGCATAAAGTGCCATGGGAACTAGAAATTTAGGAATCGAAATAAGCATTGTTTTGATATTAAAAGCTTGTCTGTCGCCAAATGCTCCTTTTGCTTGCGATAAATCTATAGGAGTTTTAACAAAAGCTCCACCGAGCAAAACAAGATGCGAATTGACGCCAATATTATAAATTGCACCTACGACAATTAAAAGGTAAATGTGCCAACCGTAATAAAGATAAAATGATGCTAAAACTGTGGAAATTACTGTCGCTATGACCATTAACCACCATTTTGAACTCAAATAATCTTTGTATCGAATGTTTTGACTCATCATTAATTGGAAATAAGCACTATCCCAACTGGGTACAAATTGTCCAAAGGTGAATAGAAATCCGCCCGAAACAAAGATGCCAGCAAAAACATGCATTGCTGGATTATTATATACTTTAATGGAGTTTGAAAAAAACAACAATCCATAAAAAGTGAAAAATAAACTTATAAATAGAGTACCTCGAGAACGTTTATTGCGTTTTAAAAGTTTAATGTCATTTTTTAAAAAGGTTCCTAAAGTTCCAAATTTGTCTAAAAAAGCAAAACTTTCAGTTTTAGCAACTTCATATTTTTTTGCTAATCCTTCGTCCAGATTTAAATTATTTTTGAAATAATTAAAAGCAAAATAATATAAGATAATGAGTGTAAAAATTGGAATTAAAAAATAATAACCAGTATGAAACAAGCCATCAAAAAACTTAGAAGTATACATTGTAACATCAAAATAATGGTAGTACTGCGCAATTCCTAAGACTAAAACAAGGGCAACAATTGGGTAAAAAAAGCTGTCTTTGTTGTTTATCAAGACATTTATAAAGTTGTTGCAATAAATTAAAGTAAATATTCCAAGATGCCAAAAAAGCACATTTGATACTGGAAAACCTTTAATTAAAAGTGTAATTGTAAAGGGAATGAAAAAAAACGCATGTGACCAATTAAAAAATGATAAAGCCGTTTTGCCTAAGGTGAAATTTACAATGGTATTTCTGTTTATTGGTAATGTAAGCAATGGTTTGATGTTTATTACAGGCATTTTTTGAAGAAAATATCGAATGACTAAATCAACAACAAAGTAGTAAATCAAAAATTTATTGACAGTTGCTACAGGTTCTAAATTATATTCTTTAAGAATGGGATAAATTCCAAATCCGAGCAATAAAAATACCGCAATAAAATAGAGCGCACATAATCCCATAACGATCTTCATAACAACATTTGTCGCAAATGATGCCGAGCGAATGAAAGATTTCCATTCCAGATTTATAAAATGTTTGAACATACTGGTTTTGTTTTTTGGTTTACAAATTAGTTTCTAAATGTATTAAAATGTTACAATAATTTGAAATGAATCGCAAGAATAATAAATTGAATTTTTGTATTTTTGCAAAAAAAAAAATAGCGCAATGTCATTATTTTATAAATTACAAATAAAAGAAGTAAAACGAGAGACTGTAAACGCAGTTTCAGTAGTTTTTAATGTGCCTGACGAATTAAAAGAATTTTACAAATTTAAAGCGGGACACTATTTAAACCTTAAATTAACTTTAGACGGCGAAGAAATTCGTCGCGCTTATTCTATATGTTCGTCACCAAACAGTAACGAGTTGCGAATTTCAATTAAAGCAGTAAAAAACGGTTTGTTTTCAAAATTTGCAAATGAGAATCTTAAAGTTGGCGATCTTATTGAGGTAGGTCAACCGGAAGGAAAATTTACTTTTGAGCCCAATATTGAACGTCAAAAAAACTATGCTGGTTTTGTTGCTGGAAGTGGCATTACGCCAGTTTTATCTATTTTGCAATCGGTTTTAGAAAGTGAACCTAAAAGTAGTTTTGTATTAGTATATGGAAATAAAAATCAAGATGAAACCATTTTTTATAATCAGTTGCATGCTTTACAACTTCAATATGTAGGAAGATTTTTTGTTCATTATATATTCAGTCAAGCTAAAGTGGACAATGCGCTTTTTGGTCGAATTGATAAATCTACAGTTAATTTTGTATTGAATACAAAACATAAAGAAATGACGTTTGATAAGTTTTATTTATGTGGACCAGAGTCCATGATTAATACAGTTTCAGATGCTTTGAAAGAACATAATATTACTGAAAAAGATATAAAGTTTGAATTGTTTTCAACTTCAACAGCAATTAATAACGAAACAATATCGAGTAACGGACATACAAAAATTTCTGTTTTAGTAGACGGTGATGAGGTAACTTTCGAAATGAGTCAGAAGCAAACAATACTTGAAGCAGCTTTAAAACAAGGACTTGATGCTCCCTATTCCTGTCAAGGTGGAATTTGCAGCAGTTGTTTAGCAAGAATTTCGAAAGGAACTGCAATTATGAAGAAAAATTCTATTTTAACCGATGGTGAAATTGCGGAAGGATTGGTTTTAACTTGTCAGGCACATCCTACCTCTGATGCGATTTTTGTAGATTATGATGATGTATAATTATATATTTTAAGTCAAAAATTTAGAATTTTATTGTCATTAAAAAAGGTTCAAATACAATCGTAAAGAGTTGTATTTGAACCTTTTTTCGGGTTAATTTCCTAAAGTAGATTTTACAAGTTAAATGAAGCTCCTATTTGAAATACAAATTGATTATTGAATCGATCGTAACCTACAGCGTCAGTTTTGTATTTTGCTAGCGGAATTCCAGCTTCTGTAAAAATTCCAAAACCGTCTGTAAAGAAATATCGTGCACCTAAATGTCCTCCAAAATTTCGTAATCCTAAATCTAAACCAGGATAAACGTCTAGTTTTTTACTGATGTTTAAAACGCTTCCAATGTTTGCATTAAACCGTACTTTAGCATCAAAACGATCTGTAAATTTTGGAGTTCCATCACCTGTTGTGGTATTCAGTAAATAAGATGCGGCAAACCCGTACGACAAGTTTTCACCTATACCAAAATCCACAGTGCTTCCTACTCCAGTTGCAAATTCCTGAAAAGTAGCACCAACTTGAAATTTAATATCGCCTTTTCCTTTAAAGGCTTGTGCATTTGCAAATCCTATTGTTAACAAAGCTAAAAGAGTAATTACTTTTTTCATTTTTTTCATTTAATTATATTATACAAATATAAACATCCTATTAATATGCAAGGTTTTAATCCAATGCATATTTTTAATTTCTTCCTTTTTCGTCATGATAAATTTCGTTCAAAGCATCACTTTGCCAAAATTCCTTGGAATCAATATCCAAAATAGTTAAATATCCTTTAAACGCTGCGCCAGTATCTACATTCCAAACACACGCTTTTTGCACAGGAATTAGTTTACCAAGTCGAGAAACTGGAGTATGACCAATATAAATTTCATGATAAAGTGTAAGTCGTTTTGGGTAGTATTTACTTGTTTTTTCCATTTTTTTATCGAGTGCAAGCGCCGTTTCCCAAAGTGTGCGATCCCAGTAAAATAGTTTTGGGAAATATTCATAATTAACACCATTCATATTAGTAAATCCAGCATGAATAAACAATCGTTTTTTGGAGTCTAAATAATAATTTTGCAACGATTTTAAAAATGCAATATGCTTTTGTTTTGTTTCAACAGATACTTTGGAATAAGCAGTAACTGTTGCTTCTCCGCCGTGTTTGTACCATTCTAAATTATCTTTGCTTTGATCGAGCCATTGTAATAAAAGTTCATCGTGGTTGCCTCGAATAAATATGCAATTTTGCTTGGTATTTAATTCGATTAAATAGTCAATAACCTCTGGCGACTGACTCCAACCATCAACATAATCTCCAAGAAAAATAAGTGTATCTATAGTTGTAACTTTTGCTCTTTCAATAATTTGGAGTAGTGCTTTATAACCTCCGTGTACATCACCAATTACTAATGTTCTGCTCATTTATGTTTTAAAAATAATATACAAAAGTAATTTAAAAACACTGAAACGTAATATTCAAATTCAATAAATAAATTTGATTTTAGGATTTCCTGAACACTATTTTCGCCAAGTATTATATTTAAATTATCTTTGCACCCGAATTCTTCCAATTAGAATTTGAAAAAATCACGCTAAAAAACGTTTATAGTATGCAACTGTACAACACTTTAAGCGCAGACGAAAGAGCAGAATTAATAGATAATGCTGGTAAACAACGACTTACGTTGTCTTTTTATGCGTATGCCAAAATAGAAAACCCAAAAAAATTTAGAGATGAACTTTTTATTGCTTGGAATCCGTTGGAGGTTCTTGGTAGAATTTATGTAGCAACCGAAGGGATTAATGCCCAACTTTCTTTGCCAGCAAACGAATTTTATGCTTTTAAAGACACCATTGAAATGTATTCTTTTATGAAAGGAATTCGACTTAATGTTGCAGTTGAACATGATGATCATTCGTTTTTAAAATTGACTATAAAAGTTCGCGATAAAATTGTAGCCGATGGTCTTGACAATAAAACATTGGACGTAACCAATATTGGAATTCACCTAAAAGCAAAAGAATTTAATGATTTAATAGAGGATCCAAACACCATTTTAGTGGATATGCGAAATCATTACGAAAGTGAAATTGGACATTTTAAAGGCGCAATTACTCCTGATGTAGAAACATTTAGAGAAAGTTTACCCATTATTGAAAACCAAATTTCAGAACACAAGGAAGACAAAAAATTATTAATGTATTGCACTGGAGGCATTCGTTGCGAAAAAGCAAGTGCTTATTTTAAAAATAAAGGGTTCAAAAATGTTTATCAACTTGAAGGTGGAATTATTGAATACACACGTCAGGTTAAGGAATTGGGCTTAGAAAGCAAATTTATTGGAAAAAATTTTGTTTTTGATCATCGATTAGGGGAACGAATTACACACGATATTATTTCAAAATGTCATCAATGTGGTGTTCCGTGCGATAATCACACAAACTGTGATAATGCTGGTTGTCATTTGCTTTTTATTCAATGCGATTCCTGTAAAGAAGCCACACAAAACTGCTGTTCAATAGAATGTCAAGAAATTATAAACCTACCATTAGTTGACCAAGTAAATTTGCGAAAAGGACTCAAAAATGGCAATATGATTTTCAGAAAAGGAAAATCAGAGAAATTGGCATTTAAAACTGAGACAAAAAATATAGCTCAAACACATTCCACTGACAATGCTAGTCGCGAAAATAAAGTTCAAATAAGAAAAAAAATTGCAGTTAAAAAAGTTTTAATTGGTACTGGCGAACATTATTTTGTAAAATCAGAAGTGGGCTTGTTTAAAATCACAAATCATCAAATTAAAGTGGGTGATACCATTTTAATTTCTGGTCCTACAACGGGAATTCAAGAATTAGTTTTGTCCCAAATGATGGTAAATGGAAGCGAATCTGAAGTGGCAATTGCAGGTGATAAAATAACAATTAAACTTCCGTTCAGAATTAGATCATCAGATAAATTTTATAAGATTTTATCTTAATATTTCCAGTAAAACTTCTATGGGTTTTAAATTTCCTGTTTGGATATAATAGTTGTTTGCATCAATTTTTGTCTTGGTATTTAGCCAAGAATTTTGAGGCAATAAATAGTTATTTTCAATGCAATATTTTAAAGTTTTAAGTGTGCAACATCCAGGTATATCATAAAACCAATCAGTCGATAACACAAAATTTTTTAAAGTTTCTTTGTTTATGTTATCTAAATAAAGCCACTTTTGTTTATTAAATATTGCTTTTATATCAGGAAAAATCCGAACTAAAACGAAATAATCTATAAGTTGCGTATTAGGTTTTTGGTCGGGAATATAAACTCCATTTTTGTCCCAATCTTTTGATTCTAGCAATAATAAATTTGAAAAATGAGCGCACGATTTGACACTTATTTTTGCTTTGTTTACTATTAAATCAAAATCGTCCCAAATTCCTTCACCATGAATTGAAAAATCGGGTTTTGAAGTTTCGATGCCAAAGTCTTCAAAAACTGTATTTAATACAACTTCGGATAATTTTCCTTGAAAAGTGTTGCAAAATAAAGCACCATTTTTTCTAACTATTTGTCCGCCGGACCTATTTTTTCGGTGAAAACCAGTTCCAAAAACCATTTCGTGTGTAAAATCAAAAACTTTTTCTAGTAACTCGGTTTGAACCTTGTTTTTAGAAAAAGTTTTTGGATTTGAAATTGAGTAACTGTTTAAATTGGGATTGTAATTTAATTTCATTACTCTATTTTTAATGATTTATAATACAAATCAGACCAGTTTATTTTAACTATTTGAATTAATAATAATTGTAAAAGTTAAAAAATTATTTTTTTTTTTGATATAAAACAGGGTTTAAATCATCGTCGTTATACATTTTCATTTGTTTGTAAACCTTCATAAATTTATCTCCATTTTCGATATCGGTTAGTAAATCGTCAATGGCTGTTGATAAATCGGTACGTTGCTCCAAAAGCACATTCAATTTTTCTTGGCATTTAGTGCGATGTTCTTGCGAAGCTTCATTTCGATTAGCTTCTTCATTCATGTGGAAAATTTTCAAAGCTAAAATAGACAGTCGGTCTAAAGTCCATGCAGGCGATTCTGAATTTATTTTTGCCGATGATTTTACAACAACAGTGTTGTATTTTTGCAAAAAATAACTATCTATATACTCCACCATATCAGTTCGTTCCTGATTTGATTTGTCAATTTTTCTTTTAAGTGTTAATGCTGCAACAGGATCTATATTTGGATCACGAATAATATCTTCATAATGCCATTGAACAGTATCAATCCAGTTTTTTAAATATAATAAATGTTCAATTTTATCTTTTGGATAAGGATTGTTAATAGGTTGATTTACATTGTCATGAATGTGATAATCTTGTATAGATTGCTCAAAGATACTGTAGGCAAATTTTGAAAACATAATTTTAAATTTTATTTACAAATATAGTTTTTATACTTTTAACGAGAAACATTGAACTTTAAACTTTGAATAAAACGATGCAAATTCATTATATATCTGAAAAAAACAGTATTCTTAATCATTTTCTGGCTCAAATTCGTGATGTAACTATTCAAAAGGACAGCATGCGATTTAGAAAAAACATCGAGCGAATAGGCGAAATCATGGCGTATGAATTGAGCAAAACTTTGGAATATAAACCTATTAAAGTCCAAACACCTTTAGGAATAAAAAGCACCACTACTATTGCTGATAACGTTGTTTTATGCTCCATTCTTAGAGCAGGATTGGCTTTACATACTGGCTTTATGAATATTTTTGACAATGCTGAAAATGGTTTTGTTTCGGCTTTTAGGTATCATCCAAATAATGATGATACTTTTGAAATTTTAGTCGAATATCAGGCTGCACCTTCGTTTGAAAATAAAAATTTAATTCTTATAGATCCGATGTTAGCAACAGGTCAATCTATTGTTGCGGTTTTAAATAAATTACATTTGGAGCAAAAACCTAAAGAAATTCATATTGCAGTAGTGATTGCTGCTCCGGAAGGGATTGCGTATTTACAGGAAAATTTACCTAGTAATTGTCATTTATGGGTTGCAGCATTAGATGAAAAACTTAACGAAAAAAACTATATAGTTCCAGGACTTGGTGATGCGGGCGATTTAGCCTACGGAAGCAAACTATAATTGTAAGAAAAACGAAGTAAAACTCAGCAAGATTGTAATTGTTAATATAATTTCTTGTTGTAATTTACTTTGAGAATATTCGATCGTATTTGTAGCAAAAATACACATTGGGAAAAAGGTGAAAATCAAAATCTGATTTGATTTATTAGTAGATATAAAGAAGATTATTAAACCAATTAAGAAGCAAAAAAAAATTTTTTTGTAAGACGCTTGTAAATTTAGAGGTCTGTTAGTAATTGAAAAAACCATGGGAATTACAAAAAATACGCTAAAAACCGCAAAAATAGATAACGATAAATTTTGGTAAGAATTTTTAAAATAATCTAATTTCAAATTAATAAAACTACTGTCATAGTAACTTCCAATTGCTTTTTTGTCAAATAATAAAGTGTATAATACAAAGAGTATAGTTGCTGTAAAAACCGCTACAAAAGGCAAAAGCCAATTTCGGTAATCGCGGGAAACATGAAAAACTATAGACAAGTAAACTATAAATAGTAGTAAAACACACCAAAAGTTGAAAAAACTTGCCGCTAAAATCCATAACGATGCATCAAATATTTTTTCTTTAGGAGCTTTTAATGTTTGTAAAGAAACTAATCTTCTTAAGGCTAAAAGGATAAAAAAATTAGCTAAAACTACATTATAATCCATCCAATTTTTGGGAAAAAGTAATAAAAACAAGAAGTAAAAAAGTGCTGGATAACCGCTGTCTCGTGTAAGTCCATTTTTTTTTGAGATAAAATTTACTAAAAAAAATGATCCTAGTATAATTGAAAATAAACCTATTTTTTTTGATACCTCAAGTACTGAAACGGTCCATTTCGCACCTTGAAATTGACATAGTGTAAAGACAACCAATATTAAAAAAACTAGTATAGAATAATTTATTGGTGTAGATTTTTTAAAAACGCTTGTTATCATAAGGATATTTTATACTTTTGTGCTGTAAATATAATACTAGTTTAAAAATGAAAGCATTTTTTGAAGGAATTCAGTGGGTTTTCGAGAATATATTTTTTATTCCACAAAACTTTTTAAGAAAATTAGAATTGTCATCATGGTTTGGAGCCAATATTGTAAGTTGGATTTTGATGGGGATTTGCGCGTATTACATTGTATATTGGTGTAAACAATTAAGCATTCATAACAAAGACGAATCAAATAAACAAGATACTACGGCGCACTCGTTTTTAAAGTAAGTCTACACCGATATCTTTTCTAAAATACATCTTATCAAAATGGATTTTTTCTATATTTTGGTAAGATTTTTTTATAGCATCTTGGAAGCTTTCGCCAAATGAAGTAATAGCAATAACTCGACCACCATTAGTAAGGACTTTTCCATTTTCTAATATTGTACCCGCGTGAAATGCAATCGAATCATTAATATTTTCTAATCCTGATATTTCAAATCCTTTTTCATATTCTTCAGGATAACCACCAGAAACTAACATTACAGTAGTTGCACTTTGGTCATCAATTTCTATTGAAATTTCATTTAATTTTTCATTTCCAACGGCTTCAAATAACGCAACTAAATCTGATTTTATCCTTGGAATGACAACTTCAGTTTCTGGATCGCCCATTCTTACATTATATTCTATAACAATTGGTTCTCCTTTTACAATTATTAAACCTATAAAGATGAACCCTTTATATTCTATTCCATCTTTTTGCAAACCTTCAATAGTAGGTTTTACAATTCGAGATTCAATTTTCTCTAATAGTTTGTCGTTAGCAAATGGTACTGGCGAAATTGCTCCCATACCTCCAGTATTTAATCCAGTATCTTTCTCACCTATACGCTTGTAATCTTTAGCAGTTGGTAGAATTTTATAATTTTTACCATCAGTCAAAACAAAACAACTCAATTCAATACCGTCTAGAAATTCTTCAATTACTACTTTTTCACTTGCTTTTCCAAATTTAGAATGAATCAACATATTTGATAATTCTGCTTTTGCCTCATCTAAATTTTTTATAATTAAAACGCCTTTTCCAGCTGCTAATCCATCGGCTTTTAAAACATATGGCGATTGTATAGTCTCTAAAAAATTAAAACCGTTTTCGACTGTTTTCGATGTAAAACTATCATATCCAGCAGTTGGAATGCCATGTTTGATAAGAAATTTTTTTGCAAATTCTTTACTTCCTTCCAACTGAGCACCAATTTTTGAAGGTCCTATAACAGGAATTGAATTTAAGTTCACATCATTTTTAAAAAAGTCATAAATCCCATGTACTAGCGGATCTTCTGGTCCAACAACAACCATGTCTATTTTTTCAAGTAGTACAAATTGTTTTATTTGTTCAAAATTTAAAATATCCAATACAACATTTGTAGCAATTGAAGCGGTTCCAGCATTTCCAGGTGCAACAAAAAGTGTTTCACATTTGGGACTTTGAATCATTTTCCAAGCTAGCGCGTGTTCTCTTCCACCCGAACCTAATAATAAAATTTTCATTGTTGTGATTTTTAAACTGAATTTGTCAATTAGTCGTGTTGCAAAATTAGAGTTTTAATCAATTTAAATAAATTTTAAATAATTATTTATTAAATTTGAACAATATAAAAACTAATAAAAACACAATTATGAAAAAACTTTTACTTTTAATTACAATTTTATTTTTTAGTGGATTTTTGCAGGCACAAACCTGGGTTACTCAAAACACGGGTTTTGCATCAGCATCAAGAGGATTAATTGACATTAAAATTGTAGATGCAAATACTGTATGGGCATTAGCTTACGATGGTACAGCAGCGGCAACTACAGTGCAAGAATTTACTAAAACAGTAAATGGTGGAACAACCTGGACTCCAGGAACTATAAATGTTGGTAATACAACAAATTTAATAACCAATATTTCTCCTGTTAGCGCAACAACAGCATGGGTTGGAAGTGTAAATAGCACGGCTGGACTAGGTGGAGTTTTTAAAACATCTGATGGTGGATTAACTTGGGTTGCTCAAAATGCAACTGCTTATACAGGAGCAGGAGCTTATTTTGATAGCGTACATTTTTTTGATGCTAATAATGGGTTGACAATAGGTGATCCAGTTGGCGGAGAGTTTGAAGTTTACAAAACTACTGATGGTGGCACTACTTGGACACAAGTTCCAGGTACAAGTTTGCCTAATCCACTTACAAACGAAGCTTCCTATACTGGCGGATATGCATATTCAGGAACTACTTTATGGTTTACAACGTCAAGTGGAAGATTGTATAAAACTCCAGACATGGGAACCACATGGACTGTTTCTCAAGCTCCATTGACAGATTTTGGTGGTGCAGCCCAAAGTGGCGCTGTAGATTTTAGTAGTCCCGCAAATGGGTGCTTATTGAAAACTGTGGGTACTACAATTTCATTTTATACTACTTCAGACGGTGGTAATACTTGGTCTGCTGCCACAACTTTTGCAGGAGGTTACAACCGACTTTTAAGTTACATTCCTGGCACAAACACTATTGTTGCAACGGGACAAAATGCAACAGCGCCATCAGTTCCAGGTTCTTCTTACAGTACAAATAATGGTACTTCATTCACAACAATTGATACAGGAACCCAAAGAGGATATAATACTTTTTTAAATCCTACAACAGGTTGGAGCGCAGGATTTAATACATCATCAACAGTAGGTGGAATTTTTAAATTTAGTGGCAATTTGGCTAATGAAACATTTACTAAAGAAAATGGCTTTAAATTATTTCCAAACCCAACAAACGGTGAAGTTTCTATAAATTCTATGGACGATGCTTTTTCATTAAAAGTAATTGATATTACTGGAAAAGTGTTGTTAGAAAAAACTTTCAGCGGTATTGAAAATTCCATTTCTATTTCTTCTTTGTCAAGTGGTGTGTATTTTTTCAAGTTAACTAATTCTGAAAATAAAAGTCAAACAATCAAAATATTAAAAAACTAATTGTTTTAAATACTACTTTTAAGGGCTGAAATTTCAGCCCTTTTTTTATAAATAATGTTGCAATTTTTCAATTTATCTCTTCAAATTAATGGTTTTAAAATCAAAGAAACTTCTCGTTTATTAAACGAGATTTTATCAATTTCAGAAACCGATTTCGAAAAATATACTATCGGCAAACGCCAAAAGATTGTATCCTATCATTTAAAAAATAATAAATTATATCGAAAATTTGTCGGAGGTAAAAATATTCATGATTGGAATAATGTACCAATCATGAATAAGAAAGATTTTCAAAAACCACTACCAGAGAGACTTTCGGAAGGATTTAATGCTAAAAATGTTTATGTAAATAAAACTTCCGGATCTAGCGGTGATCCATTTATTTTTGCAAAAGATAAATTTTGTCATGCATTAACTTGGTCAAATATAATTTTTAGATTTGGTTGGTTTAATATCGATTTTAATTCATCCAAACAAGCACGATTTTATGGAATTCCTTTGGATTTTATCGGAAATAAAAAAGAGCGTTTAAAAGATTTTTTTAAAAATAGTTATCGATTTCCGATTTTCGATTTATCTGATGCATTTTTAGAAAACACTTTGAAAAAATTTCATAGTAAAAAGTTCGATTACATCAACGGTTACACAAGTTCAATTGTCTTATTTGCTAAGTTTTTACTAAGAAAAAATATTGTTTTAACTTCCATTTGTCCAACGTTGAAATGCTGTGTTGTGACTTCCGAAATGTTATTTGAAGAAGATAAAATTTTGATGGAAAAACAATTTGGAGTTCCAATTATCAATGAATACGGTGCTTCCGAATTGGATTTAATTGCGTTTCAAAATCCAAATGGTGAATGGCAAGTCAATTCTGAAACTTTGTTTGTTGAAATTTTAGACGAAAATTACAACATTTTGCCTTATGGAAAAGAAGGACGAATTGTGATTACATCTTTGTACAATAAAGCGCATCCATTTATCAGATATGATATTGGTGATGTTGGAATTTTGGATGAAAAAAGTACATTCAAAAAGCCAATATTAAAAAAACTAATTGGTCGAACTAATGATATTGCCATTCTTCCAAGCGGTAAAATAGCGCCTGGATTAACATTTTATTACGTCACTAAAAGTATCATTGAAGACGATGGAAATGTGAAAGAATTTGTTGTAAAACAAACAAAAATTGATAGTTTTGAAATTGAATATGTAAGCGAAATTGAACTGAAAGAATCTCAAATTTTGCAGATAGAAAAAGCAATAACAAGATATTTAGAAACTGGTTTGAAATTTACATTTATAAGAAAACAGAAATTAAACCGAAGCAAGAGTGGCAAATTAAAACAGTTTGTTTCGATAATGAAATGATAATTAATAATGGAATGAAAATGCTTCGTTCCTCGCAATGACAAATAAATGAAAATAACGATAGTAGCTGGCGCCAGACCAAATTTTATTAAAATTGCACCAATCATTAAGGCCATACAAAAAAAACAATCTGAAGGTGCAATAATTTCGTTCCGATTGGTTCACACAGGGCAGCATTATGATAAAAATTTAAGCGACACTTTTTTTGAAGAGTTAAACATTCCACAACCCAACATCAATTTAGAGGTAAAAAGTGGTTCACAAGCCGAACAAACTGCAGCAATCATGATAGCATTTGAAAAAGAATTGCTTTTTAATAAATGTGATTTAGTTTTGGTTGTTGGCGATGTAAACTCTACCATGGCTTGCGCAATAGGTGCTAAAAAGTTACATGTAAAAGTAGCTCATGTTGAAGCAGGAATTCGTTCGGGCGATTTATCAATGCCTGAGGAAATTAACCGAATGGTAACTGATTCCATAACCGATTATTTTTTTACCACGTCAACTTTAGCAAGTGAAAATTTAATTAAATTGGGTTCAAATCCAGAACACATTTATTTTGTTGGGAACGTTATGATTGACACACTTTATCAAAATTTAAATCGGTTTAAGGCTCCAAGTTTTTGGAATGACTTTAATTTAAAACCACAAAATTTCATTATTTTGACGCTCCATCGTCCGTCAAATGTAGATGAAGAACAATCGTTGGTACAATTACTTCAAGGAATAGACATTTTAGCTGGAGACAAAAAAATTATATTTCCAATTCATCCACGAACAAAAGCAATTTTGGGGGAACACAATTTGAATTTAAAAAACATCCTTTTTGTAGAACCGCAAAGTTATCTGAATTTTATGTTTTTAGTTAAGAATAGTTTTGCAGTAATTACAGATTCAGGTGGAATTTCAGAAGAAACGACAGTACTAGGAATTCCCTGTTTTACTATGCGAACCACAACCGAGCGACCTGAAACTGTTTCTATTGGAACTAATATTTTAGTTGGTATTTCACTTGCTAATTTAATTTCAGAATTTTCAAAATTTCTCGAAAATGGAATGTTACAGAAGCAAATACCAGAACTTTGGGACGGTAAAGCAGCTGAACGAATTATAGACATTATTCAGAAAAATGAAATTTAAAATTTTAATAAGGGATTAATTAAGAATTTTAATATAATCTAATTTTGTTTTGTAAAATTTAAATTTTAAAATAATTGGTTATATTGCTTGAAATTTCGGTTGGTTTTTAATTTTCGAAGAATCAAAACAATATAAACATGAAAAAAATAATTTTATTTCTACTCCTCACTTTTTCGATATCTGGATTTTCTCAGAAATTTAGAGATAGTATTTTGTCTAAAAAATTAGATAAATATCGCGAATTAACCATATCGTTGCCATCATCTTACAACCGAGATTCTAAAAAAAGTTACCCTTTACTGGTATTGCTCGATGGCGATTATCTTTTTGATCCCTTTCAAGGTGCTTTAAGTTATGGCAATTATTGGGATGATTTACCAGAGGTAATTATTGTGGGAATTTCTCAAAATAAAGCGAACGAACGGCAAGAAGATTGCGGAGTCGATCCGTTAACCGGACTTCCAGATGCCAACGGATCTAAATTTTTTGAATTTGTGGGTTCAGAATTGGTTTCGTATATGCAACAAAAATATCGTGTTGCACCCTTAAAGATAATTGCTGGGCATGATTATACAGCTGGGTTTATAAATTTTTATTTATATAAAGATGATCCTGTTTTTAATGGATATATTTCGTTAAGTCCCGAATTGCCTAAGGAAATGGAAAATTTGCTTCCCGTACGACTTGCTACTTTCAAACAAAATATTTTCTATTACATCTCTTCGGCAGATGGCGACATTAGAAAGATGAAAGACAAAATCAAAATCTTAGATGATAATGTAAAAACCAATAAAAATCCCAGTGTTAATTATCAGTTTGATGAAATAAAAGGAGCAACACATTATTCGTTAGTTCTGCATTCTATACCAGATGCACTGTATCAATTTTTTGCTTCTTACCAACCCATTACTACTATTGAATTTCAAGAAAAAATATTGCCTTTAACCTCAGGTTATGTAGATTATTTGACATCAAAATATGAAACGATGCAAAAAACTTTAGGATTCAAAATGAATATTCGATACAATGATTTTAAAGCAATTGAAGCGGCAATACTAAAAAACAAAGCGTACAATGAATTTGAAAAATTATCGCAATTATCACATAAAATGTATCCTAAAACTATGCTAGGCGATTATCATTTAGCCATGTTTTATGAAAAAACGGGCGATTTAAAAAAAGCTGCTAAAATGTATCAAAATGCTTTTCAGTTTGAGCCAATTGGCGAATTAACTAAAGATATGATGTTAGATAAAGCAGAGGCTCTAAAAGGTTCCATTAAAAGCGCGTCGGGTAAACCAGACAAAAACAAAGCTCCAGAAAATACTGAAACTCCTGTCCAACCCGAAACACCAGAAAAAAAATAGCAGAATGGCAAAATTAAAAACATCTTTTTTTTGTCAAAATTGTGGTTCTCAATATTCAAAATGGCAAGGACAATGCAATGCTTGCAAAGAATGGAATACCATTGTTGAAGAAATTATTGAAAAGGAGGAAAAAAGCAGTTGGAAACCGTCAACTTCCGAGGTAAAAAAAGCAACTAAACCCTTAAAAATTGCTCAAATCGATGGTGCTCTCGAAGTGAGAATGGATACTATCGATGGCGAATTAAATAGAGTTCTTGGTGGGGGCATTGTTCCAGGTTCATTAATACTTTTAGGCGGAGAACCAGGCATTGGAAAAAGCACCTTGCTGTTGCAAATTTCATTAAAATTGCCGTATAAAACGCTATATGTTTCTGGAGAAGAAAGTCAGAAACAAATAAAAATGCGAGCTGAAAGAATTACTTCTAGCGGCGATAATTGTTATATTTTGACCGAAACAAAAACACAAAATATATTCAAGCAAATTCAAGAAATTGAACCCGAAATTGTAATAATCGATTCTATTCAAACGCTTCATACAGATTATATCGAATCATCTCCAGGAAGTATTTCTCAAATCAGAGAATGTACTGCTGAGTTGATCAAATTTGCTAAAGAGACCAATGTACCTGTTATTTTAATTGGACATATTACAAAAGATGGAAGTATTGCAGGACCAAAAATTTTAGAACACATGGTCGATACGGTACTACAATTTGAAGGCGATCGAAATCATGTTTATAGAATTTTACGTTCGTTAAAAAACCGATTTGGGTCTACTGCTGAACTCGGAATTTATGAAATGCAAGGATCAGGTTTACGCGAAGTTTCTAATCCCTCTGAAATTTTACTTTCTCACCGTCAAGAAGAACTTTCTGGAACTGCAATTGCTTCAACCTTAGAAGGAATGCGTCCTTTGATGATTGAAATTCAGGCTTTAGTCTCGACAGCAGTTTATGGAACGCCACAACGCAGCACAACAGGTTATAACGCCAAAAGACTCAATATGTTATTGGCAGTTTTAGAGAAAAGAGCCGGTTTCAGATTAGGAACTAAAGATGTTTTTTTAAATGTAACTGGCGGAATTTCTGTTGACGATCCGGCAATAGATTTGGCTGTGGTAGCATCAATATTATCTTCAAACGAAGATGTTGCCGTGAGTAAAGATGTCTGTTTTGCTGGCGAAGTTGGGCTTTCGGGCGAAATTCGACCTGTAAATAGAGTAGAACAACGCATTCAGGAAGCAGAAAAGCTAGGTTTTGCTACCATTTTTGTTTCTAAATATAATAAGATTGCTACTAAATATCCAGGAATAAAAATCATCATGGTTTCTAAAATTGAGGAAGTCGTAGAACAGTTGTTTTCGTAATTCTAACTTTAAAACCATTATTTAATCATTAAAACCATATAAAATGAGAAAATTAATTTTACTAGCATTTTTGCTTCCATCACTCTTTTATGCTCAAAAACCAATTTTTACAACAGCAAAAGTAAAAGCAGCAAGTGTATATTTCAATGCTGCCGATTTATCGGAAACAGCAAGTGTAAATTTGCCGGTTGGCACAAGTGAAATTGTGATTAAAAATGTAGCTAATTATCTTAATGAAAACACTATCCAAATAGGAACACCAAGTTCGGTAACGGTTTTATCAGTTCAATTCACTACAAATTATATTTCAGAATTTGAAGTAGATGAGACTAATCCAGCGATTAAAAAAGTAAGAGACAGCATCACATTTGTTCAAAAAGAAATTAAAAGAATTCAAATTTTAACCAATTCTACTTCTCAAACCGTTGCTTTATTAGATGCTAATCAAACCGTTGCAGGATCAAATTCGGGTCTAAATGTTACTGAATTGATGAAACTTGTGGATTATTACAAAACTAAAAGAACAGAACTCAACAATGCGATTACAGATTTAAACGAAAAAGAAGAAAATTACAATAAAAAGTTAAAATTACTTAATGATAAATTAGAGTTGAATACTCAAAAAGAAGAAAAATCGTCTTCCGGTAAATTGATTTTACAAGTCATGAATGAAATAGCAGGAACAGTTCTTTTGGACATTTCTTACATAACAAATACAGCGAGTTGGGCACCATTTTACGATTTAAGAGCA
>JACMPO010000200.1 GCA_014377455.1 Flavobacterium sp.
AAAAAAGACATTCAAAACCTTTACAATCTATTGCAGAAACTTAACGAAAAGTAAAATACTTTGCGCCAGGAGAATAAAGAACTACTTTTTTACGTAGTTCTTTATTGTTTAATTTAGTACACAAAAACGCCTTTTCTGTTGGTTGTTCTGTTGGTTGTTTTAATTTTTGCAATCTTTGTCACCGTTAATAAAGTCAACACTTAACAAGGTATTTCTGTTGGTTGTTCTGTTGGTTGTTCTGTTGGTTGTTTTAATTTTTTCTTACTGTTTACTTCTATACAAACCAATTATTTTTTTATACTTTTTTGTTATTTTATTGTACTATTTCCAAAATTGTTTTATAGATTTGTCATTCAAAACGAGGCTGAAATCGGTTTGAATATCGGTTTCTTAAATCGTTTTGATAGAAAAGTGAACCTCATAAAACCCTTTAGAAATCAGCCTCCTAATGGGTTTTTCTATGCTGTCTACTTTCAGAATACCGTCTAAACTTTACTTTGAACTCTACCAAAAAGGTGGAGATAAGTTGATTGCGACCTATTCTGTTTTAAAACAATCTAGAAACAAAGAAAAACAATACTTTTCTTTTACTTCAAAAAACAATAAAAAAGTTTCTGGATATTCTCTTTTAAGAAACAAAACTAATATTAGTCTTCACACTTTAAAAAAATACATTCCAACACTTATAAATGCTGGACTTTGTAGTTTTAATGATATCGGAGATTTTATATTACTAGGCAATAGCAAAACTAAAGAACTATATAGTTCTCATAAACTGGTGCCAATCATTATTGGTAAAAATTTAGTACATACGGCTTATAATTCAATGGCTGTAAGACTTTATTCATCAGAAGCAAAACAATTAAGGCAAATAGAAATAAAACGCAATCAAAGTGAACTATTAAAGCGAAAAGACAATCCTCGAAGTTTAAAAGAATTAAAAGCAATTCGCAAAATTCTAAAAAACGAAAATAGGAATGATTTTTTTATTGATAAAAGTGTTTTATCTCTACAAAGTTACGCATACATTAAAGACAATTCAAATTCGAAAGCTAAAGGTTATTATTGGAAAAACAAATTAAAACAAAAAAATATTATTGTTTCAAAAAGGCGTTTCAACAACATAAAACAAATGACTTTGAAAGAATTTCTTTTTTTAAAATCAAATTCAAAAATCCCAAAATTATTTTTATACAGAAGTGGATGGTTAGTTGAGGAGATAGTTTCTGAATTTAACACTATTAAAACCATTGACAAGTCAATGTAAAAAAACACTACCTACTGTCGCTTATATATAATAATGCCAATGACAAACTAATGAAACCAAAGAAAAAACAAAAAAAAAGTAATTTTTATAAAAGCCCCACTCAATTATTTGACAAATCAGTAATAGATTTTAAACACAAAAACTCTAATTTAGTTTGCTACACAGATGGTTCAGGAGATAATATGGACAAATCATTACCTATTGAATTTTCCTTTGTTATTTATGAAAACAATTCCGTTATTCACAAAAATAAAAACATTTGTAAAGACAAAGAAAACACAACTGTTAAAGCCGAAATACTGGGCATCAATATGTGTTTAGCTTTTTTAATAGCTGAAAATTTAAAAAACGAAAAAATAACAATTTTTTCTGATGCAAAATGGGTTGTCGATTGGGTTTGTAATAAACTAACTTGGGAATCAAAAAATACAGAAGCACACTATTACAAAGCATATTTAGATGTGCGTAGATTAATTCCACAATTTAGAGATATTGAGTTCATTTGGATCCCAAGAGATTATAATACTGTTGCAGACGGAATGTTAAGATATTGATTTACCTCTAGCCTAAAAGCGTAAGTATTTTTAGCTCAATCGTTAAATTTTGAAATGGAACACTGCCAATCTTGTGCGAAGAAGCTATATTACTATTTTTTAACCTCTACTTTTTTAAAAGCTTCCAAATTTCTATCATAAATAAAAACTTCTCCAGTTGATTTATTTAAACGCATCTTGCCATTTCTATACAATTCATATTTCGACACCGAATCATTATCGTAATAATTCAACGACAATAAAATTAAGATTATAATCAATAACGAAACTTTTACTAGTTCTAGTGCTCTATTTGTATTCATTTTAAAACTCAATTTTAAGGTTCAGTAATTCAGTTTGCACTTCGTCTAATTTCGAGTGAACGTCTATCATCTGACTATTGTAGTCCTCAATGCTCAAATCATTTATTTCACTGCTTAAATCGTCTATTTTAGCGGCCAAAATATCGGTTCTATTCTCTAAATTTGATATCGTACCTCGTAAAACTTCATTTTCGGCTTTTAATTCATATATCCTTTTATCCATATCGTTTACGGCTTCGCAATTTGAGAGTCCAAGAAACACTAAAATCAATAAATACCTACTCATATCAATCATTATTTAAAACAAATTTATTAATTATTTTCTTTAGCAAAGTCTACACTGCTTTTAAACCGACTATTTTCATCCTCCAGTTGCTTTATCTTATATTCCTGTAGCTCATTTATCTTTTTATATATTCTACATCAGTTTCGCTAGTTTCAACAATTGCACTTTTACTTTTCAACATCTCTCATTTAACAGTAAGCAACAATTCTGTATCAATATTATCATTTGTTGATTTTATAGCATTAAGAACATCATAAATATGACTAGATTTTCTCCCAGAAACAATATAAAACACCACTTGAGCCAAATAACGAATGCTTTTTACAAACTTCTTTTGATTGCAATTATACTGACTATCAATTATATAAAAAATCCTGTCATTTATTATGAATTTTTAATAATCATTTGTTGTTCAATACAATCATTTGTTTGTATTTGAATACAAACAAACACTAAAATTAATCAAAAAACCCCACATTATGAATATCAATAGAACCATCACTTACTTTTTAGATGGAGAAACCAGCAACAAAACAAAATGTTTAATTGTGTTCAAAATCTTCGGTTTTGCAATCTACGAATACTTTTTAAATGTTTAAATTAACATTTTAAAGATTGCTAAACACCTATTATACAGCACTTAAAATATAATTGAGTGTATATTATTGTACAAATGCACAATATAAAACAAATCACTGTCAATTTTTTAACACAAAATATACCGAATGTGGGAATTATATAAATAAGGGAAATAATTATGCAAAATCAACAAACAATTACAAGTATAGAGCTTTTTAAGCAAATTAATCTTTTTAGAGAGCGAGAAGGTAATCGTACATAGTTAGGTCATAACGACTTACTGAAAATAATTCGTGATGAATTTGAGGACGAAATAGGACTGGGAAAAATATCCCAGTCCTCATATATTAATTCTCAAAATAAAGAACAGCCAATGTTCACTTTGAAAATCTCACTGGGAAAAATTTCCCATACCCCCTTAATGTACAACTAAATTAAAATGATGAAATTATCATATAGGGAATTCTCCTTATGATAAATCTAAATAAGGGAATTCTCCCTATTTAAGAAC
>JACMPO010000201.1 GCA_014377455.1 Flavobacterium sp.
AGCTAAATTAAATCCAAAATATACATCGCCTTTAAGCCAATCTCCTGTTGATTTTCCTAAATATCCAGCTTCGTGAATTCCCTGCGAACTTGTAAAGTGCAACTGAAAAACGTGACCACCCGTTTCGATATCAACTCCAACTGACAACGGATTTTTATAAATGGAATTCGAAGCTCTGTTTAAGTGTGCCGCATAATCAATGTTTAGAGATAGCCTTTTGTTTAATCGATATCGACCTCCGATTCCTACCGCATATTGACTATTTTGTTGCAAATCGTTATCAACAAAATTTTCATGAAAAAATGTAGGAGCCAATTCTAAAGTTAATTTGTTATTGAATTTTCTAGATATTAAAATTTGTGAAACATAAATCATTCGATCATTAAATTTCATTTTTGGATAATTGCTCTCTTTTAATGTATTATTAAATGCTACACTATTAAAACCTACTATAGCAAATGGAAAACCGTCTTTTATTTGGTCTTGCAATTTATATTTTACCGAAAAATCGTAAGCAAGTTCACTCCGAGCACCACTTATAGTAAGCCATTCTTTTAAACCATATAAAAACTTAATTTGTGAAACAGCGTTGTCTAAACCAAAACCTGTCTCAAAACCTGTTTTTATTGAAGAAAATCGATGGGCAACTATAAAATATAAATCGCCTTTCGAAGCCAATTTAGTTGACTCTAAATTAACAATTTTTAAGCCCTTAAACGCAGATTCAACTTTTTCATGTACTGCAACCGAGTCTACTCCTGAAAGTAAATCTTCTTGTGAAAATGTTAGAAATGGAAGTATAAATACAACTAAAAATAATTTATTCATGGTTAGCTTTAATTTTGGTTTTATTTATTTTACAATTGTAATTTGATCAATTTTGAATTCCTCAAGCAATTCATCATAGCCTAAAAAGCGTCCTTTAATTTTTATTGAATTTCCAATTTTCAAACCTTCTGGAAGGACCGTTTTAAATGTTCCAAAAAGTTTTTCATCAATAACAATTCCTTTGCCTATGGTATCTATACTTGAAATTTTTCCAAAAGTCTCTATTGTTTTATCAGCATATTTTTTTGTGGCAATACTATCATTAGATGCAAATTCTTTTTGTAAATCGATTACTGAAATTTTAAATTCAGAATCTTCTAACGCTATATCGCGATGTCCTTTGTAAGCATAAAAATAAATTGAAATCGAAACAACGACAATAATTAGTAATACAATTATTTTTTTCATCAGATAGTAGTTTTATTAAATTACGATGTAACTTATAATTTAGATTTTAAAAAACGAGTTGTTGCAAATCTATATTATTTTATTTGACGTAAATAATTAAAGATGTTATAAATAAATTTTGGTAAAATTAATTATTAAATAATGATAAAAGATTTAAATTTTATAATTTTGGATTAAAAACCTATGAAAAATAAAGTATTTATTTTAGCTATTGTTATAACTTTCATAATTTCAAGTTGCTCTAGTGATAGCCCTAAAGATTTAGTTGATGTTGTACCCGTTGCCGGTAAAGTAACATTCACTCAATATATAAAACCAATTACCGATGGAAATTGTATCAGTTGTCATGGAACTATTCCTTCTGGTGGTGCTCCAATGTCTTTAACTAATTATGCCCAGGTTAAAGATGCTTTATTGAATCGTGGATTAATTGAAAGAATTACTAAAGCTCCAGGCGATGGACTTTTAATGCCACAAGGTGGACCTAAATTGCCTCAAAATAAAATAGATTTAGTAATGCAATGGCAAGTTGACGGTTTGTTAGAATAAAAAAAATCAATAATCAAAACTATAAATTATGTATAAAAAATCAATATTATTCTTACTTTTTACTTTATCTAGTTTTTGTTTTGCACAAGACAAGGTAATTTCAAAAACAGGAAATATAACCTTCGAAGCATCTGTTCCTGCCCTTGAAGAAGTAAAAGCCTTAAATAACGGAGTAACTTTTGTTATTAATACAAAAACTGGCGAAATTGCTAGTTTAGCTTTAATGAAAGGATTTCGATTTAAAGTTGCCTTGATGGAAGAACATTTTAATGAAAATTATGTAGAGAGTGACACGTTTCCGAAAGCTACTTTTAGAGGAAAAATTGATGGATTTGATTTTTCAGCATTAACAGAATCAGCAAAAGAATATACTATAACGGGAAAACTAGAATTGCACGGCAAGTCAAACGATATTTCTATTAAAGCAAAAATCAAAAAATCAGATTCAGGAATTACAATACTTTCAAACTTTTTTGTAAATGCCAGCGATTATAATATCTCGATACCGTCAGTAGTAAAAAGTAAAGTGTCTAATAAAATAAGTGTCAAATTTGATGCTACTCTCAAATAAATTATATTTTTTTTATTTAAACCCTAATTTTAAAAATGTCTCTACGTGAGGCATTTTTTTATAAAGCAGATTTGTAATATGAATTTAGTTTGTCAAGATATAAATTAGTTTTTGTATTGTCTTCATTTTCGCCGTACATCATTTCAAATTTAGCTCCGTAAACAAATTCTTTAAAAGTATACGATGTTCTGCTGGCGACTGTAGTGGCAAACATATCGTCGAAGGCTTTTATAAAAACCATTATTTCGCCATCTATAGCATCAAAATCTTCTTGTTTAAAACCAAAGAACGGACTATTTTCATTTATAGGATGTACTAAGGTCCAACTCAAATTTAACGAATTTATTTTGCGCATCTCCAACTCTAAAGTGTAAAATTTATTAATCATAATTCCATCTTCTTCAATACTCATTCCCAGTGTAATACTTGCATCAGCATCAATTAAAGTTGTATTTTTAAACGGCGCTAATCGAATCATTAACGCAGTTGCATTTTTAAATGGTGCAATTAAAGCATTATGCGAAAATTTGATGTAAGCAGTAGGCTTACTAAATCGACCAAAAAATAACCCTGTTGCAATACCAAAACTTAACAATCCAGCCAACGCTTCAATAGACGAAAGTGCACTAGTTAAAAAACCATTTGGACTAATATGTCCATAACCAACAGTTGTAAAAGTTTGAGCACTAAAAAAATATGCCTTGCCAAACTTTTCTAATTCGGTTCCGTTACTATCAATACCGTTCATAAATTCAATTCCTATGAAGTAGTACAAGCCTGCAAAAAATAAATTTACAATTGCATAAAATCCTATTAAAACAGTTAGAAATTTCCATCTAGGCATTGCAATCATGGTGTGGTACCAACTGATGCGGTTCCAGAAACTCATGCCGTGCTTTACTACATTTGCCGTTCCATCTTTATTTATAAAGCGACCACCATAACTGCCCGCATTTGTCCCAAACCCAGTTGCCGTGACGGCTTTTGCTCGCGAATTTATGTGTTTTAAAAAAGCCATAGTTCAAATTTTAGTTCATCATTTTTTTTGAGCTGTTCCAACTATCTATTACAAGATTTTAAATAAAAACCACATTTTGTAAGCACTAAAAAGAGCTTCTAGGGTCGCTTTTTTAGTGCCACAAAATTAGTGTTTTTTATCTAAAATGCTTTCCATTTCTATTTGGGCTATTAAAACTTTACGATAATATAACTACATTTGAATTGTTAATCAAAATAATCAAACCCATGGTAATCAAAAACGATTTAAAATTTGCCGTACTTATTGATGCTGACAATGTTCCGTATGCCAATGTTAAAGAAATGTTTGAAGAAATTGCAAAATATGGAACGCCCACCTTTAAACGTATTTATGCCGATTGGACCAAGCCAACGGTTTCTGGTTGGAAAAATGTTTTATTAGAAAACGCCATCACACCCATTCAACAATACAGCTATTCTACAGGAAAAAATGCCAGTGACAGTGCCTTAATTATTGATGCGATGGATATTTTATATACGGGAAAAGTGGATGGATTTTGTATCGTTTCCAGCGATTCCGATTTTACCCGACTGGCAACGCGACTGCGCGAAGCAGGTATGAAAGTAATTGGTATAGGCGAAAAGAAAACCTTAACACCGTTTATTACCGCTTGCGACAAGTTTATTTATATCGAGATTTTGAAAAAGCCAGAAGCCGAAAATAATATAGAATCGAGCACTAAAAAATCTACTAAAAAGAATACGCAAAGCAGTACGCCGATAAGTGTAATTGATCCTAAAATTATTAAACTTTTTGGTGATAGTATAACTGATCTTGAAGATGAAAATGGCTGGGCATATCTGGGCGATTTAGGAAATTTGATGCTTAAAAAGAAACCCGACTTTGATTCTCGAAACTATGGATTTACAAAAATGTTAGCACTTTTAAAAAACATTAACAAATTTGAAATTGATGAGCGTGACAGTGGAAAATTAAATATCAAACACATTTATGTTCGAAAAAAATAAACACAATTTAAGGTGACTACGTCTCGTGGCTTGGCGTCAGTTGCGAACTTCGGAACGAATTATTTTCCGTTAAAGATAAAAATTCTTGAAAAACGTGAACGTGAAGGTACCACAAAATTCGCACCCGAGC
>JACMPO010000202.1 GCA_014377455.1 Flavobacterium sp.
ATCTTTATATTTTTTTTGAGATAAATAATTCTTTCCAAGCTCATAATAAATTATGGCATTTTGGGGTTGTAAATCTTTGCATTTTTCGAGCGATTCAATAGCTTTATCATAGTTTTCAATACCTTTTTGTTTTAACGATTCGTAAAATGAATCTTCAAATTTATTTTCGGCTAATGCCAAAGTATCTTTTGGAATTTGCGCAAATAAGGAAGGCGAATTGAATAACAAAACAAAAATCGAAATATAGAAGAAAGTGTTTTTCATTTGAATTTTTTTAATTCTAAAATTGATATGTTTTATTCTAAAACCGAATAATCTCCTATGCTGATAGCGGTAAAATTTCCATCAAAACTTGCATGATTGCCAATCATTGCGTTATCTAAATAAGCATTTTTAATGTGGGAATGCGTTTGAATTAAACTATTTTTAATAGTTGAATTAAAAACATGGGTTCCATCGCCTAACGAAACATTTGGACCTACTACAGCATCTATTAAGACAACGTTTTTGCCAATATAACACGGCGGAATTATTTTTGAATTTTCTTGTTTTACATCATAATCTATCAAATGCTCACCGTCATTATGAAGAAAATTTAACATTCTTGAATTTGTATCTACAGTTACGTCTTTATTGCCACAATCCATCCATTCGTCCACTTTTCCTGGGACAAATTTCATGCCTTTTGCCATCATTTGCTTTATTCCGTCATTAATTTGATATTCGCCACCATGAATTATATTGTTATCCAAAACCAATTGCAATTCATTCTTTAAAACGGCAACATCCTTGAAATAGTATATTCCGATAACGGCCAAATCAGAAACAAATTCTTTTGGTTTTTCGACTAATTCTACAATTTCATTATTATGATTTAAGTTTATAACCCCAAAAGCTTCGGGTTGATCGACTTGTTTTACCCAAATTACACTATCGGCAGTTTTATCTAAATCAAAATCGGCACGAATTAAAGTATCAGCATAAGCAATAACAGCAGGTCCTGATAGAGAATCTTTGGCACACATAATGGCGTGACCCGTTCCAAGAGCTTCGTTTTGATAATAAATAGTTCCTCTAGCACCTAGTTTTTGGGCTATGGCAATCAATTCTTCTTCAACTTTTTTACCAAAACTTTCGTGAATAATAAAAGCTACTTCCTCAATTGGTTGATTTAAAACTGCTGCAATATCCTCAACTAATCTGTGTACTATTGGTTTTCCGGCTATTGGAATTAATGGTTTTGGAATGGTTAAAGTGTGTGGGCGAAGGCGTGAACCACGTCCAGCCATGGGTACTATTATTTTCATATTATTTACTTTAAAAGTTCAACATTCGTTATTCCAAGTTGAATATTCAACATTTTTTGAACTTGGAATATCCAACAACGAATTTTGAATTTTGAACTATTTTACTACTTATTTCTATTTCTTGATGTTTCGATACTTTATACAAAAATCGATATTAATTCATCATTTTCTTTTATTACTACTATTAAATCTTGTTCTTCTTTTAAATATAATTTTGCTCTATTAATAATCTTCAAGCAAGAATGAGTTTCTCTTAATTCTTTCAAAACAACAGACATTTTATGAATAAAATCATTTCAAGATTCGGCACTTTGAGCTTCACTATAATTTAAAGAAGGTGACGTTCCAGATCTTACAATTTGTCCCGATAAATGATTTCCTGCTTTAGTGGCTTTTAAATTGTCTGTAATATTGATGATTTCTACTGCAAAATCAAATAGTCTTTCGTGTAAATCAAATTTCTTCATGGCTTGTATAATTTATTTAAGGTTTGTATGTTTTTAAAACTTCAACATTCGTTATTCCAAGTTGAATATTCAACATTTTTTGAACTTCGAATTTTCAACAACGAATTTTCAATTTTGAAGTAAGCGATACAAAAATAGGGTATTTTTCAAGAAATGAGATTCTTTAAAAGAGCAAAAACGAGGGTTTTTAACCTTTTTTAACTATCATTTCTTTCAATAAATCGTTTTCCCACTTTAATTTTTTATTTTCTTCTTGCAATTGTGCCAGCAAATTGTCTTGACTTGACGTTAAATTTTTATCATGTTCATATTCTGCCGGAAACCTATTAGCAATGTCAAGAAAAATGTTGTATTTCATGGCATTACACAAGCGAATCATGATGGAAAACTGCAAGGAGGGACGGTTTTCATATCCATAAAAAGCGGAGTATTGTACGCCCATCATTTGAGTAATTTCACTGCGTTTTAATTTTTTAGATTCGATTAGCTTTGATAAATACTGACCTACATGAATTGATTCTCCCATAATATTTTTTGATTTAAATGAATAGTGTTTGAACTCGTTATAAATGAAATAACTATTCAAAAATAATATTTTTTGATCAAAATAATCTTTTTTTATATAAAATTATTCTGTATTAATATAAATTTATCTTGTAAATACAAAGAATTGTTCATAAGGCATGTAAAAATTATATAAATTTACAAAGAACTATTCTGAAGGGATATAAATTTATCTTGTAAATACAAAGAATTGTTCATAAGGCATGTAAAAATTATATAAATTTACAAAGAACTATTCTGAAGGGATATAAAAATTATATAAATTTACAAAGAACTATTCTGAAGGGATATAAAAATACTACTCTGTTGTGGAATACTATTTAAACTTCAACATTCATTAATCAAAATTGAATATTCAACATTTTTTAGAACTTGAAATATTCAACAACGAGTTTTGAATTTTGAACTATTTGACTACTTCACTCCTGTACTACCAAAACCACCTACACCACGAGAAGTTTCTGATAATTCTTCTACTTCAACCCAAACGGCTCTTTCATGTTTTGCAATTACTAATTGGGCAATTCGTTCACCATTTTCAATTACAAAATCTTCATTGGATAAATTTACTAAAATTACTCCAATTTCGCCCCGATAATCGGCATCGACCGTTCCTGGTGAATTTAAAACAGTAATTCCTTTTTTGGCTGCCAATCCGCTTCGCGGTCTTACTTGGGCTTCGTAACCCATTGGCAACTCAAAATACAAACCTGTTTTTACCAAGACTCGTTCGAGTGGTTTAATAAGAATTGGTTCTGAGATATTCGCGCGCAAATCCATTCCGGCCGAAGCCAAAGTCTCGTAATTTGGCAATTTGTGTGCTGATTTATTGATGATTTTAATTTGCATTATTTTGCTTTTATTTTTAGGACAGGTCGCGACCTGTACGTACTATTTTTTTCTTTTAATGATTCTTAATAATGTTTCTTTTTCACTGTAATATATAAAATATAAAAACACGGCTAACAAAAGAACTTTCACATAGTAATTTTCTCTAATAGTTGGAATATAAAACGAAACTGCCGAAAATAAAATTGTGAGTCCAAGATAGCTAAATATCTTGTTCATATCATACGGAATTGGGTAGCTTTTTTGTCCCATTTTATAGGATATTATCATCATAGTTCCGTAAGCCGCAATCGTTGCAATTGCAGAACCATAGTAACTCATGGTTGGAATTAATAAATAATTTAAAATAAGTGTCACCGCAGCGCCAACCAATGAAATGTAGGCTCCAATTTTAGTTTTGTCAATCAACTTGTACCAAACGGATAAATTAGTATAAATACCTAAAAAGAAATTAGCCAAAACAATTAGCGGAACGACTTTTATAGCATCCCAATAATTTGGATTTGGTACTAATGGTCGTTTCAACAAATCGATAAAAACAATTACAAAAAGACATATAAACGAACCAAAAATGACAAAATATTTGGTGATTGTTGCATAAGTTTGTTGTGCATTTTCATTGCTGGCATGACTGAAGAAAAAGGGTTCAATTCCGAGTGTGTAAGCCGTTCTAAACAACACCATAAACATTCCAATTTTGTAACAAGCAGAATAGGCTCCAATATCCGACATCGGAACGTGCATCCAATCTAAAAGAATTTTATCAAAATGTTCATTGATGGCAAAAGCAATTCCAGCAATTAAAATTGGAATGCCGTAGACCATCATTTTCTTCCATAAAACAGCATCAAACTTCCAAGAAATATTGAAATAATTGGGTGATAAAACAAGTAATGTAAACAAACTCGCTGCCAAATTGGAAACAAAAATATAGCCAATTTGAAAGTTTTCAAAATAGATATTGCTTAAAAATCCATTTGGATTATTAGCAACTATTTTAGGAAGAAATGCCAAAAAGAAAACATTGAGTAAAAGATTTATAGTAACGTTTGCCATTTTGATTGTGGCATAACGCATAGGTCTTTTCTCAGCTCTCAACTTTGAAAAAGGAATGATTGCCAAAGCATCGAGTGCTAATATAAAAATGGTATAGGTAATATATTCAACGCTTATGTGTGACCAAGAAGCTAATGAATTTCTAAACAAAAGAGATACCAATAAAAAAACTAATGACGACCAAAACAAAGAAATTGTGGTAGTTGAAATTACATTTTTTTTGTTGTCTTCAGAATTATAAAATCTAAAAAAAGCGGTTTCCATTCCATAAGACAAAACCACATTAAAAAACACAAGATAAGCAAAGATTACGGATACTTCACCCATTTGACTTTTGTCTTTAAGAAACTTTACAAACAAAGGATTCAGAATAAAACTAATTATCCTCGGGAAAACTGTTGCCAGTCCGTAAATAAGTGTCTGTTTGAAAAGGTTTTTATATAAACTCAAGATGAATTTTTTATGGTGTAAAAATAAGGTTTTCTTAGATTATGAAAATCCATTTTCGTCAATAGTTTTGATAAAATGAAAACCTCGAGGCACATAACCTTGATTGTAATAAAATTTATGAGCTACAAAATTTCCTGTAAACGCATCTAAAACAACACACGTACAGTTTAATTCTTTTGCTTTTTCATCAATATATTGCGTTAATATTTTACCAATTCCTTTTTCTCTATAATTAGGATGCACAATAAAATTATCTATTTCTAGGTATTTTCCTGTCCATAATTTGGTTCCAAACCAAAAACCGCTAAGTCCAACACATTCATTGTTTTCAAAAACAACAACTTGCTTGTAATTTTTTGGAATCATATCGGTTAAAAATGATTCATACCGATCAACAGGCATAGAAGGATATAAAAATCGGATGATTTCTATTTGCTCCAGCATCTCTTTTATTGTGGTTAATTCTATAATTTTTAAATTATGCATTTTCATAAATTATTATGGGAGACGATTATTTTTTCTTTAAGGCAAAATAAGCTATAAAAGTGCTGATAAGCATTAATATACCGCCTAAAATAAAAGGTGCGCCTGCAAACTGAAACGGTGCATTTTTGTGTGTGAAAAAATAAAAAATACTCGACATTAAAGGCGGACCTACTATGGATGAAGCACTCATTAAGCTTGTTAATGTGCCTTGCATTTCGCCTTGTTCAGAAGGCAAAACTGATGATGAAACTTCTGCTTGAATAGCTGGTCCAGCAATTCCGCCAAGACAATAGGGAATTAAAAAAACAAACATCATCCAACTTTGGGTCGCAAAAGCAAATAAAAATAATCCTAAAGTGTATAGTGCTAATCCAAAATAGATGCTTTTTTCATTACCAATTCTTGGATTTATCCAACGTATTAAAACACCTTGAACTAAACCTACCAGTAACCCTATAATTCCTAGTGAAATCCCTACCATTTTTTCGTCCCAACCAAATTTATAAATTGTAAAATAACTCCAATTGCTTTGTACAGCATTTGAAGCAACGTACACTATAAATAACATGATTATTAAATTTACGAGTTTTGGATATTTTTTTAAATTTAATAAGGCACCTATTGGATTAGCTCGTTTCCAACTGAATTCTCTTCTGTTTTCAACAGAAAGTGATTCTGGCAATATGAAATAACCGTAAACAAAATTTATCATACACAACGCTCCAGCTGCGTAAAATGGAACACGAGCACCATACTGACCTAACAATCCGCCAATAACTGGACCAATGATAAATCCAAGTCCAAATGCTGCACCTATCATCCCAAAATTTTTGGTTCTATTTTCGTTAGTACTTACATCAGCGATATATGCAGAAGCTGTGGTGATACTTGCTCCTGTTATTCCTGCTAAAAATCGTCCTACAAATAACCATTCAATGGTTGGAGCGATTGATAAAAATAAATAATCTAATGAAAATCCAAAAAGAGAAATCAAAATTATAGGACGACGACCAAATTTATCGCTTAATGCACCTACAAATGGAGCAAATACAAATTGTGTAATCGCATAAATAAAAGTCAGCCATCCTCCAAATTTTGCAGCCTCGCTGATGTCGCCGTGAATTAACTCTTTAATTAATTTTGGGATAACAGGAATAATAATTCCCCAGCCAGTTATGTCAAGAAGTAATGTTATAAAGATGAATCCAATTGCAGCCTGTTTTTTATTTGAAGACATAAAAAGTGAATTAACCAAATTGATGTTCTAAAATTTATCTAAACGCTTGATCTAAATCAGCAAGTAAATCATCAATATCTTCGACACCTGTACTTAATCGAACTAAATCATCAGTGATTCCAACTTCAAGTCGTTTATCTTCAGGAATGGATGCATGCGTCATCAAGGCAGGATGATTGGCCAAACTTTCAACGCCACCAAGAGATTCTGCTAAAGTAAACACCTTTAATTTTTCTAAAAATGAAATTGCATCTGCTTTTTTTCCAGATTTAAATGTAAACGAAACCATGCCACCAAAACCACTCATTTGTTTTTTTGCAATTTCATGAAACGGATGATTTGGTAAACCTGGATAATATACTCGTTTTACCAATGGATGATTTTCTAAATATTCGGCAACTTTCATTCCATTTTCACAATGTCTTTGAACTCTCAAATGCAATGTTTTTATTCCTCGAAGAACCAAATAACTGTCCATTGGTCCCAGTGTTCCGCCGGTTGCAAATTGTTTAAAATGCAGTTCATCTCCTAAAACTTTATCTTTAATAATTAAAGCTCCAGCAATAACATCGGAATGTCCGCCAAGATATTTTGTAGCCGAGTGCATGACAATATCAGCACCTAAATCTAAAGGTTTTTGCAAATATGGCGTAGCAAAAGTATTATCTACTGCAAAAAGAATGTTATTCTTTTTAGTAATCTTAGCAATTTCTTGAATATCTGCCAATTTCATTAACGGATTAGTTGGTGTTTCCACCCAAACTAGTTTTGTGTTTTCGTTAATTAATGATTGAAATTTATCAAAATCATTCATATCAACAAAATGAAACTTAATGCCACTATCTTTATATAATCGTGTAAACAGTCTATAAGTTCCGCCATATAAATCGTCCATTGCAATAATTTCGTCTCCCGCTTTGAACATTCTCAATAAACAATCGGTTGCGGCTAATCCTGATGCAAATGCTAAACCTCTTGCGCCATTTTCTATTGATGCTAATGCATCTTCTAAAGCTTGACGCGTTGGATTTGAGGCACGAGAATATTCATAATCGCCAACAGGTTTTCCTGGACTTGATTGCACATAGGTTGATGTTTGAAAAACTGGCGTCATCACTGCACCTGTTACTTTTTCGTGGTGTTGTCCGCCGTGAATCACTTTAGTATTGAATTTCATTTATTTTATTTTGTTTTTCATTTGTAATAAATTGTATCACCTTTTTTATTTAGTGTTTGTTACACAAACTAGTTTTTGTGGCGATTTCATTTCTATATTTTTTACAAAGATATTTTAAATTAAATAAATTTTCTAATCTGCATCATAATTCCTGTGTGAAGTGCCTCATGGTAATTGTTAAATTCAATTGCATCAGCTGATGATTTCATAGTAAATCCTGACATCGAAGTGAATTCATTGTAATTTTGAAACACTTTTTCAGTAAAATCTTTTCTAGTTTTTTCTAAAGTTGAAAACAATAATAATTTCATTTCATCAACTTCTTCTTGAATTACATTATGTTTTGGTTTGGTTCCTTTTTTATATTTTTCAACCATTTCATCAGAAATAATCATCGGCAAATCTGCTAATTTATAAACCAACATTTGCTGAACCACAATTATGTGTCCAATATTCCAAATCAAATTATTGCTAAAGCCTTCTGGAATTGTGTTGAGTTTTTCTAACGAATAATTTTCTAAAAATGTAAGTAATATATTTCTACTTGTTTCGTTAATTTTAAAAGAGGTTTCCATAATTTAATTATTTTATAAAAATACTGATTATAAGTTTCAAATGATTTTTCTTTGCAAAAACAAATTCCATGACCGATACAATCTATTACTTAGCGAGTTGCGACACCTGCAGAAAAATTATAAAATCACTACCAAAATCGGCTAATTTAATATATCAAGATATAAAACAAGATCCAATTACTGTTGCTGAATTAGAATATATGTACACACTTTCAGGAAGTTATGAAGTATTATTTAGCAAAAAAGCGCAACTATATAAATCGATGGATTTGAAAAATAAAAATCTGACCGAAGACGATTACAAAAAATACATTTTAGAACATTACACCTTTTTGAGTCGTCCTGTTTTTATAATTCGTGATAAAATTTATATCGGAAACACACAGCAAAATATATTACAAGTAATGAAAGCTTTAGAAAATGTCTAAAAGAACTTGGGCTTTAATAGCAGCCACATTTGTTTCTATAATATACGGATTGACTTTTACTATTGCCAAAGACGTAATGCCAGAATACATCGAACCGTTTGGATTTATTGTGATTCGTGTTTTTGGTGCAACCATTTTATTTTGGCTAGTTTCATTTTTTGGTCCAAAAGAAAAAATTGCACTTAGTGATTTTCCTAGAATTATTGCGGCCGCTTTTTTTGGTGTTGCGCTTAATATGTTAACTTTTTTTAAAGGATTGAGTTACACATCACCAATTATGGGTGCTGTTTTAATGGTAACAACGCCAATGATTGTGCTAGTCCTTTCTGCAATAATCATGAAAGAGCGAATGCTGAAACGTAAAGTTTTCGGACTAATTTTAGGTCTTTTTGGAACAGGAACTCTAATACTTTACGGTAAAACTATGGTAAATGCTCCAAACGCCACTTTGGGTAATTTATTGGTTTTTACAAACGCCGTTTCTTATGGTTTTTATTTAATTGTGGTTAAAAAACTAATGGATAAATACAATGCTTTTACATTTGTAAAATGGATTTACACCCTAGGATTTATCATGGTTTTACCTTTTGGATGGAACGAATTTCATGAAATTAATTGGACAATAGTTCCAAATGAAATTTACTGGAAAATTGGGTTTGTTGTTTTGTTCTCAACATTTTTCACTTATTTGTTAAATCTTCTTTCGATGCGTGAGTTGAAACCAACAACGGTTGCTGTTTTTATTTACTTACAACCACTTTTTGCAACAATATTTGCTGTTAGCTTAGGAAAAGACGAATTGAGTTTAGTGAAATTATTTTCTGCGGTTTTGATTTTCGCTGGAGTTTATCTGGTAACACAGAAAAAAAGCACTTAGTACTTAGCCCTGAGTTTTTTTGACCTAATTAAAATAATCGTTTTTTTTGTAGACTAAGGACTAAAAACTAAAAATCTAAGCACTAAAAACATTTTCATATATTTGAAGCCTATAAAACATAAGAATGATACAATCAATGACCGGTTTTGGAAAAGCATCTTTGCAACTTCCAACCAAAAAAATTACAGTAGAATTAAAATCGCTGAACAATAAAGGTTTAGATTTGAATACCAGAATGCCATCGGTTTACCGCGAAATGGAATTGGGCTTACGCAACCAAATTTCACAACGATTAGAGCGCGGGAAAATTGATTTTTCATTATACATCGAAGTTACTGGCGAAGAAACATCCTCCAAAATTAATGTGCCAATTATTAAAGGATATATCAATCAGATGAAGGCTGTTTTGCCAAATGCTGATGAAACCGAATTAATGAAAATGGCAGTAAGAATGCCCGATTCACTTAAAACAGAACGCGACGAAATTGATGAAAACGAATGGAAAGAAATCCAAAAAGTAATCGACCAAGCGCTTGAAAATATGGCGCAATTTCGTAAAGACGAAGGTGTTTCATTAGAAAAAGAATTCTTGCATCGCATTGCTAACATCATGACATTGATGAATAATGCTGTTGCTTATGATAAAGAACGCATCGAAACTATAAAAACAAGATTACGAACCGCAATTGATGAAATAAAAGTAACCGTTGACGAGAATCGTTTTGAGCAAGAATTGATATTTTATCTAGAAAAATACGATATTACTGAAGAGAAAGTTCGACTTGAAAATCACTTGAATTATTTCATAGAAACGCTAGCAGGAACAGAAGCTAACGGGAGAAAATTAGGTTTCATAACGCAAGAAATGGGACGCGAAATCAATACCATGGGTTCAAAATCAAATCATACCGAAATGCAAAAATTGGTCGTGATGATGAAAGATGAATTGGAGAAGATTAAGGAACAGGTTTTGAATGTTTTGTAAGTAAATTGTTGTTAGTTCTTAGTCCTTAGTACTAAGTTCTAATCACTAAGTTCTAATCACTAAAAACTAAGGACTAAGAAACTTAAGCATGAACAAAGGAAAACTACTCGTATTCTCAGCGCCATCAGGTTCGGGAAAAACAACCATAGTGCGACATTTATTGGCACAAAAAGATTTGAATTTAGAATTCTCAATATCTTGTGCAACTCGCGAGCCAAGAGGTCAAGAAGTCGATGGTAAGGATTATTATTTCATTACTTGGGATGAATTTAAAAAACACATTAAAGCAGAAGAATTTGTTGAATGGGAAGAAGTGTACACCAATAATTATTACGGTACCTTAAAAAGCGAGGTAGAACGCATTTGGGCAAAAGGCAAAAATGTAATTTTCGATATTGATGTTTCTGGTGGATTGCGAATTAAATCGAAATTTCCTCAAGAAACTTTAGCCGTTTTCGTAAAACCACCAAGTGTTGACGAACTAAAACGAAGATTAAAAGAACGCTCTACAGAAAGCGATGAAAAAATTAATATGCGCATTGCAAAAGCACACGTTGAACTTGCAACAGCACCACAATTTGATAAAGTTATAAAAAATTATGATTTAAATGTGGCGAAGCAAGATGCTTATGAGTTGGTGAAAAAATTTATTTCTTGTTGTTAGTCCTAAGTTATTAGTCCTAAGTTGTTAGTTTTAAAAAATATAAAATAATATGAGTGGAGTTAAATCGTATAAATAGTTATTTATTTGGCAAAAAGGAATTCAAATAGTTTTGAAAGTTTACAAGCTAACGCATAGTTTTCCTAAAGCCGAGATTTATGCATTAACAAGACAACTAAAAAGAGCAAGTGTTTCAATTCCATCAAATATTGCAGAAGGTTTTGGGCGTCAAACTGATAAATCATTCAATCACTTTTTAAATATATCTCGAGGTTCATTAAATGAAATTGAAACGCAACTTATAATCGCAAAAGAATTAGGATTTATTCAAGACGAAAATCTTTATAATGACTTATTATTCATAATAGAAGAGGAAAGTAAAATGATAAATGCTTTTGCAAAAAATCTGAAATAACTATTAAGTTCAAAAACTAAAAAACTAAGGACTAATAACTAAGGACTAAAATGAAAATAGGATTATACTTCGGAACCTTCAATCCAATTCACGTTGGGCACATGATTATTGCTAATCACATGGCAGAACATTCAGATTTAAGTCAAATTTGGATGGTTGTTACGCCTCATAACCCGCACAAACAAAAGAATACTTTGTTGGATGATTACCAACGTTTGCATCTCGTGAATTTAGCTACAGACGATTATCCTAAAATCAAACCCTCGGATATTGAATTCAAATTACCGCAGCCAAATTATACTGTCAATACCTTAGCGCACTTAAAAGATAAATTTGCGCAACATGAGTTTTGTTTGATTATGGGCGAAGACAATTTGAATTCGCTTTACAAATGGAAAAACTACGAATATATTCTAGAAAATCACGATATTTATGTTTACCCAAGAATTTCTGAAGAAGTCGAAAATTTAGATTTAAAAAATCACACAAGAATTCATAAAATTGATGCTCCAATATTAGAAATATCTTCGACTTTCATTCGCGAAAGCATTAAAAACAAAAAAAATATCCGACCATTATTGCCCGAGAAAGTCTGGGAATATGTAGATCATAATAATTTTTACAGGAAATGACAATCGTTATTATAGGTTTTGTTTTTTTTTGTTGCTGATATTCCAATTTTCAAAAGAATTGGATTCACATCTCTTTGTTAATATACTAATTCTTGTTTTATATATTGGCTTATGGTTGTGTTTATTGCTGCCTCAAAATCTTGAAAGAACTGTTTCGTTATATAAAGGGATAGTTATACTATATTTTATATTTTTTTATTGTCTCTTTTTTTTAATAATAAATATTAGTTCAATGTATTTATATAGAAGAAGAGAAAACATAATTCAAAAAAGAATTTTTTTAATAAACTAGATTAGTTTATCATTAACTTTAAAAATGCAGTTGGATTAATTTTATTTGCGAAGCAAACTTAACATTCCTTTACCACTTGTACATACCATCGTTTTGTAAATTTACAAACTAAATATTTATACAATGAACAACTTCGAATTATACAATCCTACCAATTATGTTTTTGGAAAAGGTCAAACAGAAAAATTATCTAAATTAATTCCAGCTAATGCAAAGATTCTTCTAGTTTATGGCGGCGGAAGCATATTTAAAAACGGTATTTACGACCAAGTAAAAACTGCTTTAAAAGATTTTGAAATCATAGAATTTGGTGGCGTAGAACCCAACCCAAGATTTGAAACATTGCTAAAAGCTGTAGAAATTGTTAAAAATCAAAACATAACTTTTATACTTGCAGTTGGTGGTGGAAGTGTTATTGATGGCGTAAAATTTATTTCTGGAGCAACAAATTATGAAGGAAATCCTATAGAAATTTTAAAGAAAAAGGTTCTATTTACAGATGTATCTAAGGTAATTCCATTCGGAACCGTTTTGACTTTGCCCGCGACAGGAAGCGAAATGAATTCTGGCGCGGTAGTAACCATCGAAGCAACTCAGGAAAAATTAACACTTGGAGGAAGTGCATTGTTTCCTAAATTTTCTATTGTAGATCCAACGGTGATTGTTTCCCTACCTAAAAGACAGCTTCAAAACGGAGTTATCGATGCTTTTACACATGTCATGGAACAATATTTAACTTATCCGCACGATGCCATTTTACAAGATCGATTTGCCGAAAGCATCTTACAAACTTTAATCGAAGTGGGACCAAATGTTGTAGAAAATCCAACTGATTATAAATTAGCTTCAAGTTTTGTTTGGTGTACTACAATGGCATTAAACGGATTAATTCAAAAAGGCGTACCTTCGGACTGGGCAACCCACATGATTGGACACGAGTTAACCGCACTTTACGAGATAGATCATGCGCGAACTTTGGCAATTATAGGTCCTAACTTGTACAAAGTAATGTTTGAAACCAAAAAAGACAAATTGGCACAATATGGAGAACGTGTTTGGAACATTCAAGCAAATACTGAGGTAGAAAATCCAATAGATGAAATAGCCTTAAGAGCCATCGAAAAAACCATAGCGTTTTTCCACAAAATGGGAATGGTAACAAAACTTTCAGAAGTTGTTGCAAACCATCTAGGTACAGCCGATTTTATTGTAAATCGTTTCGAAGAACGAGGCTGGAAAGCACTTGGTGAAAAGCAAAATATCACGCCCGAAAAGGTTAGAGAAATTGTTGAAATGAGTTACTAACAATATCTTATATCATCCCGAACACAGTAAAGAAAGCTATAATAAAATAAAATTTAAAAGGCGTTTAAGAAAATTTCTTAAACGCCTTTTTCAACCCTAAACCATTATAATTATAATAACTAACAAATATATAACGTGATTTGAATACATATATTATATTGAAAATCATAATATTAAGTTAATTTTATTAGGAGCTATTTCCAGCTTTCCATTTCAAGTTTTTTAAAATTTCACCATTTTTCTAAAACAAAAAACGTGCTTCCGTTTGTCGCAGTTTTTTGCCAAGAAAAATTGGTTACCTTTTAAAAAAGCTTTCCATTTCAATCTGGGCTAAGCAATCTATAAAAGTCAGTACGATTTTAAAATATTGGCTAACCCGTAAAAAATCAGTATTTTTGAAATCTCAAACGATATAGTTATGAATCAAAACCCAAAGTTTGCAGTAATTGGTGGTGGTAGTTGGGCAACCGCAATAGCAAAAATGTTGTGTGTTAATCAAAAACAAATTTCGTGGTACATGCGCAACGAAGCCGCAATTGAACATATTAAAAAATTCAAGCACAATCCAAATTATTTAAGCTCTGTAGAATTCGATTTATCAAAACTTAATCTAACTAATAATATTAATGAAGCTGTAGCAAATGCTGATTATTTAATTTTTGCAATTCCCTCAGCTTTTTTAAGTGCAGAACTAGAAAAGCTTACAGTTTCGCTCGAAAACAAAGTAATTTTTTCAGCAATTAAAGGAATTGTTCCTGAAACTTCACTAATTGTTGGTGAACATTTTCATAAAATTTATTCTATTCCATTTGACAATATTGGCGTAATTACTGGACCATGTCACGCCGAAGAAGTAGCTCTGGAACGACTTTCCTATTTAACAATTGCTTGTGGTGATGCAGATAAAGCAACAATTGTTGCTAAATGTTTATCTGGCAATTATATAAAAGCTAAAATTTCAGACGATATTATAGGAACCGAATATGCCGCAATGTTAAAAAACATTTATGCAATTGCTGCAGGAATGGCTCATGGTTTGGGTTATGGCGATAATTTTCAATCGGTTTTAATGAGTAATGGCATTCGAGAAATGAAAAAGTTTATCCGCAAAGTTCACAAAATGAAACGTAACATTAATAATTCGGCTTATTTGGGCGATTTATTAGTTACTGGATATTCAGTCTTTTCTAGAAACAGAATGTTTGGAAACATGATTGGAAAAGGATACACAGTAAAAAGCGCTATGATGGAAATGAGTATGGTTGCCGAAGGCTATTATGCCACTAAAAGTGCGTGGCAACTCAACCAAGATTATGGAGCAAAAACACCAATTATCGATGCCGTTTATGAAATTTTATATGAGGGAAAAGAAGCTAAAAGAGTATTTAAAAAACTAACTGAAAAATTAGATTAAAAATCTTTAATTAATATTGATATTGTCATTTCGTCGCAGGAAAAATCGCATTATACAAATCAATTCTGTGAGTTATTTTATGTAATTTTTACCAAAAGGTTGAAATGATAAACTAAAATCTATCTCACAATTACTCCATCTACAAATAAAATAGGAACTTCTTCAATTTCACTTTCTGTGGCAAAATTTTTCTTAAAAATAAACCGTTTGTCATATAATGTGTTTTCGATAAAGTAAGTCAGCATAAATTCGTTGTTTAATTGCAAAACACTTTTTTCAATCATTTCGATTTTCACAACCGATACTGCAGGCACTTTTAAAAAAGCATGACGTAATAACGAAGTTTTTTTCATCTCACCATCGAGTGTTCCAAAGGCTTTAGAAACTACCATTACACTTTCTATATCAAAATCAGAATCGTTAATTAAATAAACGTTCCAGATTTTTTCCATAAAGTCATCACTCCATTCGTGGATTGCTGCTAGAAAAACGTTTTCTACTTGTGGGATTGTTATGTCAGATTTCATGTTAGTTGAAAAGTTTGAAAGTCAAAAGGCGAAAGTCTCAAATTTTTATTTGCCGCTAAGACACTAGGTCACTAAGATCAATTTTATACTAGCTGCATTTAGTAAATATTATTTTTTTAACTTGATAATTACAAGAATCAAAAACATTTTTTTTAAACTTTCGACTTTTGACTTTCGACTATATTTATATACTAGATTTGAATTGCTCTAAAAAACGGATATCATTTTCAAAAAACATTCGGATGTCACCTATTTGATAGAGCAACATTGCAATGCGTTCTATTCCCATTCCAAAGGCGAAACCAGAGAATTCATCGGCATTGATGTTACAGTTTTTCAAAACATTGGGATCGACCATGCCACAACCGCCAATTTCTAACCAACCTGTTCCTTTTGTAATTCGATAATCAGTTTCGGTTTTTAAACCCCAATAAATATCGATTTCGGCACTTGGTTCGGTAAACGGAAAGTAACTTGGACGCAACCTGATTTTAGATTTCCCAAACATTTCTTTAGTGAAATAAAGCAACGTTTGTTTTAAATCGGCAAACGAAACATCTTTATCTATATACAAACCTTCAACTTGATGGAAAATGCAGTGCGAACGCGACGAAATAGCTTCGTTACGAAAAACTCTTCCTGGCGAAATAGTTCTAATTGGCGGTTTGTTGTTTTCCATATAACGCACTTGCACTGATGAAGTATGCGTGCGAAGCAAAACATCAGGATTTGTTTGAATAAAAAACGTGTCTTGCATATCGCGTGCTGGATGATATTCGGGCAAGTTTAATGCTGTAAAATTGTGCCAATCGTCTTCTATTTCTGGACCTTCAGAAACGTTAAAACCAATGGTTGAAAAAATATCGATTATTTGATTTTTTACAATTGAAATTGGATGACGTGAACCAACTGATAACGGTTCGCCTGGACGCGTTAAATCGCCGTAAATACCTTTAATTTCTTCTTTGCTCTCAAGCTCTTCTTGAATGGTTTTTACTTTTTCTTCGGCAACAGTTTTAAGTGTATTGATAACTTGGCCAAAATCTTTTTTTTGATAGTTAGGTATGTTTTTAAACTCGGTAAAAAGCTCTTTTAGCAAGCCTTTACTACCTAAATATTTTATCCGGAATTGCTCTAAAGCTTCTTTATTTTTTTCGTTAAAGGCCTTGGCTTCTTCTATATGTTGTTTAATCTTATCTATCATCGGTCATTTATTTCATACTGTTCGACCAAATGGTCTCAGGTATTTGAAGGTTCAAATTTAGTTTATTTAAGTGATTAGTGAAAAGTAATTAGTGAAAAGTGATTAGTGAAAAGTGATTAGTGAATAGTAATTAGTCCGCAGAAATACTATTCACTATTCACTAATTACTCAATCAATTGCTTTTCTAAAAAATAATTAACAATAGCATCTTTCATTAAAATGGATTGTTCACCAGCTTTTAGCGGTGGCAATTCTTCTTTAATTTTATAATGTGGCCAACCCTCTTTGTCAAAAAAATCGAATTCATAATATCCATAAGGTTCAAGCAGTTTGCAAATTGCGATATGCATTAAATTTACTTTTTCGTCTTTTTGGAAATTTTTTTTAAAATTTCCCAATTCTTGAACTCCAATTAAATAGATTATAGCATCTAAGTCTAATTTTTCACCTTCGGCAAACTGATTTGAAAGCAATTCAACTACTTTTTCCCAGCGATCTTTGAGTTGTATATCTCTTGACATTTTTTGATTTTAGATACTAGTTGAATACTAAAAATTACTTCTTAGTTTCAATTTTTATGAGTTGCAAATATATCACAATTAGACTCTTTTCTCTTGGTTGTATTAGTATAACTTTTAGTATTTATATTTGAATAACCTATTTAATAGTAACTTATTTTAGCACAATATAGGTTTACTTTTAGAAATTCTGTTTCCAGCCCCAATATTGTAATTTTCTATTCAGATGAGGCTCGGCTGACTCCAATATTATAGTTTTCTACTCAGATGAGGCTCAGCTAACTCCAATATTGTAATTTTCTATTCAGATGAGGCTCGGCTGACTCCAATATTATAGTTTTCTACTCAGATGAGGCTCAGCTGAACCATCTCCACTACATGTTCTTCAAAAATTATAAATTAAACAAAAGTTCTGATAGATGCTGTGCATTATTTAGATGTAACGCTTTTACGGAACTGGGTTTTCCGAAAGAAATTGAAGTAACAAATAAAAAGTCGGTTGGATGATTTATCAAATATTTTTAATATTTTTGAGTTTGAAATAAAATATGACGTTTGTCATACATATAAACGAGTTAGCAGCAAGCTTAATCACCACTCGATGAAAAAAACCTTAATACTTTTTGGAATAATTTTACTGTTATCTTCTTGCGGACACGATTTCAATGAGAATATAATTTCAAATTTTGACCGCTATAAAGTTGCAAAGACTATACTAGACAAAAACTTACATTTTATAAAGAAGGCGGTAAACTTTCAAGAATATGACTCTATAAAGCAACTTTCAAACTCAATAATTTTTGATTCTAATAAATATTATTTTGAAAATACAATATTGGCTAATCGAAACGACGAGTTAAAAAAAGTTGTAGCTCTTTGGAATGACAAATTAATCTTAAATGATGTAGCATCTGGAACAATAACTTTAAAAAATGATGGTGTTATAATATTCTGCACAGCATCTGATATTGGAGAATTTTCTGGAGTTGGACATTATATTGTGTATGATCCAAAAGATAATAATGGCGAACTTGGTAAAAAAGATAGTGAAATTCTAAAAGAGAAAGTCTTGGATATTCATTGGAAGTACATAATTGAAAAGCGGTATTATGTCGATTAATAACTGGTAACGAAAAAGCCAGCTGC
>JACMPO010000029.1 GCA_014377455.1 Flavobacterium sp.
AAAATCATTTTTTCATTTTGAAAAATCCCGCTCCAGTCAGGACCACGATGTCTGATTTTTTTCGACATTTCCAAAACCTGAGGTCTTAGCGTTTCCGTTTTTTGTTTGGCGTCTAAAAGGCATACAATTCCGCACATATATCTTAAATCTTGTTAGGTTAATGTTTTTTCTCCTACAAACTTAAAATATAATGTGTGAAGATGAAAATGAAAATGCATCTTAATTGAAAAATAATTACTTTTGTCAAAATTTTATTTATGAAAAAATCATTATTTTCTTTCTTATTCGTTTTTTCTTTCTTATTCTCTAATTCTATTTTTTGTCAAAGTAATCCTCCAAAAAACACAAGGACTTTCGAAACAAATTTAGTTGCTGAGTATCCTGGATTTATTAAACATTTAAATGAAAATAGTTCTGAAACATTTTATGGCGCTTTTGATTACTACGGATCACAATTAATAAAAAGATTTGGTCCCGATGGTTTGCTAAAATGGAAAGTGTCAATAAGTAATGCAGACAATGACGACTTAAGTTTATCTAAACATTTTATATCTGTGGATAAGAATGACAATATTTTTCTTTGTTTTAATCCTAGCGGTGGCTACTCTATTAATAATTTTACAGATGCAACAGGATCAGTTCAGAATATTAATGGCGGATCTAACGTAAAAGTTATTTTAAAAATCGATAAAACAGGAAAATTAGTTTGGAAAAAAAATATTGATTTTTTAGCTGATTACACGGGTTTAAGTGCTTCAATTTATACTGACAATATTGGTGATGTTTATATTACAGGAATTAATCAAACTACTCAAAATAACCAGGGGCATGATCATTTTTATATATTAAAAGTAGATGGTGCAACTGGAAATACTATTTACACTAAAGATTATATTGATGTAAGTCCCAATTCTTCCTTTTCATTATTTGATGCCCAAAACAATTTCTATATTTTTTTAGATGGCGCTTCCAGTCAACAGAATTATAATTTTGACGCAATTACGATAAACAGGAATGCTAATGGTGATAATTTATTGTTAAAGTTTAATAGTATTGGAAATATTATCTTTGGCAAAAATTTTTACGCAAATACAAACGATCAAGGTTATTCTGTTTTTACTGGTGGTGTATTTGATGGAGAAAATATTGCATTGATGGGATATCTAGTTACCTCTAGTAGTGATTTTTATGGATTAAATAATATTGTAATCCCGAGGAAATATCCCTCTCCGTCTATTCATTTTCAAGGATTATTGGCTAAAATTGATTTATCAGGAGGTGTTCTTTGGCAAAAACCATTATATTCAAATTCCAATATAAATTTAGGGATTTACACTAATTTAAAAGTAGATGAAAATAAAAATATATACAGCTATTTATATTTTAAGGATAAAGTTTCAATCAACAATGTTGAATATCTATTCAATGCAACTGATGGCAATAAAGTGATTTCAAAATTCAATAGTAGTGGTGATGTACAATATTTAAAACCAGTAGATAATTTTAGGTATACTTCAAACTCAACTTTTTTCTCATATAGTTCAACAGCAGTTGATGTAATTAATGAAGATGTTTTTAGTGTTGCTAGTGTAACTCCTCAAACTAATTTTTTAAATTATCCCTTAATTAATCATTACATCCCCAAAAACTACATCGCCACTTTCGGAAATTTAACTACAAAATATCTAACTCCAGAAAATAATTATCTTGAACTTTCAAATGCCGTAATTTCAAATAGCGGTTCTGCAACCTCTAACGTATTTACGTTTAATTTAATTAATAACGTAAATTGGTCTGCAACAAGCGATCAATCGTGGCTAACCGTATCTTACTTGCAATTGGCTGGTAAAAATACTTTGCAAACCGCAGCCGCAGGACATGGAGATGCAAAAATTACATTTACTGCGGAAACCAATAATACTGGAGCAGCTAGAACCGCAAACGTTATGCTTTCTGGTGATGGAGGTGTCGCTTCCAAAACAATTGCCGTGACGCAAACCGGAACTTTAGCAACAGGTGAAAGCAAAACTTTTACAACGACTATTTATCCGAATCCTACTTCAGAATTTTTGAATATCGAAACCCAACAGAAAATTTCTAAAATAGAAATTTATGATTTGAGCGGAAAATTATTAAAATCAGATATTGGAAATGATAAAAAAATAGCTGTTTCTACGTTAAGCAAAGGATTATATTTAATAAAAATCTACACCGAAAATGGAGTAGTGAATTCTAAATTTATGAAGAATTAATTCTATAAAATTTAACTATAAACTAAAAACACTTCCATAATGGAAGTGTTTTTTAGATATGTGTAAGATTATTTTCTCTCTATCAAAGCCATATAAAAACCATCATAACCCTCGGAAGGCATGATTTTTTTCTCACTTACTAAAGTGTAATTCTCATTATTTTTTAAAAATAAATCGAC
>JACMPO010000203.1 GCA_014377455.1 Flavobacterium sp.
ATTTGAATGATGGAACCTATAATAAAAGTGTAAAGGTAGGGCTTGGTGCTAAGTTGAAAAAAACAGAATTAAAGGAACCAAGGGATATTTACAACCCTTTTGAACAAATGGCTAAAGAAGGAAATGCCTCACTTTTTTATAGAGATGCAGGTGATATTTTTGACCAAATAATGGTTTCACAACAATATGTTCAAACAGATTATTCTTCATACCGTTATTGGAAAGCAGGAATTTACAATAAACCATTCATGATACAAACTACAGGACAATATAAAGGATATCCGCTACGACACTCAGCAAATGAAGAAGGTTTTAGTGATCACTTTCCTGTTTACATCTATTTAATTAAACAACTAAATTAATTTGAAATGAAAAAAACACTTATTTTATTTGCATTATTATTTTCATCCATTTTATTTGCACAGGATACTATACAAACATTAAAAGTTGCTGAAAACATAGGAAAACTTGTTTGGGTAAAGGGTAAAATTGCATCTTATAAATTAGCGGGCGAAGGTAAAACAACAAATTATATCAATATTGATCAATCCTATCCAAATAATATTTTTACTGTAGTTTTAACTACTAAATATATTGAGAATCATAGTATAAAACTTGATGGGACTAAAGGAAAAGATATTTTAGTAAAAGGAACGCTGGAAGTTTATGATAAGGATCCTAAAAAAATACCACAGATATTCAATCCTCTCGAAATTATAATTAAATAACACTAAGGTTAGTTAACGCTAACCTTTTACTTTTGCATTAACACTAAATATAAATTATGTCAATTCAAAAACCATTCAATCTTATAAAATGGATAGAGGAAAATAGGCATTTATTAAAGCCACCTGTTGGAAACAAAAATATTTATATAGATTCGGGCGATTACATTATCATGGTTGTAGCTGGACCTAATGCACGAAAAGATTATCATTATAACGAAACCGAAGAACTTTTTTATCAACTTGAGGGAAACATAAAAGTCGTTATTCAGGAAGATGGTATACGCAATGAAATGGTAATGCAAAGCGGTGATATATATCTTAATCCAGCAAAAACTCCCCACTCACCTGTTCGTTCGGAGGGATCAATAGGTTTAGTAATCGAAAGAAAACGAGCCGGAAAAGGATTCACCGACGGATTGTTATGGTTTTGTGATAACTGTAATACTAAATTACATGATGTATATTTTGAATTAAACGATATCGAAAAAGATTTTCTACCCCACTTTAGACATTTTTACAATAATGCTTCGCTACGAACTTGCAAAAACTGTCACAATGTTATGGAAACTGATCCAAGATATATTGACAAAGAATATGAATCTTAAATTAATTTAAATTAACTTCTAAAACTTGTTTTAATCCAAATCGTTAATTTTTATATTTTAAACATCTTTGTTTTCAAATATTGTAATTATTAAAAATTCAAAATAAACTTCTATTTTTACCTAAATTTTTTAAATCTTAAATAAAAAACTTAAAATGTCAACAATTGCTCAACAATTCGGGATGACCGATGCATTAAACACTTTAGGTGTAAAAGCTATAAATGAAGGAACATCTACTGGTAAAAATCATTTTGCAAATGGTGAAATTCTAGAAAGTTTTTCACCAGTAGACGGTCAACTTATTGCAAAAGTAAAAACAACAACAGTAGCTGACTATGAAAAAGTTATGCAAACTGCAGCAGAAGCTTTTAAGACTTTTAAAATGATGCCAGCACCTCAACGTGGAGAAATTGTACGTCAGTTTGGAGAAAAATTACGTAAAAACAAAGATGCGCTAGGCAAACTAGTTTCATACGAAATGGGTAAATCGTTGCAAGAAGGTTATGGTGAAGTTCAAGAAATGATTGACATTTGTGACTTTGCCGTGGGACTTTCTCGTCAATTACACGGTTTAACAATGCACTCAGAACGTCCTGGACACAGAATGTATGAGCAATACCATCCGTTAGGAATAGTTGGTATCATTTCGGCATTTAATTTTCCGGTGGCTGTTTGGGCTTGGAATACTGCTTTGGCTTGGATTTGTGGTGATGTTTGTGTTTGGAAACCTTCCGAAAAAACACCACTTTGTGGCATTGCCTGTCAAAATATTATTGCCGAGGTCATCGCCGAGAACAATCTCCCGGAGGGAATTTCTTGTTTAATTAATGGTGATTTTAAAGTAGGTGAATTACTAACGGCAGACAAAAGAGTTCCTCTTATTTCGGCAACTGGATCAACCCGAATGGGTAAAATTGTAGCACAAACTGTTGCAGGTCGATTAGGCAAATCGTTATTAGAATTAGGTGGAAATAACGCTATTATTGTAACTCCAGATGCTGATATTAAAATGACCGTTATAGGAGCAGTTTTTGGTGCTGTAGGAACTGCAGGACAAAGATGTACCTCAACCCGACGATTAATTATTCACGAAAGTATTTATGATAAAGTGAAAGATGCGGTAACATCGGCTTACAAGCAACTTCGAATAGGCAATCCGTTGGATCAAAACAATCATGTAGGTCCACTTATAGATACCCATGCAGTGGAAATGTACAACAAAGCTTTATCAAAAGTAGTTGCCGAAGGTGGCAAAATTTTAGTCGAAGGCGGTGTACTTTCTGGCGAAGGTTATGAAAGTGGCTGTTATGTAAAACCCGCAATCGCCGAGGCACAAAATTCATTTGAGATTGTACAACACGAAACCTTTGCCCCTGTTTTATATTTATTAAAATATAGTGGCGATGTAACTAATGCTATCGAAGTTCAAAACGGCGTAGCACAAGGTTTATCATCAGCAATTATGACAAACAATTTGCGCGAGGCAGAGGCTTTTCTGTCGGTTGCAGGGTCCGATTGTGGGATTGCTAATGTAAATATAGGTACCTCAGGAGCCGAAATTGGTGGCGCCTTTGGTGGCGAAAAAGAAACAGGTGGTGGCAGAGAATCAGGTTCTGACGCTTGGAAAATTTATATGCGACGCCAAACCAATACCATCAATTATACTACAAGCTTGCCTTTAGCTCAAGGAATTAAATTTGATTTGTAAACCGTTCTCTAGTTTTTAAAGTTTTTTGGTATATTAGCAAGGATAAAAAAGTAGGATGGTTATCAGACTTATACACCCTAATAGGGGTAGATTGGTCTTATTTGGTAAGACCTATATACAAGTTAGCGAAAAGGCGCAAAGCCTTTCCGCTAACGGGCGCGCCCTTCCGCTAACACACGCTTGGAGCAAGCTCCTAAGCCTGCGCCAAGCGCGCGCCCGTTGTGCGACATATTATGAAAAAAATTACGCTGAAATTACTACTTCTAATTTATTCAAATTTTCTTTTTTCACAATCGAAAGTTGAGGAACTAAATCTTACACAAGATAGTGATACAATATATTGGAATAAATACAAAAATGAATTAGTCAAAAAACATAACTTTGAGGATATTACAAGCAAAAAAGATGAAATAGTTTTTAAATTTTGGAGTTACGGAACTTGCATTGAGGTTACTAAAAACGATACTTTAATAAATGGAAATTTAACCTACTTTGTAGATGAAGTTGACGA
>JACMPO010000204.1 GCA_014377455.1 Flavobacterium sp.
GTAAAATCTAAGGAAAGTGTAGTTTTTATAATCGATAACAAAATATTTTGTACGTACTCTTTTTATTTTAACCAGAGTTTTAATAATTCAACCATATATTTAATATTAAGAAAACAATATATCGAAAAAGTTTTTGAAATGTTCGATAAAGAAATAACCGACCGGAAGTAAACTTTCTTATTTCTATTTTTTAAATGAAATAATAATCAAATGTTTCAGAATAATAAGTCAAATCCACTAAATAAAAATTCATTGAATTTTTAATCAATAATGCCTTTATATTTGTTTCAGAATTTAAAATCAAATAATTTTGAAAACAATATCTACTATAGTTTTTTGTTTGACACTTTTTTTAGTGAACCAATGTTGGTCACAACAAGCTTCCATTGATAGTTTGAAAAGAGTGTACAAAGTTTCCAAAATCGACACGGTCAAAGTCAATATTTTAAATAAATTGGCATCAGAATTCAAAGAAATAAACCCAGATTCTACCGCATTTTATGCTAAAAACGCTTTGCTACTTTCTGTAAAATCCAATTACAGTTTTGGTCAAGCCAATGGAGAAGTAAATTTGGGAAACGCTTCTATAATTTTAGGGAATTATGCGGATGCGAAGATTCATTTTCAGAAAGCTAAAATTATTTTTAATTCATTATTAAAATCAGAGCAAGAAAATAAGGCTTTTATTTTCGGTTTGGCGAGATGTTTTTCTAGTTTGGGCGTTATTTTTTCTCAAGAAGGCAATTATTATGAAGCTTTAGACAATTATCAAAACGGATTAAAAGGCTATCAAAAAATCAATCAGAAAACTGGTATTTCTAAATCTTACAACAACATTGGTATTATTTATAAATCTAGACAAAACAATACAAAAGCCTTAGAATATTTTAAAAAAGCACTTAAAATTCAAGAAGAAATTGGCGAACAATCAATGCCAGTTACTTTAACCAACATTGGCGTTATTTATTTTGAAGATAGTAAATTATCTGAAGCATTTTCTTATTATAATAAAGCAGAAATATTATTTAAAACGATTGAAAATCCAAGAGGTCTGGCGCTTTTGCAGAATTATTTGGGAGATTATTATGTCAAAACAAAATCGTTAATTGAAGCTGAACAACATTACAAAATAGCCTTAGCATTGTATGAAAGTTTACATAATAAGTTTGGTTCATCATTGGCATTTTACAATCTTGGAACCCTTTATTTTGAACAAAAAAGTTATGATAAAGCAATGGAATTGGCTTCAAAATCATTGAATTATGCCAAAGAAATTGGAATTCTTGACCAAGTTTATCATTCAGAAAAATTAGTAAGTGATATTTATGGCGTTCAAAACCAACCGTCACTTTCCTTATTTCATTTTAAGAATTACATCATTGCTCGAGATAGTTTAAATTCTATGGAAAGCACCAAGAAATTTGACCGTGTAGAAATGGATTTTGAATTTCAAAAGAAAGAAGCTTTGTTTCAAGAAAAAAACAAACAAGAACATTTGATATTGCTTTTTTCAATTGTAGGAACATTTTTACTCATCTGTTTAATTTTCGTTCTGATCAATCGCCATCAAGTAAAACGTCGTTTGACATTGCAAAAAGAAGTTGCAGAATATGAGCAAAAAGCGTTGCATTTGCAAATGAATCCGCATTTTGTCTTCAATTGTTTGGGTTCAATTTCGAGTTTTATTGTTCAAAACGGAACAGATTCAGCTTTAAAATATTTATCAAAATTTTCAAAACTAATGCGTTTGACGTTAGAATATTCTAAAGATACTTTAATTCCGATAGACAAAGAAATCGAAAGTTTGCAAAACTACCTTGAATTAGAACAATTGCGTTTTCATGACAAGTTTGATTTTAAAATCCAGTCGAGTGAAAATGTGGAATTCAATATGGGCTTGCCACCACTTTTGATTCAGCCGTTTGTAGAAAATGCCATCTTGCATGGATTGGTTCCAAAAGAAGGAAACGGATTGATTACTGTAGATTTTGATGTTCAAAACGAACATTTAATAGTTACCATCTCAGACAACGGAATAGGAATCACAAAATCGACAGCCATCAAAGAAAATTCTATGAAAGCCCACAAATCAATGGCATTAGAAATCACCAAAAAAAGATTGGAAATCATGGAAGCGACTATTTCAAAATCGGCACAAATTGAAATTTTAGAAATAGAAGAAAATAACGCAGTTAAAGGAACAAAAGTTACGTTGCGATTGCCAAAACAATATCTACAGTAGGTAGTGGTCAGCGATTAGTGATAAGTTTAAACTGAAAACTAATACCTGAATATTGAACACTAAAAACTGAACACTGAACACTGAAACCTGAGACTAAAAAGCATGATAACAGCAGTATTAATAGACGACGACAAGCATTTGCGAAAAGGTTTAAAAGCCCTTTTAGAAAGATATACCAATGAAATCAATATTATTGGTGAAGCCGAAAGTGTGAAAACTGGAGTTGCCATTCTTGATAAATTGCAGCCACAAGTTTTGTTTTTAGACATTCATTTGTCAGATGGAACTGGTTTTGATATTCTGGAACAACTGGCAAAAAACAAAGGAAAAATAAACGCACACATTGTTTTTATCACAGCGCATGAGCAATATGCAGTAAAAGCTTTCAAATTTAGCGCGTTGGATTTTATTTTAAAACCTGTTGACCCAGAAGAACTACAAAATACGATTGCTAAAATCAAAGCAGTTGTAGGAAAGAATAGTTCATTTGAACACATTGATTTATTGTTAGAAAACATCCGTAAAAAGGTAGATAATTTTAAAAGAATTGCGCTTTCAACCAATGATGGTATTCATCTTTTTGATGTTTCAGATATTATCCGCTGTGAGGCAAAAGTAAATTATACGGAGTTTTTTATCAAAAACCACAAACCATTATTGATTTCGAGAACGCTCAAAGAATATGAGGAAATGCTTACAGAACACGGATTTGAGCGAATTCATCAGTCGCATTTGATCAATCTTTCTTATTTAAAATCTTATATAAAATCTGACGGTGGCTATGTGATTATGGCAGACAATGCCAACATTCCGATAGCGCAAAGCAAACGAGACAGATTGCAAACTTTAATCAAAAATTTATAATAATCAACTTACAAACTAAATTGTATTTTGATAAATTTATCGTCAAAATTCGAAAAAATAAATTATAAAATGAAACCAAATAATTCAAGAAAAAGAACCTTAAATATCAATCCTATGAAAAAATTATTTATTTTATTATTGCTGTTTTCAGGAGTAATAAATGCGCAAATCGTTAATATTCCAAATGCAAATTTTAAAACTAAGTTGATCTCTTTGGGAGTCGATACCAACAATGATGGTCAAATTCAAAATATTGAAGCACTTGCAATTACAGATTTAGATGTCTCAAGTTCAAATATTAGTAATCTAACCGGGATTCTTAGTTTTTTAAATATAACAAAATTAACTTGTAGTAATAATGCATTAGCAACATTAAATGTTTCAAATTTGAATAATCTTGTTGAATTAAGATGCAACAATAATTTTTTGACAGCCATTAATGTTGGTGGCACTAATTTGTACAGGCTAGATTGTAGTTACAATCAGCTTACGATATTGAACCTAAATGGACTGCCTAATGAGCCGCTCTTTTTAGATTGCAACAATAACAACTTAATAAGTTTGAATTTTGGTACACTTTCAAGTTTGTCCACCTTAAATTGCTCAAACAATCAATTAACGACTTTAGAATTAAGTAATATAACAATTATTTATTATGGATTTAATTGTTCCAATAACCTTTTAGCTTCTTTAATAACACCGCTTTCCGGAAGTGTTTATTGTTCAAATAATCAACTCACTAGCTTGATTCTTAATACATATAATACAGATGTAGATTGCTCGAATAACCTGCTAACTTCCTTGGGTGTGAGCGGGCATACGGGTTTTTTAAATTGTTCAAATAATCAGTTAACAAATCTAAATGTAACAGGTGCAAGTTTTGCAAAATTAAATTGCTCGAACAATTCATTGTCAACTTTAGACCTTACTAACACTTCAATAGGGGGTAACGATTCAACAAGTGGTATTGACTGTAGTTTTAATCAATTGTCTGGTTTTACATTTGATAACACCCTGATAAGTAATTTTAAATGTAACAACAACCTTTTAGTAGATTTAGATCTTTCAGGCGTAACGTTAACAAAATCAATTGATTGCTCCAATAATCAATTGACAAACATTAATTTTGGTAACAATAGTAAAACGCCAACCATCAATGTTAAAAATAATTTATTAACGTCAATCGACATCTCCAATTGCTTTTTAATAACTGGTTTAAATTGTAGCGATAATCTTTTAAGTACCATTTTTGCTAAAAATGGAAGAAACGAATATATCGATTTTACGAACAATCCGGATTTAATTTTTATTTGTGCCGACCAAGATCAAATTTCTAGTTTAGCATCAGTTGCACTTTCTACAACAGCTGTAAATTCTTATTGCAACTTCTTTCCAGGTGGCAAGTATAACACGATTGCTGGAGTTTCTAGATTAGATGCTGATAATAATGGTTGTAGTACCTTAGACTTTGGATATAGCAATTTAAGAATTAATATTTCAGACGGATTTGATATTGGCTCAACTTTCACAAACAGCACTGGAAATTATAAATTCTTCACACAATCGCTTGATTACGTATTGACGCCCGCATTAGAAAACCCGCTTTATTTTAATGTTGCGCCTACTTCAATTGCTATTAATTTTATAGAAAATAGCTATTTAACTCAAAATCAAGATTTTTGTGTTACACCTAATGGCGTTCATAATGATTTAGAAGTAATTATTTATCCTGTTAGACAAGCTAAGCCAAGTTTCGATTCAGAATATATCTTAGTTTACAAAAACAAAGGAAACCAAGTGGTTTCAGGAAGTGTTAATCTGAATTTTAACGACACACTTACAGATTTTGTATCTTCAAATCCAGCATTAGATAGCCAAACATTTAATACTTTAACTTGGAACTATTTTAATCTTTTGCCTTTGCAATCTCGTACAATTAATTTTACGTTAAATATTAATGATTCAAATGAAACTCCACCCGTTAACAATGGTGCTATTTTAGCTTTTACTGCAACAATAAACCCTTCAGAATTGGATGAAGTGCCTAACGACAATACATTTGCATATAATCAAACTGTTGTTGATTTATATAATCCCAATAATATTACTTGCCTGCAAGGTGAAAACTTGCCATCTTCTCAAATAGGTACTTATTTGTATTATAGCATTCAGTTCGAAAACACAGGAACTTCAACAGTAGCGAATGTTGTTTTAAGACAAACTATTGACAGCAATAAATTTAATTTAAGTTCGTTGCAAATTCTAAATTCATCGGCGGAAGTTAGGGCAGTAATTACCAATAATGTTTTAGAATTAATTTTTGAAGGAATTAATCTTGTCGGAGTAACTGGCAATCCACCAGTGGGTGGGCACGGCGATGTTTTGTTTAAAATAAAAACAAATAACAACATAGCAAATAACGCATCAGTTTTCCAGAAAGCAGGTATTTATTTCGACTATAATTTTCCAATTGTCACCAACGATGCCGAAACAACCTTTGGAACCTTAAACAGTCAAGTTTTTGAAAAAGACAATTCTGTAAAAGTTTATCCAAATCCAACGAAATCAATCGTCAATATCGAAAGTAATTTTAACATCCAATCTATAGAATTGTATGATGTACAAGGCAGAATTCTAGAAACAATTTTGGCGACTAAAACCATTTCTAGATTAGATCTTTCTAGCCAAGCAAGCGGTATTTACTTCCTCAAAATCAAAACCGACAAAGGAAGCAAAGTAGAGAAAGTGGTTAAAAAATAAGTTCCAATATTAAAATTCCAAATTCCAAATTCCAATTGTAAAGTTGGGATTTGGAATTTTTATTTTTTTATTTAATTTAAAATTGAATACTGAACACTAAAGACTTCAGCTAAATATGTAAACTGAGACTGAAAACCGCGACTGAAAATCTGAAAACTGATCTAAATTCTAACTCAAACCACTCGAATTCTAATTTGATGCCTGTTTACCAAAAAGGAAATGCTATTTTTGTTTAACAATTTTAGCTTTTTGATAATGAAAAATTTCCAAATTATTCTTTTGACATTTTTTTGCTTTTCGGCGATTTTTTCTCAAAACCGCAC
>JACMPO010000030.1 GCA_014377455.1 Flavobacterium sp.
AATGTGCCAAAGTGTGTATCAACGAATGAATCCTGGCAAAAAATACGTGCTAAAATATACCACAGTTTCGGGTGTGGATGGTTTTGATGGCACCAGAAAAGAATCTGAAAAAGCCGTTGTAAAATCAATCTATTAATGCCAAAAGATATAACCATTATAATTACAGATAGAAACGGGCAAATTCATGAAGTTCAAGCTCCAACTGACATGAATATGAATGTTATGGAAGTAGTAAGAATGTATGAACTTGCGCCCGAGGGAACTATTGGAATTTGTGGTGGGATGGCAATGTGTGCTTCGTGCCAATGCTATGTTTTAAATGATGTTGAAATTCCAGAAAAATCTGATGATGAAAATGCAATGCTTTGGGAAGCTTTTCATGTTAAAGAAAATTCGCGATTGGGTTGTCAAATTCAAATTACCGCAGCTATTGACGGACTCGAAATTGAGTTAGCTCCTGAATAATTTTTAGACTAAGCTAATCATTTCTAAAGCTTTATTAATCGATTTTACATTGTCAAATGTAATTAATAACCGCAATCCGTTTGGGGTTTGCTTTTCCTTCATTTTAAACAAATTGGAATTTTTTTGAACCGACTGCAACACCTTTTGAAACTGTTTTGAAGCATAATAATCACTTTGCTGATCAGAAACAAAATAACAAATCATTTTGCCCTGTTTCATTATTAGTTTTTCGATTCCAAGTTTTGTAGCAATCCACTTTATTCTAATACTGTTTAGTAACGCAACCGCAGGTTTTGGAAGCGCGCCAAAGCGATCTATAAGTTTATTTTGATATTTTTCTAACGTTTCTTCGTCTTTTATTAAACTCAATTCGTTGTATAAATTCAGTCTTTCTGTAATGCTGTTGATGTATTCGTCTGGAAAAAGCAACTCAAAATCGGTATCAATTTGCAAATCTTTTACATATTGTTTTGTATCTACATCGCTTTCAGAAGGATATAACTCCTTAAATTCGTTTTCTTTTAATTCGTCAATGGCTTCATTCATGATTTTCTGATAAGTATCAAAACCAATATCGTTTATAAAACCACTTTGTTCGCCACCTAATAAATCTCCAGCACCACGAATTTCTAAATCTTTCATGGCAATGTTAAAGCCACTTCCAAGCTCAGAAAATTGCTCTAACGCCTGAATTCGTTTTCGAGCATCATCGGTCATAGCAGAATAGGGCGGACAAATAAAATAACAAAATGCTTTTTTGTTACTTCTACCTACTCGACCTCGCATTTGATGCAAATCTGACAATCCAAAATTATTAGCATTATTTATAAAAATAGTGTTTGCGTTTGGAACGTCTAAACCGCTTTCTATAATTGTAGTGGCTACTAAAACATCAAATTCTCCATTCATAAAAGCAAGCATCAATTCTTCTAGTTTTTTCCCTTCCATTTGTCCGTGACCAATTCCTACTCTGGCATCTGGAACCAATCGCTGTATCATACCGGCAACCTCTTTTATATTTTCAATGCGATTATTTATAAAAAAAACTTGACCATTTCGCTGAATTTCATAAGAAACTGCATCTCTTATTAGCTCTTCATTAAAGCCTACTACATTAGTTTCTATGGGATATCTGTTTGGTGGCGCAGTTGTAATCACTGATAAATCTCGTGCTGCCATAAGCGAGAATTGCAAGGTTCTAGGAATTGGGGTTGCTGTTAACGTTAGCGTATCAACATTTGCAGAAATGGTTTTCAACTTGTCTTTTACATTAACACCAAATTTTTGTTCTTCATCTATTACTAATAACCCTAAATCTTTAAAAACCACATTTTTATTAACTAATTGATGTGTGCCTATGATAATATCGAGTTTTCCATCGGCTAATTCTTTCAACGTTTCCGCTTTTTCTTTAGCGGTTCTAAATCGATTTAAATAGCCTACAGTTACTGGCATTTCTTTCAATCGCTCGGTAAAGGTTCGATAATGCTGATATGCCAAAATGGTGGTTGGAACTAAAACCGCGACTTGTTTTCCGTTATCAACTGCTTTGAAAGCGGCACGAATAGCCACTTCAGTCTTTCCGAAACCTACATCACCACAAACTAATCGATCCATTGGGCGATCGTTTTCCATATCATTTTTTACATCTCTCGTTGATGTTATTTGATCGGGTGTGTCCTCATAAATAAACGAACTTTCTAATTCTTTTTGCAAGTAACTATCGGGAGCGCAAGAAAATCCTTTTTCTAATCTGCGTTTAGCATAGAGTTGAATCAAATTAAATGCAATATTTTTAACTCTGGCTTTCGTTTTTTGTTTTAATGCCTTCCAAGCACCAGATCCTAGTTTGTAAATCTTAGGCGGAGCACCATCTTTTCCGTTAAACTTAGCAATTTTGTGCAACGAATGAATGCTTACATATACAATATCGTTATCTGCATAAACCAGTTTTATGGCCTCTTGGGTTTTACCTTCTACCTGAATTTTTTGTAGTCCACCAAATTTTCCTATTCCGTGATCTATGTGTGTAACATAATCGCCAACCGAAAGTGATGTAAGCTCTTTTAAAGTTATTGTTTGTTTTTTTGAGTACCCATTTTTGATATTAAACTTATGGTACCGTTCAAAAATTTGATGATCGGTATAGCAGGCAATTTGATTTTCCTCATCTATAAACCCTTGATATAGTGGGAAAACTATTGATTTATATTTTTTTAAATTATCCTCATGGTTTGTTTCATCAATGTCTTCAAATATTTCTTTAAATCGATTTGCCTGATTTTCATTGGAACAAAACAAATAATTCTTGATTCCATTAAAATGATTTTCGTTCAAATTATTCAATAATAAATCGAATTGCTTATTAAATGAAGGTTGTGGTTTTATATTGAAAACTATGGTTTTATCAGATGTAAAAATTGGCGAATTGCTCAATTCAACCACCGAAAAAGATTGAGATTTTTTTAAAAACTGCTCTCTGTTTAGAAAAATTTCTTCAGGTTTGGCGTGTTTTATATCTTTAGATAATTGGTCGAAAGCTTCTATCGCTTTAGCAAATGCCTTATCCAATTGAGCAACTAAAAGCTCTGTGTTTTGTAGAAAAATTACGGTTTGTTGGTCAATATATTCTAAAAAACTTTCTCTGTTTTCTTCAAAAAATTTATTTTCTACGTTCGGAATTATTAATATTTTCTTTAATCTTTCAATTGATAATTGAGTTTCTACATCAAAACTTCGAATAGAATCAACTTCATTTCCAAAAAATTCAATTCGATACGGATTGTCATTGGAAAACGAATAAACATCAACAATACCACCACGAACAGAAAATTCGCCTGGCTCAGTTACAAAATCAACTCGTTTGAAATTGTATTCAAACAAAACTTCATTTATAAAATCGATGGCCAACCTATCGTTTACAGAGATTTTAAATGTGTTTTTTTCTAATTCTTTTCGGGTAACCACTTTTTCGAAAATTGCCTCAGCATACGAAACGATAATGGCTGGCTTTTTTCGGGAATTAATTCTGTTTAAAACTTCTGCACGAAGTAAAATGTTAGCATTATCAACATCGTCTATTTGATATGGACGTTTGTAAGATCCGGGATAAAAAAGTACATCCCGATCGTTTACAAGTTGCTCTAAATCATTAAGATAATATGCCGCTTCTTCTTTATCATTAAATAGTAAAAGTAATGGCAAATTTGATTTTTCAAAAATCGATTGGACTACAAATGATAGTGAAGATCCTAATAATCCTTTTGCGTTAATTTTAGAATCCCGAGTTTGTAGTGCATTTGCTAATAAATTAACTTTAGCCGATTTTTGGAAAGTGGAAAGTACAGACAGTTTGCTCAAAACTACTATTTTATAATTTGATTGGTGTTAGGGATTGCTCTAGCTGTATCTTTCATTCTAATTAAATCAGGTTCACCAGCTTCTTTTGGAATTTTTGTTCTGATGATAATTTCTTCCAATTGTTTTTGAAGAGAATTAATTTCGGCATTAATTTCGGCTATAAACTGAATTACTTTTTTGTCTGGAATTTGATTTAAATGAATAAACAAATCCATTGCTTTTATTTTAGTAATAAGCACTAATATCCTGCTTTTTACTTGTGGTTTGTCAAAAATTTTAGGAATATTATGATCTAAATCGGCTACTTTTTTGGACAATGCACTTGACTTATTTTGAAAAGCTCCTATTGAACTTTTAGGTTTTTGGTTGATTTCGGTTAAAAAAGCACGCCACTCAATCCAGTTATTAACACTTGACTGCGTTGAACTTTCCAAAGACGGAATGACAAATATCCAAGCTTTACTGATGTTATCAAAAATAACTTCTTTTTTCTGTGCTTCTTTTTGTTGAGATGCTTTTTCAATTACGGAATCGTCTTTACAGGACAAAAATGCCAGAATTAGCAGTAAAAAATAGAGTGAAGTAGCTTTCATTTATAGTTTTAAATGGAACTGCAAAAGTAGCAAAGTGTAATGTAGATTATATTAAAAATAGTATAAAAAAGATTAAATATGTGTTATTTCATCATCAATTAGTAATTCTTCTTTTCTAAATCGAAGAAATACTTGCGCCACAGCAATTACATCTTTTTCGCAGTAGGTTACAATTCTATCAATATCTTTTTCGACATAAAAAACGTGTCCCACTTGGCTTCCATCAATATCGCCTTTAGATGAAGGAATTCCGAGAATTTTAGTTAGTAATTTTAGTGATGTAAAATGTTTGTAATCGCCAAATTTCCACAATTCCAAGGTGTCAAGATGGGCTATCTCCCATGGTTTTTTTCCGAATAAATTCAGCTTGCTTGGAATAGAAACTTGATTAATAATCATTCTTCTGGCAATAAAAGGTAAATCGAATTCTTTAGCATTGTGACCGCACAAAATGTGTTGCGAATTATTAAAATGATTGTTCAACAAATTATTAAAATCGAGTAGAATCTTCTTTTCTTCACCAAAAAAAGAGGTTACTCTAAAGTTTCGTATGTCGCCATTTGTAACAAAATATCCTACCGAAATACAGACAATTTTTCCAAATTCAGCCCAAATTCCTGCGCGGTCGTAAAATGCTTCTGGTGTGAAATCGTCTTTGCGTTGGTATTGTGTTTTTTGTTCCCAAAGTTGTTTCATCTCATCGTCAAGCGAGTTGAAATTTTCTTCTAATGGAACGGTTTCTATATCTAAAAAAAGAATGTTGTCTAGGCGGATTTTTTCTATCATAATTTTTAATTAGATAATGTGAAAATGAAATAATTAAAAACGAATGTAAAAAAATTTGTGATAACTCTTGTAATTAGAAGGAAACTTTTAAAACAAACTTTGTTGATTAGTAGGATTTTCATGTTCTAAAAGCCATTTTTTGCGCCATAAACCTCCTGCATAACCAGTTAAAGAACCGTCTGTTCCAATGACTCTGTGGCATGGAATTACTATTAAAAGTGGATTTTTACCATTGGCTGAGGCTACAGCTCGGATTGCTTTTACGTCGCCAAGTTTTTTTGCTAAATCGAGATAAGACATAGTTTTTTCAAATGGGATATTAAATAATTCTTGCCAAACTTTTTGTTGAAATTCGGTTCCTTTTGGGTTTAATTGGAATGAAAATTCAATTCGTTTTCCTTCAAAATATTCTTGAAGTTGAGTTACAGCTTCTTTTAATTCTTTTGGGATTTTAGTTGACAGTTCGCCTTCTTGAAGAATTGATACAATAGAAATACCGTTTGCATCACCAACAATTTTGATAATTCCAAGTGGCGAATTTATGAAAGAGGTTTGCATAAATTAATAATAAAAAAAACACTACGACGGCACTAAGTGTGACAATTTATAATATTATTATTTAAAGGTACTCAAAATATATTTTTCTAAAGATTGCAATTCAGCATCGCTCATAACCTTGGTGATTTCGAGATTAATCTTCATGGTTTCGTATTGTTCAGGTTTTACGATAGGTTTTGCTTCTCCTTTTAGAAACAGAATCAAATTTCCTTTTTTTTGACTGTAAATTTGTGCCATGTCTTGCAAACTTGGACCAACTACTTTCTGATTGAGTTGATGACAAGCGGTACAATTATTTTCTTGAAAAAGTTGTTCACCTCTTTCTATTGAAGCAATTTCTTGACCTGAACTTTCGGTTTTTTCTACTTCTTTTTTGCAAGAAAATAATAAAAAGGAAAGTACGATTATATATAAATTTTTCATTTTGAAATTGTTATTTTAGTTAATTACAAATGCTATTTAGCCCTGATTGAATGGAATAACATCCCGATTTTTCTTCGGGATTTATGAAAGGAAAGCAGGAAAAAGGTTTTTTAAAATGCGCAAGCCATTCGCTCCTTATTTCGACTAAGCTCAAGATAACATTATTTTTTATTTAAAATAATTGTGGCTTCTTTTGCAAAATAAGTCGAAATTAAACTTGCTCCAGCGCGTTTAATACACATTAATTGTTCCATCATAATTTTGTCGTGATCGAGCCAACCTCTTTCGGCTGCAGCTTTAATCATGGCATATTCGCCAGAAACATGAAAAACGGTCACCGGAACATTCACGGCATTTTTCACTTCACGAACGATGTCAAGATAGGCGATTCCAGGTTTTACCATAACCATATCAGCACCTTCTTCGACATCCATAAGTGCTTCTTTTATGGCTTCGATGCGGTTAGCATAATCCATTTGGTAGGTTTTTTTGTCCTTTGGTACTTCGATATTATCAACTGGCGCTGAATCTAAAGCATCGCGAAACGGACCATAAAACGCTGAAGCGTATTTAGCAGAATAACTCATAATTCCCACGTTTTGGAAACCGGCTTTGTCTAAACCTTGGCGCAAACGCAAAACGCGTCCGTCCATCATATCGCTTGGCGCTACAAAATCGGCTCCAGCTTGAGCGTGAGAAACTGCCATTTTAACTAAGGCTTCGTTCGTTGCATCGTTGGCGATATCACCGTTTTCTATTATTCCGTCGTGTCCGTAAATTGAGTATGGATCGATTGCTACATCTGGCATTACAATCATTTCGGGACAAGCCGTTTTGATGGCTTTGATAGCACGTTGCATTAATCCGTTTGGATTCCAAGCTTCTTTTCCGGTGTTGTCTTTTAGACTTTCGTCAACTTTTACGTAGATGTTTACGGCTCGAATTCCTAAATCGAATAATTCTTTAACTTCTAAAACGGTTAAATCTATCGAACGACGAAAAATTCCAGGCATTGATGGGATTTCAACTTTATAATTTTCACCTTCTGCGATGAACATTGGAAACATAAAATCACTTGGACTTAATGTTGTTTCGCGAACCAAACTTCTTATGGATTCGTTTACTCTTAAACGACGATTTCTTTGTAATGGAAACATATTATTTTATTTTTTTGAACCATTAAGGTATTGAGGTTCATTAAGAGTTTCGCTTAATTTTTCTTAATACCTTAATGGTTTGATTATATCCAATCAATTGGTTTTTCTAGTACTTTAATTAATTTTTCTTCTTCGCTTCCAACTTCTGGATGATGATCGTAAACCCATTGCACATTTGGTGGTAATGACATTAAAATACTTTCAATTCTTCCGTTGGTTTTGAGTCCGAATAAGGTGCCTTTATCGTGAACCAAATTGAATTCTACGTAACGACCACGGCGGATTTCTTGCCAAGTTCTTTGTGCTTCTGTATATAGTAAATCTTTTCTTTTTTCTAAAATTGGAGCATAAGCTTTAAGGAAACTGTTTCCAACTTCGGTTACGAAATTGTACCAATTTTCCATAGACATTTCTTCACTTTCTTTGCAATAATCGAAAAATAATCCGCCAAGTCCACGAGCTTCATTTCTGTGAGCGTTCCAGAAATAGGCATCGCATTGCTTTTTATATTTTGGATAAAACTCTGGATTATGTTTGTCGCAAGCTGCTTTACACGTTTGATGAAAATGAATAGCATCTTCTTCAAATAAATAATAAGGTGTTAAATCTTGTCCACCACCAAACCAAGAATTTATTACATTTCCTTTATCATCGTACATTTCAAAATAACGCCAATTAGCATGTACCGTTGGTGCCATAGGATTTTTAGGATGAATTACCAAACTCAATCCGCAAGCGAAGAAATCGGCTTCACCAACATTGAACATTTTTTGCATGACTTCTGGTAATTTTCCGTGAACTGCTGAAATGTTTACACCACCTTTTTCTATAACGTTTCCGTTTTCTATAACTCTTGTTCGTCCTCCGCCACCTTCTGGACGGGTCCAAATGTCTTCACGGAATTTGGCTTTTCCTTCGACAGCTTCTAATCCGGCAACGATTTGGTCTTGCAGATTTTGTATGTATTGGTAGAATTTATTTTTCATATTTAAATAATTGGTTTTTGGTTGTTGGTAGATGTCAAATCGGAGTGACCCACAACTATCAACTTTAAACCAACAACTATTTATATTCCTTCACAGCATCCACAAATGCCTTCGCATGATCTACAGGAATATTTGGCAAAATTCCGTGACCAAGGTTTACTATATAATTGTCTTTTCCGAATTCGTTTATCATTTCGTGCACCATTTTTTTGATGGTTGAAATTGGCGACAATAATCGTGATGGATCAAAATTTCCTTGTAATGTGATTTTTCCGCCTGTTAAATAACGAGCATTACTTGCTGAACATGTCCAATCTACACCAAGTGCTGATGCTTTTGATTTAGCCATGTCGTTTAAAGCAAACCAACATCCTTTTCCGAAAACAATTACTTTGGTGTCTTCTGAAAGTGCCTCAACGATTTGGTTGATGTATTTCCATGAAAATTCTTGATAATCGATTGGTGCTAACATGCCGCCCCAAGAATCGAAAATCTGAACAGCATTACAACCCGCTTTTACTTTTTCTTTTAAATATAAAATAGTTGTATCAGTGATTTTTTGCAGTAAAGTATGCGCTGCAACTGGATTTGAAAAACAAAAGCCTTTCGCCGTATCAAAACTTTTTGACCCTTTTCCTTCTACACAATAGCAAAAAATTGTCCAAGGCGAACCTGCAAAACCAATAAGCGGAACCTCATCGTTCAACATTTCTTTGGTTAATTTTATGGCATCAAAAACGTAACCTAAAGTTTCATGAACATCGGGAACAATTACTTGATCTACTTGTTCCATTGTGCGAATAGGATTTGGAATAATGGGTCCCAAATTGTCTTTCAATTCAACGTGAATTCCCATTGCTCTGGGAACAACTAAAATATCTGAAAATAAAATAGCTGCATCTGGTTTTACAATTCTAATGGGTTGCACCGTTATTTCTGCTGCTAGTTCTGGTGTTTCGCAACGTGTGAAAAAGTCGTATTTGTCACGCAAAGCTCTGAATTCTGGTAAATATCTTCCAGCTTGTCGCATCATCCATACTGGTGGACGTTCTACGGTTTCGTTATTTAATGCTCTTAAAAATAGGTCGTTTTTAATCATTTTATAATATTATTTTTTTATTTAAAGTAGCATTCAAAATAAAATAAATGCCTTTTTGAAATTCTTTATTTAATGGATTGTTTCCATTTTTAAGAGTCATTTTGTCAACCAATTTCCCATCTGTCGAAAAGATGTAAACGTCTTGATTATCTTTTAATCCTTCAACAAAAAGTTGGTTATTACTGGTTTTGAAAATGTTAATTTTATCGTTTATAAATGAATTGTTCGCCAACGTAACATTTTGAAAAAGCCATAAATAAGCTGCTGCAAATTCGCCTCTCCAATAACCTTCGGAATGTGTGCCGTAACTATCGTATTTTGTTTGAGTATTTGAAGTAGCTAATTGCTTGTTTTGAAAAGCATTTTTGACATCGTTACAGTCTGGAACCATAGTGGAATCTTCATTTGTGCCTGCTACGAAATACATTCTGGAGTTGGAATAATTTTGAGAATTTGTATTTATATAATTTAATAATTGGGGTTTTGCAAACCAATAAGCCGAGCTAAAATTGCCCACTTTTTGAAAAATATTTGGATATTTTGCTCCAATATAAGATGAAATTAATGCACCCATTGAACTTCCTACAAGAGCATTATATTGCGCTTCAGGTTTGGTTCTGTAATTCAAATCGATATAAGGTTTTAATGTTTCGGCTACAAATTGTGCATACAAATCGCCTTGTCCGCCACCATAACTTGGGTTGTTCCATGGAGAATATTCGTTTAGTCTTTCTGATCCACCGTTGTCAATTCCGACAACAATAGCACCATAATTTCCTTGATTAAAAAGCGAATTCAAGGTTTCATCTACTTGCCATTCGCCAGAAAATGATGTGGCTACGTCAAATAAATTTTGTCCGTCTTGCATATACAAAACAGGGTAGGTTTTAGTTATAGTGTTATAATCTGGTGGAAGATAAAGCCAAATTTTGCGGTTGCGGTTGAGTTGTGGCATAAAAAAAGACGTGCTCAAAATGGAAACATTACTTGCTGCGGTACTATTTGTTCCACCCAAATCTTCCCAACTTTGAACCGTTAAATTAATTGTTTGCGGATTTCCTGTAAAACTAAAACTTCGGTTTGTTAAATATCCGCCATTTGCATTGCCTTCAACCGTTGCCCAACTTCCGCGAGTAAATTTATATTCAACAGTTCCAGTACCTTCTGGAATTACAATTTGATATTGACCATTTCCTAAATCTTGCAGTTGATTAGCCGTTGCATTCCAACTATTTAAACTTGATGGCATAAATATCGTAGCACTTTGTGGCGTATTGGTCGGAATTTGAGTGATTTTCAAAGTGACTTGGGCAAAAATCACATTTTCAAAGAGTAAGACTAAATAAATAAATTTTTTCATTTTTTTCTAATTAAATTTAAGAAAATTCTATTATAACGTCCTGAATTACATAATCAACCGATGGTTTGTCTGCAATTATGATATTCATTATTTTTTTATTTTCTAATGCTTCTGCTGTGGTTTCCCCTATACAAAAGCAAATTTCGTTTTTTATGGTATTCAATTTCAAATAACTTTCAACACCTGATGGACTAAAAAATAGAATTCCGTCTAATTTTTCTTTAATTTTTTTAGATGTTATTTTGGTTTCATACACTTCAATTTCGTTGAACGTGATTTCGTTTTCTTTTAAAGCATTTGGTAACACATCTCGACGTAAATTTCCGCTGAAAAAAGTAAAAGATTCACTCGAATAGACTAAGGATATTATCTCGGCCAAATCTGCTGCGTATCCTGTGTAAGCAACAACATTGAATCCGTTTTCAGTTAATAATTCTTTGGTTTTCATTCCAACAGAAAATACGTTTCTCGGTTTTAATTCTCCTACTTTTGGATGATTTAAGATACTTTGAACGGCATTTTGACTTGTAAAAATTAAATTATCGTTAACCTTTGATAATTCAAAATTCTTGCTATTTGTTTCAATAAAATCTTCTTCAATTAGATTGATGTTGGCGTTTACTAATTCTTGCTTTTGATTTGGTAAAAGCTTTTTGGTTGATAATATGCTGATTCGTTTTGTCATTATTTCTTTTTAAACCATTAAGGAATTAAGAAAAATTAAGGACAAACTTAATGAAACTTAATACCTTAATGGTTCAATTTATTTCTTTAATTGTTTCTTTATTTCTACCATCAATTCGCTTCCGCCATTATTTAAAATTTCTTGAGCGCAATTGAATCCCAATTTTTTCCATTCAGAAATGTCTACTTTTTTCTCGATTTCTAATTTTTGTTTTCCATCAATTGATAGCAAAACTCCTTTGAAATCTATAGTATCTTCCTTTTCATTATAGGTTGAAAGTGCTCCAATTGGTGCCGTGCATCCACCTTCTAATGTTTTTAAAAACTGTCGTTCTATATAAGTACAAATTTCGGTTTCAATATGATTTAATTGAGATAAAGCATCTAAAGTAAAGGCATCATCTGCCATTGCTACTACAACCATTGCGCCTTGTGCTGGTGCTGGAATCATCCAATCTAAGTTGATGTAATTCTCTGGTTTTAAGTTAATTCGTTCTAATCCTGCAGCTGCGAAAACAGCACCGTTCCAGTCATTATCTTGCAATTTTTGCATTCTCGTATTTACGTTTCCACGTAAATCTACCACTTCATGATTTGGATATTTATTCCACCACATGGCTTGACGACGCAAACTTCCTGTTGCGATAGTTCCGTTTGATTCTAAAAAATCTAAATTTCCTTTGTGAACCAAAATGTCTAAAATATTGGCTCGTTCCAAAACTGCTGCTTGCACAATCCCGATTGGAAGTGCGGTTGGAACGTCTTTCATAGAATGCACGGCAATATCAACTTGACGGTTAATCATTGCAATGTCTAAAGTTTTTGTGAAAATTCCAGTAATACCGAGTTCGTAAAGTGGCTTGTCGAGAATAATATCACCTTGCGATTTTACAGCAATAATTTCAGTTTTATAACCTAAATCGTTGAGTTGTTTTTGAACCGTGTGTGCTTGCCAAAGTGCTAATTCACTGTCACGAGTTCCTATACGTATTGTTTTATCAGACATTTTTTTGTTTAAACCATTAAGAACATTAAGTTACATTAAAGATTATTAATTATTAGTTTATGCTAAATTTTTAAGTTTATAAAAGAAATTCAAATTACACAATTGATATCTTAATTTCCTTCATATTCTTAATGGTTAAGAAAAAAATTTCTCTTGTTCCAATTGAAATACTTTTTCAATCCATTCAATTCCTTCTTCCATTGAATCGCCGTCTTTTAAATGGTTTACAAAGTGATTTGTGATTTTTTGAATGATTCTATTGCTGATTAATTCAGCTTGTTGTTCGTCAAAATTGGATAATTTTTTGCGTTGAAAATTCAATTCGCCGTCTTTAATGGAATTTAATTTTTCTTTCAAAGCGTGAATTGTTGGCGCAAATTTTCGATTTTTAGACCAAGTGATGAATTCTTCTTTTATTTCTTCAATAATTGCTTCGGCTTGCGGAATATGAAGTTTACGATTTTCTAGAGTTTCATCTGTAATTTGAGACAAATAATCCAAATGAATCAACGTTACGCCTTTAATCTCTTGAACATTTTCATGAACGTTTTTCGGAATTGATAAATCTAAAATCAAAAGTGGTTTTTTCAAATTCAAAATCGCTTTATCAATAGTCGGATTTTGAGCGCCAGTTGCCACCACCACAACGTCGGCATTTTGTAATTCCAATTGTAAATCGGCGTAATCTTTAACCACTAAATCCAATTTATTTGCCAATTTTTCGGCTTTATCTTTGGTACGATTGATTAAAGTAATATGATCGTGTTTGGTATGTTTTACAAGGTTTTCGCAAGTATTTCTACCAATTTTTCCAGTTCCGAAAAGCAGAATGTTTTTATTAGAAACATCTTCAACATTTTTAATAATATATTGAACCGATGCAAACGAAACTGACGTTGCGCCTGAGGAAATTTCGGTATCGGTTTTGATTTTTTTGCTGGCTTGAATTACCGAATTTACCAAACGTTCCATGAAAGTATTAACTAATCCGTTAGATTTACTTTCGTTGAAAGCAATTTTTATTTGACTAATAATTTCAAAATCGCCTAAAATTTGACTGTCTAAACCTGTTCCCACACGAAACATATGGTTGATAGCTTCGTGATTTTTATAGATGTAAGCTACTTCTTGAAACTCTTGAACGCTTCCTTGACTGTTTTCGCAAAGTAGTTTTATTAACTCATACGGATGATTTGCAAAACCATAAATTTCGGTTCTGTTGCAGGTCGAAGTCACTATCAATGCTTTAATTCCTTCGGCTTCGGCTTGCATCAATAACGTTGACTTAGCTTTAGCATCCAGACTAAATTTTCCTCTCATAACCGCATCGGCTTTTTTATAACTGATACCTAATGCGTAAAAAGAAGTATGTTTAGACATATTAAAATTTTCCATAAATACTTTTCTAAAAAAGTTAAACAAAATTATTGCTATCTATTTTATAAAAATAACGCTCTAAGAACTTTTTGTGTCGCTTTGAGATTTTTAATCCAAAAAGATTAATTCAACGTAAATTCTATTAAATTTGCAATGATAACAAGTGTTTCAAAAATTATTGTTTAGATTAATTCTAAATAACAATTTGTTCATTCCACTTCTTATTTACGAAAAAATATCGCTATGGGTTCTCAAGAAGAGATAAAAATTGAAAATGATTTTATGTTGTTGCGATTTCAAAATGATGCAGGTGATAATTATCATGTAAAAAGACATGTAAACCAAGGGCTAATTCAGTTTCATTTTGGGATAAAAGGCAGGGCTAAATTTGTGTTTAACGAAGGGAATTATGCACTAGAATTGAGAGATGAAAAGTCATTATTATTTTATAATCCTCAAAAAGAATTACCTTTAAATATGGAATTAGCACCCAATTCGTGGATAATTTCTGTGCTAATTTCAATACAAAAATTCCACAGTTTATTTTCAAATAATGCGAATCATATTCCTTTTTTAAGTGAAGAAAACAAAGATCAAAAATATTATAAGGAGAACAACATAAGTCCATCGATGTCTATAGTTTTAAGCCAATTGTTTCATTATAATTTGAATCCTTCAATTAAAAACTTATATTACAAAGGAAAAGGATATGAACTTTTAAGTTTATTTTTTAATCGAACTGAAGATTCAAATGTAGAACAATGTCCATTTTTAATTGATGATGAAAAATTAAAAATTAAAAAAGCCAAAGAGATTATAATTATAAATATGGCGGAACCACCAGGATTAGAAGAACTTTCGGAGCAAGTAGGTTTGAGTTTGAAAAAATTAAAAATCGGTTTTAAACAGTTATATGGTGATACCGTTTACGGATTTTTATTTGATTATAAAATGGATTATGCCCGTCAATTATTAGATTCTGGTTCTTATAACGTAAACGAAGTAGGTTTAAAAATTGGTTACAGCACCGGAAGCCATTTTATTGCCGCATTTAAGAAAAAATTTGCAACTACACCTAAAAAGTATTTGATGTCGAAAAACACAAATTAATTATTTAATTAAAATAATTAATGAATATCAAACAAGAATTAAAAAATTGTTAATCAAAATAATCAAAAAAGAAGTTTAATTACTTTTATAAAAAAAATTGCACACCATGAAAGGAGTATTGTTAGTAAATTTAGGTTCGCCAGAAAGTCCAACTGCTAAGGATGTAAAACCTTATTTAGACGAATTTTTAATGGATAAATATGTAATCGACGTTCCTTTTTTACTTCGTGCATTACTGGTTCGTGGCGTTATTTTGCAAACAAGACCTAAAAAGTCTGCCGAGGCTTATGCAAGAATTTGGACTGATGAAGGTTCACCATTAATTGTTATTTCCAAAAAAATGCATGAAAAAGTTAAAAATATGGTAGATATTCCTGTTGCTTTGGCGATGCGTTATGGAACAATTACAATACTTAAAGGACTACAAGAATTGCACGATAAAGGTGTAAATGAAGTACTGTTATTTCCACTTTATCCGCAACACGCAATGGCATCTACAACTTCAATAGTTGCCTTAGCAGAAGAGTTGAGAGCAAAGCATTTCCCGGAAATGAAATTTAAAATAGTTCCTGCATTTTACAACAAACCCGATTATGTTCAAGCATTAGCTAACTCAATTAAGAAATACTTGGATACTTTTGAATACGATCATTTACTGTTTTCTTACCACGGAATTCCAAAAAGACATATTCGAAAAACAGACATTACCAAGTCGCACTGTAAAATGGATTTTTCATGCTGTCATACCGCTTCGCCTGCACATGAATTTTGTTATAGTCATCAATGTTATGAAACTACAAAACAAGTAGTAAAATTACTGGGAATTCCTGAAGGAAAATACAGTCAAACATTTCAGTCTCGTTTAGCCGGAGATAAGTGGCTCACTCCTTATACCGATGTTGAAGTTAATAAAATGCCAGAAAAAGGAATCAAGAAATTGGCGGTTGTGACACCAGCTTTCGTATCTGACTGCTTAGAAACTTTAGAAGAAATTGCAATGGAGGCCAACCACGAATTTAAAGTGCATGGTGGGTTAGATTTTATGGCAATTCCCTGTATGAATGATGGTGATGAATGGTGTGGTGTAGTTGCAAATTGGATAAAAGATTATCAAAAAAATTAAAATTACATTGTTTTAAATTTTATTAATTTTTGAAATTATTTCTTCAACTGTAATTGTTCTCATAGCATTTTCATACCCTGAAACATTTATATTCCCATAGACAGATGTTGGAATTAGTGGAAATTGAATTCTATCTGCTGTAAGGAAATTTTCAAAAGGCTGGTTAAAAGGTGCAAAACCAACATGCGGATGAGTAGAACCCCAAAGTGTAATCACTTTCACACCTAACATTGCGGCGATATGTCCATTTCCAGAATCCATGGAAAGCATTACATCCAGATTGGAAATCAGTTCTAATTCTTCTTTTAAATTTAGTTTCCCAGCTATGACAATGCAATTTTTATTGTCCCTGGAAAATTGATTTAAAATTTCAATTTCTTTTTTTCCACCGCCAAAAAGAAAAATTTTATTGTTATTTATAGAAAGTTCATTTATAACTTTTTGCATCAAGTCTTTTGGGTAAACTTTACTTTCATACTGGGCAAAAGGAGCAATTCCAATCCACTTTAAATTGCCTTTATTACCTGTTATAGATACAATTTTTTCAGATAAAATTGCCTTATCTGGGATATTCGGCTGCGTTAAATCTACTTTTATATTAAGTTTAATGAAAGTAGTCGCATAACGGCTAATCACCGGTTGTAACGGTTTAAAAATCTTATTTTTCGACCGAGTTAGTACTTTTTTTTCAGTTCTTCCTTTATCTGTAAAAGCTACTTTTGTTCCGCTTAAAGAAAACAAATTTCTAATTATTTTAGATCGGATAACGTTATGTAAATCGACAAAAGCATTGATATTTAATTTTTTTAAATCTGCATATAAATTAAAAATTCCTAAAAGTCCTTTGTGACGATTATTTAAATCAACGTCAAAAAATGTAACATTATTGATTCCATCAAAAAAAGGTTTGTAAAATGGTCTTGAAATAAATGTGACTTTAACGTCAGGATTTTGTTCTACGACTGCTCTAATTACTGGAACAGTCATAGCTACATCTCCCATTGCGGAAAGCCTTATAACGGCGATATGAACTATTTTTTTTGTCAATATTTTTAAAAAATAAAACCTGTTTAATTGTATTTTTATAGAGATTAATCAGGTTTTAGTGAGATTGAGTTTCGAAGAATTATTTTTTTGATTGTTTCTTGGTATCTACTTTTTTACTTGTAGATGTATATTCTTGATTTACAATTTTAATTAAATCGTTTGTAATATCATAACTATCTTTTGCATATAAAACCGTGGCAGCCTCTCCAGTTCCATAAATATAATCGTACCCTTTATCTTTGCCATATTTTTTAAAAACTTTTTTATATTTCAACACAAGAGAATCCATTTCATTACCACTTTCGCCTTGTAGCTGTTGCAACATTCCTTGTTGCGCATATTGCAACTGTTGTTCTCTTTGCTGCAATTCTTGTCCTTTTTGTTGCGCCCAAGCTTGACCTTTCTCCATTGCATTTTGTTTAAAACTTGATGCCTCTTTTTGAAGTTTTACAGCTTGTGTTTTTAACTCACCTCCCATTTCAACCGATTTGTTTTTATATTTTGATTCAATATCTTTTGACTCGGTACTTTCTTCCATTAATTTGGAAGTATCAATATAAGCAGTTTTAAAACTTTTAGCTTCTGTTGGCTTATTACAAGAAACAATAGAGATGGAAAAAATAAGAATCGCAATTTTAATTTTGAAGTTGTTGTTCATTTTTTAATTTTAAGATTTTAAGATTTTATATTACTCCAAAAATATAAATTTTAAATTTGTTATAACACAAATTTAAAATTTTGAGTAGATATAATAATTATTGACTGTATCTATTGAAATAATATTTATAATAAGGATACGCTATTGAATTTGAATTAAATTAAAGCGATATAAAAACAAAACAAAAAGTACCATGCATAATTTATAAAACTGTTGAAAACAGTTGAAAATAAGTCCTATATTGTCGTTTATTCATTTTTTAAGATATAAATGTGTGATGAATATTCTAAATTTTGTGTTCCTTTCCAGTTAGACTTTAATCCGATATAAAAAGCTTTTATGAAATTCATTTTTCCTGTTTTATATTTTTCAGATAATAAACTAACATAAAAACTGTCAAATTTCATTGGAAGCACTTTCACCAACTTTAATTTTTCAACTGCAAATAATTTTTTTATTGCTGTTTTGGAAAAATGCCAAAAATGAATTGGAACATCAAAAGCAGCCCAAAATTCTCCATAATGTTTGGCATCGAAAGAATTAAAATTGGGAACTGCAATAATTATTGTACCGTCAGGTTTTAGTAATCTTTTTAATTTTGCTATTTGTTTTTCTAAATCTGGAACATGTTCTAAAACATGCCACATTGTGATTATGTCAAACGAATTATTCTCAAGTTCAGACAAATTATTTACAAAAGCAACTCCTTTTTTTTGGGCAATTTGTTTTGCTTTATAACTTGGTTCAACTCCAATAATTTCCCATCCATCGCTTTTTGCAACCGAAAGAAAATCTCCAACTCCAGCACCAATATCTAAAATCCTACCTTTTGGCGATTGTGAATTAATTAATTTCAACTTGTTTTTTAATGCAATAGATTTAACAAATTGATACATTTTTTCGAACAACGATTTGTTTCCATCCGTATGCGAGATATAGATTTCACTCTCGTAATATTTAGGGAGTAATTCAAAACTTGGTTGTGGATGCGTAATTAACATGTCTAGATTATTATCATAAAAAAGCTCAAAAGTTTCTTGTGATACAGAATGATCTTTAACTTTTAAAAAAGGTTTTAAATTTGAAATATCCATTAAATGATGTTGTTTTATTGATGTTGGGAAAGCTTGTTTCACGTGGAACAAATTAAAATCAGATTTTATATAATTAATGTTTGACAACAAAAAAATTAATATTATCGTCCCATATAAATTAATAAAACTGAAATATCACTTGGTGAAACACCGCTAATTCTTGATGCTTGCGAAATAGTAATGGGTCTTATTTTAGTTAATTTTTGCTTTGCTTCTATCGACATTGATTTAATTTTCTCGTAATCAAAGTCTTCCGGGATTTTTACATGTTCCAGTCTAGTTAATTTTTCAGCATTATTTCGTTCTTTTTCGATATAACCTGAATATTTTACTTGAATTTCAGCTTGCTCTAAAATTTCTCGATCAAAATTATTCTCCTCGACATAATTTTTGACCTTTTCAAATTTCAAAAAATCATCTAAATTAACCTGTGGTCTTGAAAATATTTTAAACATTTTATCCGATTGTGTAATTTGAGAACTTTCCTTTGATTCTAAAATAGGATTTGCCTCATCTAAAGTTACACTTGTTTCTTTAAAAAATTCGACCAGTTTATGTGATGATGCAAACTTTTTTTCCATTCGATTCATTCTATTTTGAGATGCTAAACCTATAGCATAAGCTTTTGGGGTTAGTCTTTCATCTGCGTTATCTTGCCTAAGCAACGTTCTGTATTCAGCTCTTGAAGTAAACATTCTGTAAGGTTCTTCTGTTCCTTTAGTAATTAAATCGTCTATCAAAACACCAATATATGCCTCGTCACGTTTCAAAATCATAGAATCTTTTTCCTGTACTTTCAAAGCTGCATTTATACCAGCCATCATTCCTTGAGATGCAGCTTCTTCGTAACCCGTGGTTCCATTAATTTGACCAGCAAAATACAATCCATCTACTAGTTTAGTTTCTAGAGTATGTTTTAATTGCGTTGGCGGAAAATAATCATATTCAATAGCGTAACCAGGTCTGAAGAATTTTACTTTTTCAAAGCCTTCTACCTGACGCAATGCTTTAAATTGAATGTCTTCGGGTAACGATGTTGAGAAACCGTTTACGTAAACCTCACAAGTATTCCAACCTTCTGGCTCAACAAACAATTGATGTCTTTCTTTATCTGCAAACCGATTTATTTTATCCTCTATTGATGGACAATATCTTGGGCCAAGAGATTTAATTCTTCCATTAAACATCGGAGATCGATCAAAACCTTCTCTCAAAATATCATGAACATTTATTGAAGTATAAGTCATATGACATAAACGTTGATGGGTTAACGGTTTAGTAACGTCAGAATATGAAAATTTATCTGGATTAATATCTCCAGCTTCCTCTTTCATTTTAGAAAAATCTAATGATCTACCGTCAACTCTAGGTGGCGTTCCAGTTTTCATCCTACCAGCTTCAAAACCTGCGTTAACTAAATCTTCTGTTATTCCATAAGCTGCACTCTCGCCTGCTCTTCCTCCACCAAATTGTTTTTCGCCGATGTGTATTAAACCATTTAGAAAAGTACCATTTGTTAAAACTACCGATTTTGCTTTTATTTCTAACCCTAATGATGTTTTAATTCCATCTACTTTTCCGTTTTTAATTATTAACCCACTTACCATTTCTTGATAGAAATCCAAATTTTGAGTTGCTTCTAACATCAATCTCCATTCCTCTGAAAACCTCATTCTATCAGATTGTACTCGAGGAGACCACATAGCAGGACCTTTAGATTTATTCAGCATTTTAAATTGAATAGCAGTTCTATCGGACACAATTCCGGAGTAACCGCCAAGTGCATCTATTTCACGAACAATTTGTCCTTTAGCAATGCCACCCATTGCTGGATTGCATGACATTTGTGCGATATTTTGCAAACTCATAGTAACAAGCAGTGTTGAGCAACCTAAGTTAGCCGATGCTGCAGCAGCTTCACAACCTGCATGGCCCGCACCTACAATTATTACATCATAAACATTAAACATTTGGAATCATATTATGTTTGGTTCCACGTGGAACACTAAAATTAAATAAGGGATTTAGTCATGATGTTTCACGTGGAACATCAATATTTTTTCATCCTCTTTCATTCTCATTATTTCAATATCTGGGACAGACTTATCTTTAAAACCGCAATAGTGCAAGATGCCGTGAGATAAAACTCTTAAAAGTTCGTCTTTAAAAGTGACATTAAATTCAATTGCATTTTCCGTAACTCTTTCAACAGATATAAACACATCACCATGGAGTTCATTTCCGATACTGTAATCAAAAGAAATAATATCTGTTAAAGTATCATGCTTTAAATATTTCTCATTTATATTTAAAAGATAATTATCATCACAAAAAACAAAGTTAATTTCACCTTCTTGTTTGTCTTCAGATAATATAACATCTGAAAGCCAAGAACTTATTTGAATTTCATCAGAGAGAATAAAATCTGTTTCGTAGTTAAAACTAATCATTACCTTTAAAATATTCTTGAACCTTTTTATTGAAATATGCTCGCAAAGGTACTGTTTGTCTGTTTAAAATCTCAACACTATTCAAATAATCTTTTAATTTTGCTGGCAAGGCATTTGAAGTGTTGTTAAATTCCTTTTTATTAGTTTCTGATTGCCTTTTTTTCTCCTCACCTTGCTGTTGAACTGCTTTATCGAGTTTAAGCATTTCATATTTCAAATTTAAAATGCGTTGCAATGTTTCGTTATTAAAACCTTTATTTAAAAGTTGCTTTTCAATTTGTTTCATCTGGTCTAAAGCATTCTGACCTTGACCTCCTAAACCCTGTTTATTTAATTCGTTTTGTAATGCTTCGCGTAATTGCTGTTGCTCTTTATAAATTTCCATTATTGCTTTTGCATCGTTTTCGCCATCAGGTCCATTTTGACTATCATTTTCGCCTTGACCACTTCCGCTGGATCCAGGCTTTCCATCTTTTCCTGTCTTACCTTTTCCGTCTTTACCTCCAGGTTTATCACCATCCTTAGCGTCACCAGGTTTGTCACCAGGTTTTTTTCCAGGCTTCAAGCCATCTTTTATTTTTTCTGCAAGTCCTTCTTGTTTTTTAATAATATCAGGTAATTGCATTCCTGAACCAGAACCTTTTCCCGGTGATGGTTTCCCTTTTCCTTTACCAGATCCAGACATTGATAAAGACATTTGCATATTAGTTAGCGTTTCGGCTAACATATCGGCAAGTTTGTTGCTTGCGCTGGTTGCAAACTGCTGATATGAAATTCCTTTTGGAACATTTGCATCAGCTAACGTTTCAATGGCTTTATCGACATTATATTGAACATTACCAATCTCAGTTGTTACTTCTTCAGCTATTTTAGGATTTCGAAGTGAAAGTGCAAAAAGTGAATCATCTACATGTTTAAACTGTTGTTTTAAATCTTGTTGTATTTTTAAATTTTTATTAAATGATGGTGACCCTCTTTTTAAACCTTTAAATTGCTTCATCACATCTTCTTGTGAGAACGAATAAGCTAATAAATTATCCAAAATTTGACGCAACATGGCAACATCTTCTTCCATTTGATCCATTTCTCCACCTTCCATACTAGATTGCATGTCCATACTCATTTGCTTCATTTTCTTAGAAGCACTTTTTTGCTTAGGTTTTGCTCCAGCTTTAGAATCTTTCTTTAATTCATCTGATGCTTTCTTTAAATCTTCGTCAATACTTTTCTCTTTAGGAGCTGTATCTGGAAGTTCAACTGGCATTTTTAATTCTTTATTATCCTTTTCTAAATCTTTTAATTCCTCTTGAATCTTATCAAATTCCTTATTGATTTCTTCTTGTTTTTGGGTAGAATTTTCTTTTTCGTTATCCGATAATTTGTCTTGCTTTTCAGAAAGTTTATCTAATTTATCTGCAATTTGTTCAGCTTTCTTTTCGACATAATATTTCTTAGTAAGCTCGACTAATTGTTGCAAACTCTTTGTTTGGTTTTTACTTTGTTGTTTAAGTTTGTCAATTTTCTCAAACAACTCATCTTTCTCTAATTTCTCATTAAGCTTTTGAAGTTCCTCTAAAAGTTTTTTATTCTTTTCTAAATCTTTATCAACTTTCTCCAATCTATCTTTTAGAATTTCTTTTACTTCATCTTTCTTTTCGGTTTTGACTTTATCGAGATTCTCTTTCATTTTCTCAGCAAAATTCTTCATCGTTTCATCTTGCTTCTTTTGCTTGTCAAGAAAATCATTTACTTTTTGTTGTTCTTTGAATTCTAAGTTATCTTTCTCTTTACCCATTTTTTGCAATTTCTCCATTTCATTCAATTGCTTGTCTTGAGTTTTTAAAGATTTTTCTAATGAATTTATATTATCATTTTGCTGTTGCAACACTTGATCTTCTTTTTCAGTTTCAGTGGATATTCTATTTGAGAATACCGATGATTTTGTGCTTTTGAAATTATGCAAAGCATCATTATCAAAAATTTCAAAATAATATTCATAAGAAACACCTTCTTCAACAGGAAGATTACTTGGAAAAGCAAAAACAAATTGATCATACACATCACGCTTCACAGCAATTGTTCCACGTTTAGACAAATTAGGTTTGTCTTTTGGATAATAAACTACTTGCAATTTAGAAAGTCCGTAATCATCAGAAACTTGTCCTAAAACATAGTTTTTTTCAATTTTAAGGCTATCTGGTGCGTTTCCTACAGAAATCGATGGAAACTGGTCTTTAACAACAGAAATCTGATAATTTAACTTCTCATAATTCTGAACCTTAGTATTAGAAGTAACAATTTGATAATCTGTATTTTGAACTATATTTTTAGACAATAAAAACTGATTATCTTGTTTAGCAAATGAATACTTTGCAGAAGCATCCAACCATTCAACTTTTTGAGTTGCTAACGTATTCATTGTCCAAGTTACACGAGTTCCTTCTGGAAGTACTGCATTTCCTGTTCCTTTAATGACTTCTGATTTTTTATTTAGATATCCTGGAAAATTTAAAACCATTTCAAAATTAGCAATCGATGGAACAGTTACGACATTCAATTCATATTCATGAGAAGAAACATCGTTTGCTTCAATATGGAATTCTAAATTTTCTTTAGGCTTCGGAATCACGAATTGGAATTCTCCAGCTTTATTACTTTCCATGAAATAACTTTCGTTACCAATGAAAATCATAGCATTTTCAGGAACAACTTTACCAAGGGTTTTGACTTTTAAAAGAAAATCTTGGTTTTGTTCGGTTTGTAAATTTTTATTTAAAAGTTGGAATTCAAATGGTGCTGGCGGCAAAAATTGTTGTTTATAATGTACCACACGATTGAAACTTTGAGATATAAAATTACTGTTTCCACTTAAATAAAAGAAAGCAAAAAACAAAATTGGAATAATCGCTAAAGGCAAAAATTTCTTATTTGTTCCAAAATTAATCGCGTTTCCAAAAGGAACTGGTTGTAGTGTATTTGCTTTTTGATCTATAGAAGCCAAAAGCAATTCTGAATTTTTCTGATGACTATCAGAATCTCTTGATAATTGTAAAAAATTGGTAAGCTTATCGCCTACTTCGTTAAAATGGTTTCCGATAATTTTGGAAGCATCGTTGTAATTAATTCCTTTTTGAAGTTTGAATAATTTAAAGATTGGAAACAAAATAAATCGCAACAACAAGAAAAGTTCCACGACAATAAACGTCCAAAACAAAATGGTTCTGGAAGTAGGTTTTAACCAAAGGAAATATTCTACAAAAAGCGTGAATAGAAAATAAATCAAACCAATTCCGACAAAAAAAATGGTTCCTCGTAGCAGTTCGTTTGTGTAAAACTTCTTAATAAACTGTTCGAGTTTATCGTAAATTATATTCTGATTTTCCAAAATTGTTAATCATTTATTTATAACCTATAAAAGTAATAATTTCTAGTTAGAATAAAAATTAATTCTTTGCTAAACGAAATTTTCAATTCAAATCCCAACTTCTAATTATCTTTGCATAAAATTTATCAAAAATGTCTAAACAAGTTCGTGTGCGTTTTGCACCAAGTCCGACAGGACCATTACATATTGGCGGCGTAAGAACTGCTTTGTTTAATTATTTATTTGCAAAGAAAAATAACGGTGTTTTCTATTTACGAATTGAAGATACCGATCAAAATCGTTTTGTTGCTGGAGCAGAAGAATATATACTTGAAGCGCTAGAATGGTTAGGAATTTCACCTAGTGAAACTGTTGGAAAAAACGAAAAATTTGGACCTTACCGTCAATCGGAACGAAAAGAACTGTACAAACAATATGCGGATCAATTGGTAAATTCAGGTTGGGCATATTATGCATTTGACACCGCTGAAGCTTTAGATGTACACAGAAAACAACACGAAGCCGATGGAAAAACGTTTATTTATAACTGGCACAATCGTGAAAAATTAGATACTTCTTTAGTAATTTCAACAGAGGCAACCGATAAACGAATTACAGCTAGTGAAGATTATGTAATTAGATTTAAAACTCCAGTAAACGAAACGTTACACTTGCACGACATTATTCGTGGCGATATTAAATTTGAAACTAATTTATTAGACGATAAAGTTTTATTTAAGGCAGACGGAATGCCGACTTATCATTTAGCCAATATTGTAGACGATCATTTAATGGAAACTTCACATGTAATTCGTGGTGAGGAATGGTTACCATCAATGCCGTTACATAGTTTATTGTACAAAGCATTTGGTTGGGACGCACCTGAATTTGCACATTTACCATTGATTTTAAAACCAATCGGAAACGGAAAATTATCAAAACGCGATGGAGACAAAATGGGATTTCCGGTGTTTCCTTTAGAATGGACTCGAGCCTTAGGCGAACAGAACGAAGCTAAAACGGATGAAGGAATTTCATCTGGCTACAGAGAAAATGGCTATTTTCCAGAAGCTGTGGTTAACTTTTTAGCATTATTGGGTTGGAATGACGGAACTGAACAAGAAATTTTTTCATTAGAAGAATTGACTGAAAAGTTTGATTTGACTAGAGTTCATAAAGCTGGAGCAAAATTTGATCCTGAAAAAAATAAATGGTTTAATCATCAGTATTTACAAAAACAAAGTGATGAAGATTTGGCAAAAGCCTTCGCTCCTATTGTTTATGAAAAAGGAATTGATGTAGATTATACAACGCTTGTCAAAATAATTTCTTCCATAAAAGAACGCGCTAATTTTGTTTCAGATTTCTGGGAATTGGCTGATTATTTCTTCGTAGCTCCAACATCTTATGATGAAAAAGCAGCTAAGAATTGGAAAGAAGAAACACCAAATTTAATGCAACAATTGATTTCGGTTTTAGAAAATATTGGAGATTTTACATCAGTAAATATTGCAACGATTGTAAAAGATTGGATGACAAAAAACGAAATTGTAATGGGAAAAGTAATGCAACCATTTAGATTGAGTTTGGTTGGCGCTTTAAAAGGTCCTCATCTTTTTGATATTGTAGAATTGATTGGAAAAGATGAAACTATTAAGCGATTGGAAAATGCGATTGCAAGTTTATAGAAAAAAAGCTCTGACATTCAGGGTTTTTTTAATATAGTTCTAGTTATATTTTCTGTATTGAACTGCTTTAAAATATACACTTACTTCTTGCTCATTTGCAGTAAGAGCATCCATTTCGGGCTTTAAACTACCAAAATATTTTCGTACTAAAACAATAGCATTTTTTTGATCCTGATAAATTTTTTGATTGAATTCAGAACAGATAAATGATAAATCAGCTACAACATTATTATCATTATCTATTATTAATGAATAAATAATTTCTTTGGTACTTTGTGATAAATCATAATATATTGCTATGCTAATAAGTTTGTATTTATCTGTTTCAATCAATATAAAATAAGTGAATTTTAAGTCTGCTTTAGTTTTAACTTTATTAGGATTATTTAATTTGAATGATTTTAATAACTTTCCTTCTGTGCTGACATAATCCAAGTCGCTAAATCCAACATGTTTTGACCCTTTTTCGCCAGGTAATTGATATTTCACCTTTTTACCTTTAACAACAATTTCGATAGTTTCTTTTAATGGAATAATACTCGAACCGTCTTTTAAAACAATTTTATCTTGAGCGAAAGCACTACATGAAACAATAATAATCAAATAAAACAAACGTATTAATTTCATAGAAATTAGATTTCAAGGTTGAATGTTGTAAAGTGAATGTATAAAAAATCTTCATTTTACTCATTTTTACAAATTAAAGATTATCTGGACTCCTAGAGTACCTAAGTTTCCTTTAAACTTTTGATTCCCATTTAAAATCAATAGTGCATCATCACTATTGAGTTTTCCAAATATGTTTGTAAAACCATATTGATAAAAAATAATTCCCCGCACTACTTTTGAACCTGCTGAAAAACCGAGATAAAAATTTCCGTTTATGTTGCCTACATCTACTATTTGGTTAGCCTGAAGCAAAGTTCCTTTTAATATATTTTTCTCATCATCAGATTTTACAGTCATTTTGCCATTTATTTGTAAAACAGGTCCGAAATCTACTGAAACATGATCTTTAACAATGTTGTAACTCAATAAAAGTCGTTGTTGAAATCCTGATAAACTAAATTCAGTATCTTTATTTTGAAGGGCTTTTGTAGATTCTAATGAAAATGTATTAATAAAAAATTGCATGCCGTAAACCATGCTCCAATTATTATAATAGTTTCCTCTTACCGAAAGTCCACCACCATATCCTATGCCTGGTTTTGATGCAAAATTTGACGCATAAAGTGTAGATTGTGATAAACCTCCAGAAATTCCAATTCGGTTTCCATCTCTATAACCATATTGAGCAAAGCCAATTGTGGTGATACAAATAACTAAACATACTGAAAATAAATTCTTCATTATTAAAAGATTAATTTGTAACAAACATACATTTTTATCGTATAACAACCACATAACCTTAAAAAATATATTTATGGAAGCATTATTTATTGTTTTAGTGATTTTTGGCTTAATTATTTTCTTTTCCTCTTTTTTCACTGTCAAACAGCAAACGGCAGTTGTTATTGAACGGTTTGGTAAATTTACAAGCATCAGAAATTCTGGTTTGCAACTAAAAACTCCTTTAATTGACAGAATTGCGGGTCGCGTAAACTTAAAAATTCAGCAACTAGACATTATGATAGAAACACAAACTAAAGATAATGTGTTTGTGAAAATGAAAGTTTCTGTTCAGTTTAAAGTAATTCCAGAACATGTTTACGAAGCTTTTTATAAATTAGAATATCCTCACGATCAAATTACTGCTTATGTATTTGATGTTGTTCGTGCCGAAGTTCCAAAATTGATTTTAGATGACGTTTTTTTAAGAAAAGACGACATTGCTGTAGCTGTAAAAAGGGAATTGAACGAGGCGATGATGACTTACGGTTACGATATTATCAATACTTTGGTAACGGATATTGATCCAGATATTCAAGTAAAAAATGCCATGAATAGAATTAACGCAGCCGAAAGAGAAAAAACTGCAGCTACTTTTGAAAGTGAGGCACAACGAATAAGAATAGTTGCTAAAGCTAAAGCAGAAGCAGAAAGTAAAAAATTGCAAGGTCAAGGAATTGCAGATCAACGACGAGAAATTGCTAAAGGTTTAGTGGAAAGTGTTGAAGTTTTAAATGCGGTAGGGATTAATTCCCAAGAAGCCTCGGCGTTGATAGTAATTACTCAGCATTATGATACATTACAAGCTATTGGAGCAGATACAAATTCAAACTTAATTTTGCTTCCTAATTCGCCTCAAGCAGCAAGTGATATGCTAAATAATATGGTTACAAGTTTTACAGCATCAAATATTATTGGCGAGCAAATGAAAAAACAAGCACCACGAGTTAAAAAAACTGGAAATCACTCTTCGTTAGATTACAATCCATCAGATACTTCAGATAACGGAAATGAAACACAAAAATAATAATTGAATATCAATAAAAAAGAGGCTTAATTGCCTCTTTTTTTGTTTATAAACCATTTAAAAATATACGGTATTGCAAGCCTAAGTAATGTTCCATAAGTACCTGAAAATGCTTTTTGATATACATCACCAAGTACGGAAATTGTTTGTGAGGGCAATATATACTCTTTAGTTTTATCAATACTAATTAACAGTTTTTGATAATGAATCTCCTTTTCGAGATTTAAAATTTCCAGCTCTTTTTCTATTTGTTCGTAAGAAGAATATTTTCGAGTTGTCATAAATTAATTATTAAAAAATATATCCGAAAATTTCTCTAAAATAGGCTTTTCTATCGATTTGTCTTTTATTAAAAACACTAATAGTCCCAAAACAAAATAAATTCCTGCAATTATTAAAAATCCGATAGCATAATTATTGAACATTTTTCCAAGTGCAAAAGCACCAGAAATAGAAAGAAAAAACAATACAAACGCAAAACAAAATACAATTAAACTGAATTTTAAAATTAACGTTGTGGATTTCATCGCCACTTTAAAACCCCAAAGTTTATAATAAGCTAAACTGCCTTCAATATACTTTTTGGCGTTTTCTTGAACGGCATCAGTATTTTCTTTTAATTCTTCAAATGCCATTACTTTTGAAATTTGGCGTTTTGTTTCTTTAATTGCTCTAATTTTTCTTCAAGATAAACTATAGCATCTTCGGCTTTATAACTAGAACTTGAAAGAATACCGTCAACAGATTCTTTAAAACCTTGTTTTCCTTCCGAAAATTTTTCTTTACTTCGTTTTGCTACTGTGTCCCACTTCGATTTAGCTTCATCTTTTAAACCATCGTAAGTTCCTTTAAGTTTTTCTCTAGTTTTTGAACCTTTTTCGGGAGCAAATAAAATTCCAAGTCCAACTCCAATACCAGCACCAAGTAAAAGTGCTAATGCGCTGTTTCCACTATTTTTTGACATGATAATTGTAATTAATTTTAAATAAAAGTAATAAATATTTTAATTAAAAATTCAATTAAGAAAGTAAAAACTATTTAATCACATTCGTTGACGTTTTTTTATTATCATTTACTACAAATAGTTATCTATTATCATGGAAAAACTTAAGAAAAATATCTAGACTTATAAATATCCATAAATGGAATACAAAATATCATTGCTCGATAACTTTTGCCCAAGTATCTCTTAAGCCAACTGTTTTATTAAAAACCAATTTTTTGGCTGAAGAATCTTTATCAACACAATAATATCCCAAGCGTTGAAATTGAAAACGATCGCCATCTTTTGCAGTAGCTAAACTTGGTTCTAAATATCCTTTAATTACTTCAAGCGAATTTGGATTGATGTATTCTTTAAAATCTACATCTTTATCGCCATCAGGATTTTCGTGTGTGAAAAGTCTGTCATACATGCGAACTTCGGCTTCTATTGCATGTTGAATAGAAACCCAATGAATTGTTCCTTTTACTTTTCTTTGACTAGCTTCTGTTCCGCTTCCGCTACGAGAATCTTCGTCATACGTACAATGAATTTCTGTGATATTTCCCTCAGAATCTTTTATAACACTTTCTCCTTTAATGATATAAGCGTTTTTCAAACGTACTTCTGTGCCTAAAGTCAAGCGAAAAAAATTTTTATTGGCTTCTTCCTGAAAATCTTCTCTTTCGATAAATAATTCTCTAGAAAATGGCACTTGACGGAAACCTAAACTAGCATCTTCTTGACTATTTTCGGCTTCTAAACTTTCTTCTTTTCCTTCTGGATAATTTGTAATTACCAACTTCACCGGATTTAAAACTGCCATTACTCTAGGTGCTGTTTTATTTAAATCTTCACGAATACAGAATTCTAAAAGCGAAACATCAATCAAATTGGTTCGTTTTGCAATTCCGATTGTATTAGCAAAATTCCGGATGGAAGCTGGAGTATAACCGCGTCTTCGCATTCCAGAAATAGTACTCATTCGAGGATCATCCCAAGATGTAACATGCTTTTCTTGAACTAATTGTAATAATTTCCGTTTAGAAACTACAGTGTGTGAAAGGTTTCTACGTGCAAATTCTCTTTGTTTTGGTCGAACTTTATTACTATTATAAATCTGATTTAAAAACCAATCGTATAATTCTCTGTGAGGTAAAAATTCAAGTGTACAAAATGAATGTGAAATTTGTTCTAAATAGTCACTTTCTCCATGAGCCCAGTCATACATTGGGTAAATACACCAATTATCACCTGTTCTGTGATGATGTGAGTGTAAAATTCGATACATAATTGGATCACGCATCAACATATTATTGGCACCCATACTTATTTTGGCACGAAGAATATGTGTTCCGTTTGGAAATTCTCCGTTTTTCATTCGTTCAAATAAGTCTAAATTTTCTTCAACCGAGCGATTTCTGTAAGGCGAATCGGTTCCAGGAGTTGTAGGTGTTCCTTTTTGAATTGCCATTTCTTCGGAAGTTTGACTATCTACATAAGCCTTTCCGTTTTTGATAAATTCAACTGCCCAATCGTATAATTGTTGAAAATAATCCGATGCATAACATTCAGTATCCCATTGGTAACCAAGCCATTCTACATCTTTTTTTATGGCATCAACAAATTCCTGTTCTTCTTTTGCAGGATTAGTATCATCAAAACGCAAATTTACTGGCGCATTATAATCTATTCCTAAACCAAAATTCAAACAAATAGCACTCGCATGACCAACGTGTAAATATCCGTTAGGTTCAGGCGGAAATCGAAAACGCAGTTTATCTTTAGATAATCCGTTTTTTAAATCTTCTTCAATGATTTGTTCTATAAAATTTAAAGACTTTTCTTCTGTTGACATATAATTTTGTAATTTTAACAAAGATAGAAAAAGACTTTATAAGTGAATAAGTTTATAAGTTTATAAATGTTCTTTTTTATATTACCTCATAAACTCATAACTAAATACCTTTTTTAAATGGGAACAATAAAATTACAAAATATCAGGATTTATTCTTATCATGGTTGTTTGCTAGAAGAATCGAAAATTGGTTCAGATTACCGTGTGGATTTAAAGGTCAAAACCGATTTAACGAAATCAGCACTATCTGATGACTTGAATGATACGGTTGATTATGTACTATTAAATAAAATTGTAGAAGAAGAAATGGCAATTCGATCTAAATTATTGGAACATGTGGCGAAACGAATTTTAGAAAGAATTTTTGCTGAAATTAACGTTGTTAACCTTGCAAAAGTAGCTGTTTCAAAACTAAATCCGCCTATTGGTGGTGATGTTAAAGCGGTTACTATAGTAATGGAAAAGGTTAAAGCTTAATTTATAAATTGGTGATAATTTTAACAACAGATATTATTCGAGAAATTAGATCATATTTTTCACCCCTAATTAATATCGTTTTAATTTTGATGATTATTTACATAATTTTTAATAAAAGTAAATCAAAAAAGTAGATATACTTAATAATAAAGTATTTCTACTTTTAAGAAGAACATTCTACTTTAATCTAGGTTATTAAAAAGTTTAATTAATTTTTTCTAAAAATTTAATAAAAAAAACCTTCAAGATATCTTGAAGGTTTTCAGAGGCATCGTCCGGATTCGAACCGGAGTAGGAGCTTTTGCAGAGCCCAGCCTAGCCACTCGGCCACGACGCCATTTCAGCGGAATGCAAATATATATAAAAGATTAATTAAACAATAACTTGATTGTTTTATTTTTTAAATTCCTTAGCGAGCTTTTGCTTAATCATTTCTTTTTCGTTTGGGAAAAATCCTTGGCACATTAAAAATGTTCCAAAAATCATTAAAATAACACTGATAACTCTTTTTATTTTATAAATATTATAAGGAGTTAACCTCGATTTTAATTGTTTTGCAACATTTATTTTTAGTATATCAACAAGTACGTAAGTTATTATGATTGTGGATATAAATAATATAATTCTGTGGGTTTCCATATTTAGTTTTGGTCCAAAAACAATAATTATACCAAGCCAAAAACCTAAAACTCCAATATTTATAAAATTTAAAAGAAATCCTTTGAAAAAAAGTTCAATATAATTATTTACCTGAATCGTATCATCATCTATTACCTCTTCGCTTACTTTTTTAAAAGATTTTTTTTCTTTTATGAACGAAATAATCCCAAAACTTAACATAATTACACCTCCAAAAATAAATAGACTAGGATCGTTCTTAAGTTTTTGTAAGAGTTGATTTGTACTAAAATACGCTATTAAAATAAAAAAAACATCAGCAAAAACAACACCTAAATCAAAAGTCATTGCAGCACGAAAACCTTTGGTAATTCCTGTTTCGAGCAGTATAAAAAAAACTGGTCCTATGGTAAATGAAAGTAAAATTCCCCAAGGAATAGCGGATAGAATATCGTTTATGTTCAAGATTGTTTTATTTCAAGTTGATAATCAAATATAAAAAATAATTTATTATTTGCTATCAAACATTAATTAAAACTCTTGATTAACATTACCAAACCTGTAACTGCTCGACTATTTGTTAACTTCCTCTATTGTTCCGCCAGCAATTATTTTTTGGCTTATTTGCTTTGGTTTACCAAATATAAGTATTTTTCCACCAGCGCGAACTTTTGCATCAACAAGGTTTGTAGCAAATATAAATGCTTCGCCACCAGCATTTGATGTTATGGTAGTTTGACTCGTAACCAACTTTTCAGCTTCAAAATTTCCATCAGAATTTACTAATATATCTTGATTGGAAGCCTTGCCTGATATTATTATTTTAGATCCATTAGATACCCTTGCAGTTAATTTATCTACCATTAATTTGATATTAATTTCAGATCCTTCTTTTGCAATAATATCAAAAGATATGGATTTTATTACTGATTCACTAGCAATTCTTGAACCTTCATTGGCTTCAACAGCATTAATATCTTTATAATAAACCGTTGCTGAAACATTATCGCCAGACAATAATTTAGTTAATGGCATTCTAATTTTTAACTCTCCATTTTTATTTACAAGTTCTACACTTTCAGAATCATTGCCTTCTAAAATAATTTTATTTTCATCTGATTTTATTAACAAAACATCTATCTGATCAAATGAAGTTACTTTATTAAAATCCCCAACATTTTTCTCGGTTTGGGA
>JACMPO010000205.1 GCA_014377455.1 Flavobacterium sp.
TCAAATCGGTTTTACCTGTTGATTCCCCACCAGAATTTATCAAGTTAATTCGACCCGAATAACAATTAACGACTTGATATCGGCATAAATCTATTGGATTATTTGAACTCAATTTGGTATACATTTCTGGATTGGTTTTGCCAAACTTTAGGGCTGTGAATCCACCATTATTTGTGGGTAATTTTTGTTTAATAATATCGGCTTGAAGCGAAACACCTAGATAATTAGCTTGTCCTGTCAAATCGGCTGCCGTATGATAATCGATGCCGTCTTTTACAAAAGCATCGTTTCGGGTATAACACCACAAAATAGTCGCCATTCCTAAACTGTGGGCTTCTTCGAATGCCTTTGCAACTTCAATTATTTGTCTATCTGATTCTTTGGAGCCAAAATAAACCGTTGCTCCTACTGCCACAGCACCCATATTCCAAGCATCACGAACGCTACCAAACATAATTTGGTCGAATTTGTTGGGATACGTCATCAATTCGTTGTGGTTTATTTTAACAATAAACGGAATTTTATGAGCGTATTTTCTAGATAACATCGCCAATCCGCCCATTGTTGAAGCCACCGCATTGCAACCCGATTCAATAGCCAGTTTGATAATATTTTCGGGATCAAAATACATAGGATTCGGTGCAAATGCACTTCCAGCGGTATGTTCAATTCCTTGGTCAACTGGCAAAATCGATAGATAACCTGTATTAGAAAGTCGCCCGTGTTGGTACAATTGATTCAAACTTTTAATTGTTTGATTGTTGCGATTACTCGATAAAAAGCAATCATCAAGATGATCTGGATTTGGTAAATGAAGCGTTTCTTTTGGAATGGTTTTACAAATATGGTTTAATAATAAATCTTTGTCTGAACCTAATAAATCTAATACTTGTGAGATGTTTTTCATGGTTTATTTATTTTTAATTTTATTTACTTCGGTATTTTTTAAAAAACCAAACTTTAAGTAAGTCGGCAGTTATGATATACAAAGTCACTATTCCAAGTATATAGCATAAATTTAAAATCGGTAATGGCGACAATCCTAAATTAGGAGCAAATGGTAAATATGGCAATGCAAGTGTCAATATTAATCCAAGGAAACTCAAAATAAAAAGATACTTACCCGGTTTACTTTTAAAGAAATTTTTATGTGTTCTGATGATAAATAAAATGAAAAGTTCGGTCAAAATAGACTCAATAAACCAACCCGTTTGAAATTCTGATTCTTTAACTTTCAAGACATACAATAGTGTTACAAAAGTAATTATATCAAAAATAGAACTGTGTATTCCGAACACAATCATATAGTTACGAATAAATTTTAAATCCCATTTTCCTGGTCGATCTAATTGCTGTTCATCAACATTATCTGATGCAACGGTAAGAAATGGAAAATCAGTAATGAAATTCATCAACAAAATTTGTTTGGGCATCATGGGTAAAAATGGCAATAGCAGTGATGCAATGGCTACACTAAACATATTGCCAAAAGTGGATCCTGTATTTATAAATATATATTTTAAAGTATTGGAAAATGTTTTTCGACCTTCAATTATCCCGTCAACCAAAACCATTAAATTTTTTTCCATCAGGACAAAATCGGCTGCTTCACGGGCAACATCTACTGCGTTTTCTACAGAAATACCCACATCTGCGGCGTTAATTGCAGATACATCATTGATGCCATCGCCCATGTAGGCAACGGTGTACGTTTTTTTGAGAGCCAAAATGATGCGTTCTTTTTGTTGTGGTTCAACTTCGGCAAAAATGTGCGTTTTTTTTACTAATTGATACAATGCAGCAGTACTTGTATTGAAAACTTCTGAACCTGAAAGTATAAAAGGATTAGTAATTCCAATTTTCAAAGCAATCGATTTGGCTACATTTTTATTATCGCCCGTAATTATTTTCAAACCGACTTTTAATTTTTTTAATTCGTTGATTGTGTCAATGATTCCAACTTTTATTGGATCTTGAAGTAAAATAAATCCTGCAAAAATCATTTCTGTTTCATCATTTTTTGAAATAGTGTTTGAAATAATTATTTTATAACAAATGCCTATCGCTCTGAGTCCATTGGTGCCAAATTCTTCAAACTTTTTTTCTAATGCTGATTTATGTGGTGTAATTTCTTCAATAATTGTATCGCTGATTTTAATTTTAGTGCAAATACTTAAAATTTGTGTAAACGCACCTTTTGTAATAAGTATGTTTTCTGTTTCTGTATTTATGGCAATACTCAATCTCTTTCTGATAAAATCGTATGGAACTTCACCAATTTTTTTTGAACTTATATTAGTTACTATTTTTAACTTTTTCAACGCATCATCAATTGGGTTTGAATAACCCGTTTCAAAAGTGGCATTCCAAAATGCTAATTGTTTTACATAGTCGTTTTCTTGTCCAAAACTATTAACGATGCCAGAAATTTCAATAATACCATCTGTAATTGTACCTGTTTTGTCTGTACATAATAAATTTACTTCGCCTAGATTTTGAATGGAAGCCAATTTTTTTACAATAACTTTTTTTTCTAACATTCTTTTTGCACCAGCACTCATGGCGATTGTTGTAATCGCAGGTAATAATTCTGGTGCCATACCAACTGCTAATGCTAATGCAAAAAGTGCAGATTCAATGGCACTTTTATGATTTATTAAGTTTATTATCAATATAGATATCGATAGCACCAACGTTATTTTCATCAAAAAATAACCGAAATCTTTGATACCTTTTTCAAAAGTTGTTTCAAATTTTTTGTTGGTACTTTGGGCAATATTTCCAAAAATTGTATCATTTCCTGTTGCAATCACTAGTGCTTTTGCTGATCCACTAACTATATTTGTTCCTTCAAATAGACAATTTATTCTTTTAGACAATTCTGTTTTTTCGTCTAAAACTGCTAAAGATTTTAATGTAGGATACGATTCGCCAGTTAAACTAGCCTCATTTACAAACAATTCATTTGCATCAATAAGCAGGCAATCGGCAGGAATCATATCGCCTGCTTTGAACGCCAATACATCGCCAACTACTACATTTTTAGAATTGATTTCTACTATTTTTCCATCTCTAAAAACACTACTTTTTAATGAAATTAATGATTGCAATTTTTCGACAATTTTGCTCGCATTTCGTTCTTGAAAAAAACTCAATAAACCCGTTGAAAGAACAATAAAAAGTATAATAACAACATCAGATGTATCTCCTAGAAAAGCCGAAAGCAATACCGCACCAATAAGTAAAAGCATTAGTGGACTTTTGAATTGACCGAAAAAAAGTTTCACATCTTTTACAAGTGAACTATCATTTTTTTTATGATTATCAGATTTTAAAAAAATAGCATCAGCTGCATTTTGAGTTAATCCAGTTGGAGAACTATTTAATTTTTGAAACCAATAATTGGAATCAAATTGCCAAAATAAATTAGGTGTTGGAGTTTCCATAAAATTGTAATTTTAGATAGTATAGTTTTGATAATTTATTTAGGTCATTTTAATACGTTTCAATAATTTTTCAACGTCTGTTTTATCACACAATGCCGAACCTAAATTCATAGTAGTTGCCGTTCCACAAGCGATTCCGTATTGCAAACATTCCCGTAAACTTAAATTATTCGACAATCCATAAATAATTCCTGCTAACATGCTATCGCCTGCACCAACAGTACTTTTCACATCAACTTTTGGTGGTTTTATGATTATTGATTCGTTTTTTGTAATTAGCATTGCACCAGCTGCCCCAAGCGAAACAACAATAATTTCAATATTATTTATTTGTATGAATGCTTTGACTAGAACTTCAATTTTTTCTATTTTTAAATCCTTAATATCTAATAAAATTCTTAATTCTTCGAGATTTGGTTTTAGCAAATAAACGCCTTCGTCAACGGCATTTTTTAAGGCTTCGCCCGAAGTATCGACAATGAATTTCGCATTATTTAATTTTGCAATCTTAGATAATTCGGCATAAATATCCATCGGAATTCCGGGTGGCAAACTTCCGCTGGCAACTATAAAATCGGCGTTTTTATGATTTTCAATTTCATTTAAACAAGCCTTCCATTCGTTTTCGAAAATCTCGTTACTAGGCATTCCAAATCGAAATTGTTTATTAGTCGATTCGTCAAAAATTACAAAATTTTCTCGAGTCTCTTTTTTGGTTTGAATACTTATAAAGGGTACTTTTTCGTTTTCCAACAAATGATTAAAAAACATTCCAGTATAACCGCCCAAAGGGAAAACGGCTCTGACATCGCCACCCAATCTAGTAATGACTCTTGCTACATTAATGCCTCCACCACCAGGTTCTGAATTTGTTGCTGTACAACGCATTTTTTTTTCGGGAACCAATGCAGAAACAGTTGCGCTTTTATCGATACTTGGACTGAATGTTATGGTTATTATTTTTGACATATTCTTTTGTTCTTTTATTTTTTTACTTTTTGTTTTAAAATCAATCTAAGAGAAGTATCTTTTGTAAAATAAGCCCATGCCCAATTAATGAAAATGATGAGTTTATTTCGAACACTAACAATCAGCATTAAATGCAAAAACATCCACACAATCCATGCAAAATAACCTTGGAATTTAAAAAAAGGTAAATCGACAACAGCTTTGTGCCTGCCAATTGTTGCCATAGATCCCAAATCATTGTATTCGAAATTGTTAGTTGATTTATTTAGAATAATCTGTTTAAAATTTTGGGCTAAATTCTTGGCTTGATTTATGGCTACATTAGCCAATTGTGGATGCCCTTTTGGATATTTCTCGGTTTCCATAAATGCAATATCGCCCAAAGCAAATATATTTTTTGAGCCAATAACTTGATTCAATTGATTTACTTTTAATCGATTTGAATTTGCGTAATATATTTCTGGTAATCCTAAAATGGTATTTCCTGTAACGCCTGCTGCCCAAATAACTGTTTTGGTTTTTATGACATCCCCATTTTTTAGAGTTAATAATTTACCGTCATAATGATTGACAATGGTTTCGGTCATGATGATTACGCCCATTTCGTCAAGATATTTTCTAGAGGCAATTTTAGCGTTTTCGCTCATAGAATTCAGCGTATTTTTGCTTCCTTCGACAAGAATTATTTTGAATTTCGAAAAATCGATTCCTGGATAATCTTTTGGTAAAATATTTTTTCTTATTTCGGCAAATGCACCCGCCAATTCTACACCAGTGGGACCAGCTCCTACAATGACGAGATTTAGCAAACTTTCTTTTATATGCTCGTCTGCAGAAATAATATTTTCGAATGTTTGCAAAATATGGTTTCTAATCGTAATTGCGTCATAAGTTGTTTTGAGTGTGAAAGCACATTTTTCGATTTCTTGATTGCCAAAAAAATTAGTTTTGCAACCAATGGCAAGTATCAGATAATCATAAGGAAAATCGCCAATAGTTGTAGTAATAGTGTTGCTTGATTCATGGATACTTAGCACTTCGCTTAACCTGATTTGAAGATTTTTTTTATCTTTAAAAACGTTTCTGAACGGAAAAGAAATACTCGAAGGTTCGAGTTGCGAAGTAGCCACTTGGTAAAATAAAGGCTGAAATTGATGGTGGTTTATTTTATCAATTAACAAAACATCAAACAAGTTTTCGTCCAATTGACGCACTAATTGAATGCCAGCGAAACCGCCACCAATGACAATTATTTTTTGTTTTGCTTGCATTTTTTTATATAGAATTATATTTTTTTAACACGAATTGCACTAATTAGCACGAATTATTATATTGAGTTCAATAAACAAATTTTTGAACTTGTAGGAATTTAATATAAAATCAAAAAAAAGCGAGATATTATTCTCGCTTTTTAGCATTATCAACCTTAAAAAAATGTTCTACCTAAATAGATTTTTTATGTTATTTCCGATTTCTTTCATATCTAGATTGAAATCGCTTTTGAATGTTTTCCACTCTGTTTGGTTGCCGTCGTAGTTGTTAAGTTTCGATTTTAGTTCGGAGTTTTTGGCTTCGAGTTTTTCAATTCTAGTTCGATACAAACCGTCAAATGTATTACCAGGTTTTTTCATTTTAACTTTCAAGTCGGCAATGCGTTTTTCGTTATCCAAAATTTTGGCTTGCGAATCGGCTTTAAATTTTAACCATTCGTTAGCGTTGTCAACTTTGGTTTCTTGCAAATCTTGCTTTGCTTCGGTAATATTTTGTTTTGCTCCCGAATCTTTTTGTGTTGCTGTTTTGAAAGAGGTAAAAATTGATCCTAATACTATCGCAAAGATTACTATAGATTTTTTACTCAAGCGTTGCAATTTGTTTTTTTGAATTTCGTGACCCGAGCCTGAATGGTGAACTGATAAAATATTCTTCGATTTCATTTTTTCTTTACTTAAAATTATAGTATAAAGTTGGGAATATATTTGATAAAAAGAATTGTAGAATTATTACAGAAAGTTGCAATATTCATACATTTTAAAAAAATGGTTTAAAAAATTTAGAGGTTAACATAGAAATTAGTCACGAAACTTCGGGATTGATTTGTATTATTAAAATATTTTAACAAAAAAAATGGTACAACTATTAAATTGTACCATTCCTGAAATTAATAAAAAATAAGTGTTACTTTATTTTGAATTGATTTTTAATCTTTTACAGATTTTATATAATTTCCTTTAGCATCAAAAATTAAATCCATTCCGTTTACTTCGGCTTCATAGGTTACCACACCTTTTCGATCCTTAATTTTTGAGGCTTCTGTTATTTTTTTGCCCTTGTGATTATCTGCAACGTATTTTGCAACTGGTGCTGGAAGCGATGCAATTTTTATGTTTTTTTCACTTTCTAATAGTAAGCCACTGTCGTCAAAAGTGGCTGATCTTTCACCTCCATTTTCAGTAAATTCAGATTCGAACGTGGTGCCTTCTTTTATCCATTTTAAATTTTTAGCATTTGGGTGCGCTTTCTTAAAACCCGCTTTAATAGATGCAGGAACATCTTTTGTCATTACTGATTGTGCTTGACTTTGGATAAAAAATCCATACATTGCAACTAATAAAAATACTTTTTTCATTTTGATTAAATTTACTTTGCTAATTAATTTTCGCTTTACAAAGTTGCAATTGTTTGATTCTTATTTTTTTATAAAAATTTTATTGAATATTTCAATATTCATAGGTTTTCAATTTATGTTGTTTGCGTGAGGGATGGAAGGGAAAATCCTTTTTAGGCGCTTTTTTTCGCATGAAAAGATTGGAATGACAGCCCGACCCGATTTTTTTCGGGTCACGCCAAAATAAATTTCAATCTCAAAAACCAATTTCAGAGACTAAAACCTTATTGTTCTAGCAATTGTTTTGCCATTAGCCAGAACAATCTTGTGGCTTGTGTAGGTTTGGCAATGAGTTCAGAAAGTGTAATTAAGTTGTTAACAAACAGTAGTTTATCGATGTTTATGCTATCGTGTTCGTTCAATTCGTGGTACGCCATTGACCATGTAGGAAAAACTCGTTCTTTGGTTTCGGTCTCTGCCAGAAGTATTACATTTGAGTGGCGTTCGTCTTTTTTTATTTTTGCAAATAGTTCGTTTAGTGCAACTTTTTCGCCTTCTATAATTTGTATGAATTCGTTGTTATGAAACAAAAGACAGCCCGTAATTTCATTTTTGGAATTGAAATTTCGTGCTGTTTTTAAAATCTTCGCTATGTCGCTGGCGTTAAAGTTGTGTTTAGCAATGGAACGATAAATTAGTTCTTACATTTTTTTATTAGTGAGTTTTAATTATTTCAATAATAATTTCTATTTTATTACATCTAATGTCTGAAATATACTATATAAACTACATTCTGTCCATATACCAGTTCAATTCTTTTTCCATTTTTTGATACTTTAAAATGGTGCTTATTGCTTTTTGTATCCGTACGAATGCGGTTTCGCTTTTCACGACATAATCGAATGCTTTATGATGCATACAACTCACTGCAACATCTATTTTGTCTTGTGACGATAACATAATTACTGGAATATCTGTTTTGAAAGCCTTGATTTTGTCGAGTGTTCCTAAACCATTCATAGCGGTTTTGTCTATTCCGTCCAAATGAAAATCGAGTATGACTACATCGGGATTTTTATATAAGTTTTTTATACACAATTCGCCAGTTGCAAAGGTTTCTACTTCTAAATCGCCGTGCGCAAGAAACTCGATTTCGAGAGATTTCAAGAAAACTGCATCATCATCAACAAGGAATATTTTTATTTTATTTTGATTTTGCACGGTTTTTATTTTTTTAAATTGTTAAGTTCGATTTGGAGTTCTTGGCACGATTGGGTACAAACTGTTTCGAGTTCGAGTACGAGTTTATGAATTTCAACTGAAATTTCTATCGTAAAGGCATATTCTTGAATTCGTTTTGCAATTCCTTGAATTTTAGGACTCAAACCAATTATTGATAACGACGGAATCATTTTATGTACTGCCGATTGTAGCATTTTCCAATCTTTATCTTTAAGACTTTTTTTCATGGCTAAAATCAAAGGTGGTGTTTGTGCTAAATAGGCATTTATCATTTTCGACATTAATTTTGGATCTGATTTAGTGAGTTTTTTTAAATAACTCATATCTACATATTTGATAGCATCTTTGGCGGGATTTTCACCTTTGGTATGTTTAATAATCACCACCGGTTTTTTAGAAAATGCTATCAACTTGCTGTATAACAAACGTTCGTCAACAGGTTTTGCAATATAATCATTCATTCCTACGGCTTTGCATTTTTCGACATCAACGGTGTTGACATCTGCGGTGAGCGCAATAATCGGGATTTGTGATTTCATTTTCTTACGAATGTATTCGGTGGCTTCAAAACCATTCATTTCGGGCATTTGCAAATCCATCAAAATAATATCGTAGGTTTTGGTTTTTAGTTTCTCGATCGCAAGTTTTCCGTTGGCTGTAATATCGCACTCAAAACCAAAATCGTCCAACAAGGTTTTCATCAGCAACTGATTGAGCTCCATATCTTCAACAACCAAAATTTTAATGTTTTTAATTTCAGAGTCCAGTTCTAAAATTTCGGGTTCGTGAACGGCATCGATAGTAGTTTTTTTGAAATCTAATACAAAACTAAATGTAGAACCTTGCCCTAACTTGCTATCAATTTCAATAATTCCACCTTGCGCCTCAACAAGTTGTTTTACAATTGCCAATCCTAATCCTGTGCCACCATATAATCTTGATGTTGTGTTGGTTGCTTGCTGAAAATTTTCAAATATTTTACCAACTTTTGTGGCTTTTATTCCAATTCCTGTATCTTGAACCGAAAATTTTACAGTAACTTTTTCATCGTCTTGCGAAAGCATTTTTATGGTTACAGTTATCGTTCCGACATTAGTAAATTTAACTGCATTACTAACTAAATTCAGAATTATTTGATTCAATCGAATGGGATCACCTAATAAAACTTCTGGAATATTAGTGTCATATTTTGTGATTAATTCCAAGTTTTTTTCTTGAATTTTGGTTTCAAATAAATGCAACATCGATGTTATAGATAATGCTAATTTGAAAGGCGTTTTCTCAAATGTCATTTTGCCCGAATCAACTTTAGCAAGGTCTAAAATGTCATTTATTAAAACAATTAAAGCATCACCCGACATTTTGATTGCCATTAAATATTCTTTTTGTTTGGCTGTTAATTCGGTTTTAAGCACCACTTTCGTAAAACCAATAATGGCGTTCATGGGTGTACGAATTTCGTGGCTCATGTTTGACAGAAACTGCTGTTTTGATTTTACTGCTTCTTCTGCATTATGTTGCGAATCTTCGGCGATTGTTGTGGCAAGTTCGGCAAAAACCTTGGCTTCGGTTAATTCTTGTTCTAATAATTTTTGTTTGGTAATATCGATGCTAATAGCAACATATTGGTATGGGATCCCTTTATCGTCTAGAAATGGAACAATGGTCATATTCAACCAATACAAACTGCCATCTTTGGCTTTGTTTCTGATTTCATCTTGCCATACTTTGCCTTTTGAAATTTTTTCCCAAAGGTTACTCATAAATTCTTTTGGGTGAAATGTCGAGTTTACCATTTGGTGATTGCCACCTACTAATTCTTCAAACGAATATTTAGAAATTTTTATATAATTATCGTTTACAAACAAAATTTTTCCGTTTTTGTCGGTAATATCTACTATGGTCGATGCATCGAGTGCTAATTTATAATCGGTTATTTCTCGTAAACTTTGTAATAGTTTTGCTTCTGCCTTTTTCTGTTCAGAAACGTCTCTCGCAACCACAACAGCGCCAATGACTACATCATTTTCATCTTTAAAGACCGATCCGTTAAACAATACATCGGTTAGTTTTCCATCTTTCATTACCAATGGAAAGTTGGATACAGATCCTTTTTCAAATACTTCTTGATATACTTTTTTGGCTTTTTCTTTATCTGTAAAATACATGCAAAATTCGGTGTGTAATAACTGTTCTCTCGATTTGTCAGTTACTTTTAGCGTTGCAAGATTCATATCCATAATTTTACCCTCGGTATTTATGGTTACTAGCGGGTCATGGCTTGCTTCAATCAAACTGCGAGAATAGGCTTGTTGTTGAGCCAGATTAATTTGAAAATCGAGTTCAATATTTGCGATTTCAAGTTCGTCGGCACGATCTTGTTTTTCTGATTGCTGATGCGCCAATTCAATATTAGCAATTCCCAATTCATCGGCACGATCTTGTTTTTCTGATTGTTGATGCGCCAATTCAATATTAGCAATGCCCAATTCATCGGCACGATTTTGTTTTTCTTGATTTTGAAAAACTAATTCTTTATTGGCAATTTCTAGTTCATCGGCACGATTTTGTTTTTCTTGATTTTGAAATAACAATTCCTTGTTTGCGATTTCAAGTTCATCAGCACGATTTTGTTTTTCATTTTTTTGATAAAGTAATTCTTTGTTTGCAATCTCTAATTCATGAGCACGGTCATTTTTTTCTTGATTTTGAAACGATAATTTACTCAATAATTTTTTTTGATGTGCATCATTTTTATTTTTTGCAATTACTTGATCTGTAACTTCAGAAAATACCACCATTAGGTTTGGCTCATCTGTCATTATTTGATAGGAACAATTAAAATACCGTTTTATTTTAGAATTTTTACCGATGTAAGTAGCATGTTCATTAATAAAAAAAGGTTTTTTGGTTTTCATGACCCTATCAAAAATTTCTTTTATACCTTGATTAATCATTTCAGGAAAAACTTCAAAAACAGGTTTGCCCAAAATACTTTTGTCACTGTCAAGTATTTGCAAATACAAATCATTAGCAAACCCAATGATATAATCTTCACCTTTGTAAATCCCAATAGCCAAGTGCGCCTGCATAAATATGTTACGAATTTCGTTTTCGGGCAAATGGTTATTCATTATTTACACTTGTTTGATGTTGCTTAACTATAAATTTATTAAATATCCTCAATTGGATTTCTTCGTTTGTCTTTAAGTTGTTTAAAATTAGAAGGTGAAAGTCCAGTAATTTTTTTGAATTGGCTCGACAAATGCGCTACGCTACTATAACCCATTTTCCAAGCGATTTCGGTTATATTCAATTCGCCATAAATCATCAGTTCCTTGATCCGTTCTATCTTATGCAAAATGATAAAATGCTCAATCGTAGTGCCCTGCACTTCCGAAAATAAATTAGCGAGATAAGTGTAATTGTGTCCCAGTTTTTCAGAAAGATAGTAAGAGAAGTTTATTTTGCTATTTTCGTCAGTATGATGAATCATTTGAATCACAGTATTCTTAATTTTTTCAATAAGAATAGCCCGTTTATCGTCCATCAACTCAAAACCTGCCTCGAGTAATCCTGTTTTGAGTAAATCTCGTTTGGTAGCATTTATGTTTTCCATAATTTCGACCACGCCAAGATCAACCA
>JACMPO010000206.1 GCA_014377455.1 Flavobacterium sp.
AAAACGAGTAATTGCCACGGGTGGAGTGATAAGAATTGTGAATTCTTGCACGATAAAAAATGGAATTATTACGAAAGTTCGAGTTCCTCAATCGTGGGTAGCCCGAATGCAAGTATTGGAATATTTGCGAGCATTTTTATTAGGGCGAATGGCTTGGGGAGCAATTGATGGGGTTTTACTTATTTCGGGGGCATTCGGTATGTTTGACAAAGAAATCTTAAAAAAAGCGGGAGGTTATAAAACTACAACGGTGGGCGAAGATATGGAATTGGTCGTGAGAATGAGTTGCTATATGATTGAAAATAACTTGCCTTATAAAGTGAAGTTTATTCCTGATCCACTTTGCTGGACGGAAGTCCCCGAAGATTTGAAAATATTGGGTCGACAAAGAAATAGGTGGACTCGTGGGACTGTTGAGACACTTTGGTATCACAAGAAGATATTTTTTAATCCTAAGTACGGAGTAATCGGTGTTTTGAGTTATCCTTATTGGTTTTTCTTTGAGTTTTTAGCACCAATTATTGAATTTTTGGGACTTGTTTGGATGCTAATTGCTGCTATTTTGGGTATCGTGAATTGGTCTTATTTTATTATTCTTGCGTTTTTTGTTTACAGTTTTGTGGTGATGATAAATATGCTGGCAATTTTGGCGGAAGAGATTACATACTATCAGTACAAAGACTTTAGAGATATTATAAAATTAGTTTTGAGTGCTTTGGTTGAGCCGTTTTTCTACCATCCATTTTTAGTGTATTCCGCCATGTGTGGGCATGTCGACCTTGTAAAAGGAAAAAAAACGTGGGGAGAAATGACTCGTAAAGGTCTTAAAACTAACTAAAATCATTAAATGGAGAAGATACTTAACCACCGCCAAACAAAATTTCTCATTAAATCAGGGATAATTATCGGGAGCGTTACCGCTTTCTCTGATATTTTAACGACACTTTTTTACAATGAAAAATCTAAAGAATTTGCTTCAAACTTATTTGAATTTTTGAAAATATTTGCCTTCGATTTGGGAGTGTCAAGCTGTTTAATGATTGGTTTGACGATTCCATTTTTGCTGCTTGATAAATTAAATGTCCTTGCAGGTAAAACTTTCATTTATCTCTTCGGACTTGTTTTAGTATTCATTGTTCTTCTTTTAAATAAATATTATGCCACCACTCATCTTTCCTTAGGAAGCGATCTTTACGGATTTTCGATTGATGATCTACAAATGATTATCATTTCTTCAACTGATTTTAGCTTGTTAGCAATGTGGCCGTTTTACACATTTCCAATATCTTTCATCATTCTATACATATACTTTCACGTCGATTTTTATAACGTAAAATGGTTTACTTCCATTATTTTAATTGGAATATTATTTTTGGTTTTTGAAATGCTTTCAAAAAATAAGAAAATTACAAATTTAGCCTACTTTGTGAATGACAGCATTGATTTTAAGAAAAGTACCGCTATTATAAAAAATCAAGTTTGGATTGGAGCAAATGCATATCCATTACTGCGAAAATATTCTTCAGAAAATGATGTTTTAGGACAATATTTAACCCTAAAAACGCAAAAGCCAAATATCATTTTAATCATTGTGGAAGGTTTGGGAAGGGATTTTTCGGGCGAAGATGCTGATTATAAAGGTTTCACGCCATTTTTGGATTCACTTTCTCAAAAAAGCTTATTTTGGACAAATTTTGTGAGTAATGCGGGAAGATCGTTCGGAGCAATTCCGTCAATTTTGGGTTCAGTGCCGTTTGGAAGTAGCGGATTCTTAGAATTAAATAAATTGCCTTCCCATATTTCCTTAATCTCACTGTTAAAGAATTACAATTATAAAACATCCTATTTTGAAGGAGGAGATGCTCAATTTGACCATAAACTTACTTATTTGACCCATGAAGGAATGGAAAATATTGTTGACCAAAATAGTTACGAACCGAGTTATATAAAAAGTCCAACCGAAAACGGATTTTCTTGGGGTTATCCTGATAAAGAGATTTTCAAAAAGACGCTTACGGAATTAAAACCCGTAGGACAACCACGGTTTGATTTAATCATGACGATTACCAACCATGAACCTTTTACTTTTAATGGTAAAGAAAGCTACCTTACTCGGGTAAAGGCTTTAGCCGATAAGAGTAATTTTAGCGATGTCCAAAAAGAAGTTATTGACAAGTATAAAAATGTATTTTCGACGCTTTTATACACCGATGATGCCATTAGAGATTTCATCAATCAATATAAAAGTAACCCG
>JACMPO010000207.1 GCA_014377455.1 Flavobacterium sp.
ATCTTCTCATTTTATTGAAATTACTGACGAAGAAGACCAACAAGCCTATAATGTTGCTGATAGTTCACCTTCTGCAGAAGATGATTTAATTTCTGAACAAAATTTATCAAGATTGTTGCAATTTATAAAAGAATTAAAACCCAACTATCAGGAAGTCATTCAAATGCGCTACTTTCAAGAGTTGACCTATCAGGAAATTGCTGATAAAATTGGTGAACCACTAAGCAATGTAAAAATTAAATTATTGCGTGCCAAAAAATTATTGGCGGCTATAATTGAAGGGAAGTAATTTAACAGACTCAAATTTGTCATTCCGACGAAGGAGGAATTACATAACGGGAGCAACAAACACTAGCAACTCATGTGATTCTTGTTTTGTCAGAATGACATAAAACCTTAACTTTATGACATTGTTTGCACGAATCTTTTCGTGTGGAATTTTTAGAAAAAATGCTATGTTTGAAAAGTTGTGTATTAGAAATTGATAGATTTTACGAAACTAAATTTAATTGAAGCCACAAAAAAGGATTCGCAGCACCCAGTACTTAACTTTGGCGGAAGATAATGCAATGTTAAGCTATCCTAACGAAGATGTTTATTGCAAATTCGAGCTATTTAAATAAAAAAAATTGCGCGGGGTCAGTAGACATTCGCGCAGCTTTTCAGAAGACGAACTCTTTGCGCAACTGGGTATCGAAAACAGTTAAATACTATCGTATTTTTTAATAATATTCAATAATTCTTTTAGTTAATATTTCGACTTTTTTATATTTACCTTTACCTAGATAATATATTCTTTCAATCCAATTCCCTTTTTCGTCATATTTATAAGTATAAGTTCCAAATAATAATTCACGTAGGGGGCTATTTGAATAACACCATTCAATTACATCTCCATTTTCATTGTAATTATAATTTTGTTCATTTTTGATATCTAATTTGTTACTTTCTGAAATTAAATTATTTTTATTATCATATTTATAAATATAATCATACGATAGTTCGCCCTTATTTGCTGTACCATAAATTTTTTCACTTATTTTTTTATCATCAGAATTATAAATCATACATGACCTTTGTATTAAAATATTTTTCTCAAACATATCTATTTTTATGATGTTGTTATTTTTATCAATATAATTAATAGTTTTTTCATCCCAAGGATATTTTTTAATTTCGACATACTTATTATTTTTTAAATCATAAGTTATATTTCTAACAATATTACCATCATTTTTTTTAATAATTCTATTATCATTATCATAAAAATATTTTGTTTCACCAGTTATATGATTGTTTAAATCTGAATAAAGTCGATTCGTTATATTTCCTTTTTGATTAAAATAAAGAATTTGAAATATATCATCATGAAAAGGTTCGTCTATAGCAAAAAGACATCGCTTTGCCTTAACTAATCCACCAAAATATAATTTTACATAATATGAAGTTTTATCTATTTTTTTAATATTACCATGTAATTTCATCTTATGAAGGTCAGTCTCGAAAACACCATTATTATCATTGCAAGAAATTAAAAGGAAGAAAAATAAATAAACGAATGAAATATTGTTTTTTAACATAATTATATTATTTGGAATGATTTAAACTTATTTGGAAAATAAAAAAGGGTTGTCGGAATTTGTGTTGCAAAATATAATTCCTTCAAAAAGATATTTTTGAGCATGAAAAGTGCTTCTGTCATAGAAATGGTTACATCTGAAGCTCCTGTATCAAATACAAATGATAGATTTAGTTTATTTACTTTGCATGGCACGATTGATACGCCGCCTTTCCGTTCCATATTAATAATTGTCTGCGAAAATAATGTCTCACAAATTAATAGTACAATACACAGCAAATAACTCTTGTTTATCATTGTAAGAACTTTATTTATTATTTAAAAAGCAGTATTCGACTATTATTCTTCTAATTAGCCTATTGAATGAATTGCACACAATACTAATAGTTAGGGATTTAAGAATTTGTTAATTCGTAAGCCCTAAACTTTTAATTTGACACAAAAAAACTCTAATTTAAGCCCAAAACCGAGCATTTTTTCCAAATTGGTGTTGGCATAAATACCATTTTTTCATTAGTTTTAAAACTTTTTATTACAAAGATTTACTTATTTCAATTATCATTTCTCGTATCTGTTCAGTTATAGTATCCGCATAAATATTTCCTACAATTCGCTCAAATATCTTTTTATCAGCATTGCAATAATGAGCTACAAGAAAGCTTTTACTTTTATATTCTTCAAATGTCGGTAAAGCAGGTAGTCCACTGTCAAATGTACTATGTATTTGTATCTTGGAAACTTTAACATTGTTATTGAAGACATCAAAATTTATCTGAATTTCGACACTTCCTTTTTCAAAATCGCATTGTATTCTTTTGTGAATTATCATTATTTAAGTGGTATTAATGCGATTAATTGAGTTGGAAGTCTTATTTCGACAATTTCATTAGCTTCATGTACAAAGTATAACTAATAAAAACTTTTTGAATGACTAATTTCTGTCTAGCCATGCTTTGCAAAACATACAATACTTGTTAGTAATATCAATGCAATTCTATATGAATTTATCAATATTATTTTTTATTGTTGTCGCCTGATTTTAAAAATAAGAACAAGATTATACCACCAATTAACACTACCCAAAATAGTTCGATACCACTGCCACTGTGATTATGATATTCACCTGTATTATGATTGTAATGTCCACCGCTAGAGTCTGTTCTTCCACCATGTCCATAAATATTTGAACAAATTAGAAATGTTAATATTATTGCTGTGATTTGTCGTCTCATACACTTGCTGCTAACTTTTATAGTAAAGGCGATTGTAACGCTATGTTGCTCCTGCAGCAGGGATATGCACTTGCATGCTATTAGCGGTTCGTTAATTTATCGTTTATACAGTTTACAAATTCTTCAACTTTTCTTATCATATCAAACACTAATTCTTTTGTAAGTTCTATTTTTTCACCTTCTTTATTCTTGCCATTTCTATGAACCATATCGTGTCTCGTTTTGATTATTGTCATTAGTTCGCTTATCGCCGGAAATTCGATTTTTAATGTTTCCTGATACATTTCTTTAACTTTCGGCAAGTCGTGATAAATTATCGCTACAAGTTCTATTTTAACAATATCGGTTAATTTGTCAAGTTTGTCGTAAATTTCACTTAATTCAAATTTTCTGTTTCTGATACCGTGATATGTTTTTACGAAGTTTTTAAAATATTCCTCTTTATTTAAAACTTCTTGAATAAGAGTTGTAGAGAGATAATCTTCTAAGCAAGTTATTGCACCTGAATAAATTTGTCGTTGCAATGTTTCTTGTAAGACAACATTGTCAAAGGTTACGTCATTTAATTGTTTTAAGTTAGAAATTTCTTTGCTGAAAGCTGTAATGAAATTTAAACTCCCAATTATTGCATCAATTTGCCCTTCAATAAAGTAGTCTAATTCTCTTTCGTCCACAATTTCATTTACTCCTATTTCATCATCTTCTATATAGTCAACTAGCACATAAGCGTCTGAGTATCCAGATGACACAGAAAAATTGAATTCTTTTTCACAACCATCGCAAACAACATATCCTTCGTCTACGTTATGAGAGTCACTTGATCGTTCTGCTGTATAATTTGGTGATGGTATTCCAATTTCTCGACTTACTACGTGTTGTCCACATTCATCACAATTAAATTCAATTGTTACAGATTTGTTACCCCAAGGTAAAAATTCCTTATATCCCATATTTGTCGTATTGTCTGTTTTTAATGACCACGAACTAAATTAAATAAGCATAAAATCACCACTTTTTGTCGTAAATTGGTATGTCATTCTCATCCTTTTATTAGCTTATCTCCCAAATATATAAAAAAAAAAAAAAAATCCATTCCTTCAAGCATTTTTAACGTTTACACAAAATTTTGACTAGTGTCAAAAATCAATATAATCTCGGATAAATTTCAGGACGAACTTCATTCATTATAGCATATACTTTTTCATAAATATCTTCAATGGATGGTTTAGAAAAGTAATCGCCATCAGTTCCATAAGCTGGTCGGTGTGCTTTTGCAGCCAAAGTTTCTGGTTTACTATCCAAAAATTGATAACCATTTTGAAGTTCAACAATTTGTTGCAACAAATAAGCCGATGCTCCACCAGGAACATCTTCGTCGATTATCAAAAGCCGATTGGTTTTCGCCAGACTTTTTGAAATATCGTGGTTTATATCAAAAGGCAAAAGCGACTGAATATCAATAATTTCGCAATCAATTCCGATTTCTAAAAGTTCTTTTGCAGCTTGTTCTACCAATCGCAAAGTTGAACCATAAGCAACCAAAGTGATATCTTTTCCTTCTTTAATAGTTTCTACAACGCCAATTGGTGTTTTAAATTCACCCAAATTTGTTGGCATTTTTTCTTTCAATCGATAACCGTTCAAACATTCTATTACTAAAGCGGGTTCATCAGTTTCTAATAAAGTGTTGTAGAATCCGGCGGCTTTTGTCATGTTTCTAGGAACTAAAACATGGATTCCTCGAACAGCATTAATTATCATTCCCATTGGTGAGCCAGAATGCCAAACGCCTTCTAAGCGATGTCCACGTGTACGAATTATTAAAGGAGATTTTTGTTTTCCACAAGTACGATATTGCAAAGTTGCTAAATCGTCGCTCATAATCTGAATTGCATACAACAAATAATCCAAATACTGAATTTCTGCAATCGGTCTTAAACCTCTCATTGCCATACCAATACCCTGACCTAAAATGCTAGCTTCGCGTATGCCAACATCAGCAACACGAAGTTCGCCATATTTTTCCTGCATTCCTTCTAAACCTTGGTTCACATCGCCAATGTTGCCCGCATCTTCTCCAAAAATCAAAGTTTCAGGATATTTCGAGAAAATCACATCAAAATTGTCTCTCAAAACCAAACGAGCGTCGGTTTCATCTGTATTTTCATCATACAATGGTAAAACCTCTTTTACTGAAAAAACATTTTTATCAGAATGAGAAAATAAATGCGAACTAAATTTTGGTTGGATTTTTTCAATATAATTGGTAATCCATTCA
>JACMPO010000031.1 GCA_014377455.1 Flavobacterium sp.
AGAAACCGTAACACCAGTCAATACATCATTAGCATCGCGCACTACACCTGTAATTTTACTCTGAACTTGTTTCAGAGTCTTTGCGTCTTTTGTCATTCCGACGAAGGAGGAATCTCCTCTTGCACCTTTCTTCTCGGCTCTAAAATCGCTTCCAATCGAAAATGCCATTTGAAAACAAAGACAGCACATCATAATAATGCACCTGTCCTTGTACAATGAAAATTTATTCATAATTTTGGTTAAGTTAAATGAAACATTAGTTTTGTTTGTCCAGTCCTCTACACTAGTTTTCCCGACGAGATAGAGGACTTTTTTTTATGAAGTTATTTTAATCTGTTATTTCATAGGCAAATGATTTATTTGTTTACACCACCGTCACTTCGAATGATTTTCTTTACATAAAACGCTAGTTTTTGGTACAGAAAATAATATCGAGAAATATAAAATACAATTCGAAAAATTAATAAAAAACAGAAACAATGCTAAGAATAAAGCTGTAGATATCTAAAAGTCTTAATACTTAATACACCAATCTTAATACTTTTTAGGAATAAAAAAGGCATGGAACTCAGCTTACTGCACCGTAGGTACTGGCATACCTTGCAACAATAAGTGAGCCCACACCCTAGAGCGTGAGCATCTTACTTATCATCTCGTTGCTAAAATTACCAGTTTTACGATGCGAGATTCAAAGCGAATGCTTCAATATTGTATTTGAAGAATCGCAAATGTATTTAAAATTCTAGATTATGCCAATTTTTTTAGGCTATCTTGAACTCTGCGAATATAATAAAAAAATGTTTTGTTATAAGAACTTATAACATTTTTATTGCAAAAAATTACGCTTTTTTGTTCAAATTGAATTTACAATGGACAAAATACGTGATAAAAACTTAGTGAAATTTGGACAACATATAAAGAAAATTCGTGAGAATTTGAATTTGAGCCAAGATCAAGTTGCGGCTAATAGTAATTTAACTAAAAGTAATATTAGCATGATTGAAAGTGGTAAACGAAACCTTGCTTTTACAACATTAATTGAATTGTCAAAAGGATTGGGAAAAACACCAAAAGAGTTACTAGATTTCAAATTTGATTTAGATGATTAATAATTTGCCAATGCAAATACCGATGTAAAAGATGCTCTTGCATTTTATTTTTGTTTAAAAATCTAAATTTATAGTATTCAATTCCGGAATCACACACTATACTTCTTGCTAAAATAGTAACCGCGCTGTAGGTTTGCATATTAATCAAATCTACAATCGTTATGCAGTGGTATGAAATCTTAATCGCAATACCGGTTATATTAATCGGTGTTTACATTCGTAGTAAAATCTATAATTACAAAAGAAACTACTTTAAGAATGATAGTTGGAAAAATAGAAAGAAATAAAAGATACTTGAGCATCTTTTATTTATGCAAAAAAACTCAAAAGTATAGTAGTATTCCATTCTGCAATCATATTCAAAACTGTTTTATTAAAATGAAATTAAATTTTTGATTAGCGGAATTTTTTTTAGAATTAAAGATATCAATAGTTCTTTAAAATTAATTATAACCCTTGCTGTATATAATTCTAAATTTTAATCCTTTAAACGAATTTTGTGGCTATTTATAATTAAATTTGTATAAATTTCATGAAAATAGCGTCAAATGATGACAATGTAAATTAATTTTACTTTTAAATGATATTTTATATCAGTAAACCAATTTTGAGCAAACTACTCAAAAATATTACAAACATAAATTTTCAACTGTGAATATCGAAACTGAATTTTTAAAATTTAAAGGAAAAAAAACTGTATTTCCTCACAACAAAGATTATGTAGTAATCTACGAAGCACTGAAGGCAAAATTTGATACAGAGGTCCATCCTGAAGTTAAAACAAAAATATTAGAGATTGAAAAAGAGGGATATTACAATGACCATGGTGTTGACCATATAAAAATGGTCATTGAGAGAGTCTCTCGTATTATCGAACAAACTAATCCAACTTTTAAACATGAAAAAGGAAAATTTCATATTTCCCCATATGAATTGTTTATTTTATTAGTAGCAATTAATCTTCATGATACAGGTCATCTTATTGCTAGCAGAGCCGATCATGCTAAAGCTGGTAAATATTTACTAGCAAAATTTGATAGTGGGAATCTATTAAGTACAGCAGAGAAAGCTATCATTGGAAATATTGCTCAAGCTCATGGTGGTAAAGCAGACCCAATCGGAAAATTAGACCATATAATGCATTTATCTCACGAAAACGTCCGTCCTCAATTCTTAGCAGCACTTTTACGATTGGGCGACGAATTAGCAGAAGACGAAACTAGAGCTTCAAACTTTTTGTTACAGATTGGTGCTTTAGAGAAGACAAGCATTATTTTTCATTTATATTCAGCTGGACTAAATAGTGTAAGTTTAGATGGCAATGAAATCTCTTTGGTTTTCTACCTAACAGATAAATATTTACAAACATCGTATTCAAAAAAAACATCAAAAGGCAATCAGAAACAATACTTGATTAATGAAGTATACGAGCGAACTCAAAAAACACTTTTAGAATCTTTGTATTGCGCTAGATTTCTTCCCCAGTCATGCAGATTTACTAAGGTTAAAGTTAAAATTAACTTTTTAAAGGAGGAGAACAATGGGAATTTTATGAACCCTATCGGATATGAGTTAAAGGAAAATGGTTATCCAACACTTGAGTATGCTGATATTCATAAAAACTGTGAAAGTTTGCTAGATGGTAATAGTAAAATTGATGGTAAATATGTAGCAAATCTAATAAAAAAATCAAAAAGTAAAAAAAATGAAAAATCCATTTGAAGTCATAACCCCTGAAGGAATTTCTGCAGAGATTCTACATGATTTATTCGTTGATGTTTTTTCAGATTTTTATCAGGTTCCTAAAATGGGACATACATTTCTAAATGGTCCAAGAGGTTCTGGTAAAAGTATGATGTTCCGGTATATGATGCCAAATTGCCAAAGAATAATTAAGGGAAAAGACGAAGTTACGAGTTATAAGGAAATGAAAGATTTGGATTATTTTTCCCTTTACATTCCGATTAAGCTGACTGACATTAATATCAAAGAATTTGAAAGGTTTAAAAATGATGCAAATGTTTTTATTAATGAACATTTATTAACAAGTTACGTAGCATCAAAATGCTTTAGTGAATTGGCTGAATTGGAAGATGATTTAACAAGCTACACACATGAAGTGAAAGCATTGTATAGTGACTCTTTTTTGTGGTATTTAGATTTAGCTGGTTTTGATATAACACAATTTAAAGACATTAACCTTAACACTACAAAAGAATATTTTTCATTTATGATGAAAATAATGGATCGAGCCTTCATCGAATGTAAAAAATATTGGGTAAATCAGGCAATAAATCCAAATAATAAAAGTATTTACAATGGAGCTTTATGTAATTATTTAGATTTTCTTTATCCTCTTCTGAAGGATATAAAAAAATTATCTTTCATTCCTGCAAATAAACCAATTTATCTTCTAATTGATGATGCAGGATATTTAAATCTAACGCAAACTCAAATACTAAATACCTGGGTTTCCTATAGAACATCAGGTGAATTAAGTCTCAAAATATCTACACAACTAGATTACAAAAGTTTTAAGACTGTTTCAAATAAAACTATTGATTCTCCTCATGATTATTCTGAGGTAAATATTGCTGATATATATACAACTCCTCAAAATAATTACTATAAAAGAGTTGATGAAATGGTAAAAAAAAGAATCAAAAAATATTTAGGAAAAGAAATTTTATCAGAAGCTTTCTTCCCAGTTGATTTAGAGCAACAAAGAAAAATTGAAGTTATAAAAAATAAATTAAAAGTGCAGTTTTTTAATGAAGAGAAAGATTACGCAGGAGGAGACGCATCAAGAAGATATGCCACATCAGAATATTTTAAAACTATTTCTGGAAACTCAACTACATATAGTTATGCTGGTTTTGAAAACCTTGTTTCAATTTCATCAGGCATTATTAGACATTTTTTGGAACCAGCGTCCAATATGTTTTCAAATGCAATGATGAATAATACATCTGAATTTATTTCAGATTCTGTTCAAAATAAAGTAATCAATGAATATTCGCGTCGATTTTTAGAAGAGGAGTTTGTAAAAATACATGAAGATCACGGACAAGTTTCATCAGGCGAAAGATATAGCAAAGCTGATAAGCTTTATAATCTTATACGGGGACTAGGTGGTGTTTTTAAGAAGATTTTTATGTCAAACAAAAGCGAAAGAGTTGTTTTTTCAGTTGCATTAAATAATTTACCCGATAAAGAATTAAACGAAATTTTAGAATTGGCAGTTCAATATGGCTATTTACATAAAAGTACAATTGGTAATAAACAGGGAACTGGTCGAAATAAATTATACATTTTAAGTAGAACATTAGCGCCTTATTTTAAACTTGATCCAACAGGATTCAAAGGATATAGATTTATGAATAGTGAGCAGTTAAAAATAAGCTTAACAAATCCAGTAAGATTTATTAATGAAACTTCTAAAAGTTTTGATTCAGAAATTGAAGAATCTACATTAACTTTATTCGATAATTTAGAATTATAATAGTCATGAAAGTAAAAAAAGAAAACATAGCTGAAAATCTTGGAATAATTGATCTTTTACTTCTTTCATCAGGTTTTGAAAATAGGTCTAAGGAGTTGAGTAATTTTTTAATTAAATCAAAAATCAAAAATTTGATTATATTTCATTTAGATGATAACTACCACTTAGCAAATAAAAATAAGGATGAGATTGTTTCAAAACTAAATATAAAAGAAATCGTTGAGTATCCAAAGAATGATGCTTATGCTACTTATAATATCCTTTTTAGTTGTATTACAAAAAAAATCAAAAATATAAGTAAGCATAAAATTAAAGTTGTTGTTGATGTTACTGCTTTTTCACGTGAAATTCTTTTAATGTTAATTAAAGTTTTAACAAATGAAATATTTCAAAATAAAATCGAATTAAGTTTGGTTCATTCACCTGTTGATAATTATTGTGAAAATGATATACTATGGCTCACTAAAGGAGTTAGAGAAATCAGACCTGTTTTTGGATATTCTGGCTTGATGACTCCATCAAAAAAACTTTTGTTAATTGTCTTAAATGGTTTTGAAGATGAGCGAACAGAAACAATAATTGACTCGTTCGAACCTCATGCTTTAATTTTAGGTAATCCATCCCTTGAAGGATCTATTAATCCAAATTTGAAAGCTTTGGTTGATGAAAAATATAATAAAATAAAAAGTAAATTTTTAGGTATTTTAAAAAAAGAAATTGAGTTTTCATGTATTGATATTCAACCAACAATTGATATTTTAATGAGAGTTAACGATGAATTTAAAGACGAATACAATATTGTAATTTCGCCGTTGAACAATAAAACTTCTACTATTGCAGTAGCTATAACAGCTATCTTGCAGGATGACATACAAGTTAGTTATGCCTCGGCAAATCAATACAATATAATCAAGCAGCTTTCGCCAACAGATTATTTCTTGATATATGACGTTACATCATATCTTTCTCCATTAAGCGACGTAAAATTAGGAGTAAAAAAGAAAGTTTAAAAAAGTTTCATAATTATTATGAGATAGCAAAATCGGGTATTAAAACTAATTAGTTTGCAATCTATCCTAATCAATTAAAAAAACAATACATTATTAAGAAAAAGTGAATTTATAATAGAATATGAAAACGGAAACTGTACGCCCAAATATTGGCAATTTCATTGATTCACTAAGAGAAATAGGATATTCAACAGAAGTTGCAGTCGCAGATTTAATAGATAACAGTATAACCGCAAACAGTTCTGATATCCACATTTACGCTGTTACAAAACCAATCTTGTCATTTGCAATTCTTGATAATGGTAAAGGGATGAGCGAAATTGAACTTGTTGAAGCAATGAGGCTCGCTGGAAAAAACCAACGAGACATAAGGGATAAAAATGATTTGGGAAGGTTTGGTTTAGGGCTTAAAACAGCATCGTTTTCACAATGTAAAAAGCTAACTGTTGTTACTAAAAATAAAAGAAACATTTCATGTCGTCAATGGGACTTAAATTATATTGCTGAAAAAAATGAGTGGTTTTTAGTTACTCCTGATGATTATAACCATTTACCATTATACGACGAATTTGAAAAATTAGAAAGTGGAACATTGATTACTTGGGAAGAAATAGATAAAATCCCTTCTGACAATTTTGCGGAAATGATTGATAAGTTAAGAAAACATTTATCACTTATATTTCATAAATTCTTGGAGGGTCAAGCACCTTTAAAAAAATTAAATATTCTTGTAAACAATAATCCAATTAAAGCATTTAATCCCTTTAATATAAACCACCCAGCAACACAACAAATCACATCTGAGAAAATAAACATATACGGTTCAAGTGTTTCAATACAACCATTTATCCTACCTCATCATTCAAAAATATCACAACAAGAGTACGAGCTTTACGCTACTGAAGAAGGATATGTGAAATCACAAGGTTTTTATCTATATAGACAACATAGAATAATAATCTACGGAACCTGGTGGGGTCTTCATAAAGCAGTCGATGCACACAAACTTATTAGAGTCAAAATTGAAATTCCAAACTCTATGGATACTTATTGGGGAATTGATATAAAAAAATCAATGGCACGACCTGCTGATGTCATAAAATCAGACCTTCGCCGTATTATTACACAAGTTATTGATAAAGGTGCCCGACCATTTTCAGCTAGAGGAAAAAAAATAGATGATAAAACAATCATTCAGTTTTGGGAAACTTTTCCTTTAAAGGAAAATTTTCGTTTTGCAATAAATCAGAGTCACCCATTATTCATAAATCTCATGGCTAGCCTTGATGATTATCAAAAAGAGAAATTAAAATATTATTTAAACGGTGTACAAGCATATTTACCGCTAGATGCAATTCAATCAAAATTACAGACTGATCCACATTCAATTAGACAAGAGAGTGCCTTGACTGAAGATGATATTAATAAATTACTTATTATGCTTAAAGAATCAGGATTGAGCGAAGATTATAAGCAGGAATTACTAAAAACTGAAATTTTTAAAAATAGACCAGAAATATTTAAATCATGAGTACTACAACAGGGTATTTAGCTATAAAAGAACACATTTTCAGTAATCTCAAGAAGATTGATGGGGTTTTACCAGAAAATAAAATTGCAGAAGAAGTAAGTAATACTAAATTGGTAATAGCCCAAATTGGATATGAAATGTTTGCAAAGGTAATCGCAGTAGAATCTCTGCCAGTATTAGAGGAAGATGATTGGAATAGAATAACACGTGAACTCGAAACCCATTTCGACGTAAAAATGGAAGCAGGTATTCTTATTCAAGGGACAGAACAACAGGAGCGTGACAATACTTGGTGGACTGGTGTCGAGAAACAGCGAAATAAAAAATATTACTGGGAAAGATATAAAAACCACATTTCTTCTTTCTTACCTACTGATGTCGTCAGAGCAATTGATACAGATACCGATATTGTTATGAACAATATTGAAAACCCTACTGTGACAAATTTTTCAAGATACGGTATGGTGGTTGGTCATGTGCAGTCAGGTAAGACTGGTAATTATTCCGGATTAGTTTGCAAGGCTGCTGATGCAGGTTATAAATTTATTGTTGTTATTGCAGGAGGTATGAACAATTTGAGAAATCAAACACAGGAGCGTCTAAACGAAGCATTTGTTGGTCAAACCAATGGCGTACAAGTTGGTGCAGGTAAGGGCGATTCGGATAAAAATTTAACTCCATATAGTCTTACAACTGTACTTCGGGATTTTAATAGACATGATGCAGACAGAGCGTCGCAAGGTGTTAATTTTGAAACCATAAACGTACCTGTCTTAATTGTCATTAAAAAGAACACTTCAACATTGAGGAGTGTTATTAGCTGGTTAGAAAAACAATATAAAAATAAGGTTGCCGACCATGCAATGCTTGTCATTGATGATGAATCAGACTATGCATCTGTTAATACTAGAGAAGAAGAAGACCCAACAGCAATAAACGGAGGAATTAGAAGATTGCTAAGTTTGTTTTCACGTAGTGCCTATGTAGCTTATACCGCAACCCCATATGCAAATATTTTTATAGACCATGAAGCCGAAAACGATAGTGTCGGACGTGATTTATTCCCAAAAGACTTCATTTATGCTCTAGATGCACCTACAAATTATTTTGGTGCTAGAAAAATTTTCTTAGACACCAACGGAAGACATTTGATTGAAGTGACAGACAATGGTGATGATTTACCTGCAGGACATAATAAGGATATTGATGTTACTTCAATTCCAAACAGTTTAAAAGAGGCAATTCAGGTATTTCTACTAAATATAACTGTAAGATGTCTACGCGGTTATGAAACTAGTCATAACAGTATGCTCGTTCATGCAACACGCTTTACATCTGTTCATCAAAAAATTGCAATCGAGATAACAAACTATCTTGACGATCTACAAGAGGATGTTATTGCCTTTGGTAAGCTACAAGATGCGAAAAGTCAAAGCGATAATATTCAGGCTCTATCGAATACCTATAGTCTGTACTTTAATCAGGAAGAGTTTTCATGGGAAGAAATTATAAATAACTTGACAGACCAAGTCGGTTCAGTATTGATAAGGGAAGTACATCAAAAAACAACAGTTCCTTTAGAATACAGAAAAGATATTGCAACAAATGCAATAGTAATTGGCGGAACAAGTTTAGCACGAGGGTACACACTTGAAGGATTAAGCGTAAGTTATTTTTTAAGAAATACGATATTTTATGATACATTGATGCAGATGGGAAGATGGTTTGGCTACAGGTCTGGTTATGAGGATTTATGTAAAATTTATATGCCTTATGATAAAATTGTTGACTTTGCAGAAATAATTACTGCAACAGAAGAACTCTTAGCTGACTTTCAAATAATGGCTGATAACAATATGACTCCCGAAAAATTTGGATTAGCAATCAGACAAAACCCAAATAGTGCATTACAAATTACGGCAAGAAATAAACAAAAAAATGTTCGGGAATTTAATTATTCTATGAGACTTGATGGAAAGGCAAAAGAAACGAGCGTTTTAAGTTCTAAACCAGATGAAATTACTAAAAATATAGAATCCATTAAACAACTTGTAAATAGTTTACCTAATGGATTCGATAAGATTAATAATCATTTTTTATGGAAAGATGTTGACCGTGATATAATATTGAATTTTCTAAACACCTTTATTACATTTCAAAATGATCCTTTAGGACTAACTGCGAGAATGCCTATAAGTTTTATTAAAAAATATGTTGAAGAACGAAATATTAATTGGGATATAGCCCTTTACAGTGGTCAAGGTGAAATTTTTACAATTAATTCAGATGTATTAGTAAGAAAAGAAAAACGTAAAATAATTACTAAAGCGGATAATAATTACGAATTACAAAATAGACAAGTGTCTTCTGGGAATGCGGAATCCATTTCTTTAGAAGAACCAGAGAGAAAAGTAGTTGGCACTAATAGAATCGCAGCAAGAAGAATAATGAAACATCCACTTCTTATGTTGCATATTATTGAGCCTAATCCTGAGATTCCTTCTTTAGATGATAATGCACTAGCCGCATTCGGAGCTAGTTTTCCTGGCGACGTTTTAAGCGACACAGAAACCATAACGCTAAAAATAAATACGGTTTACTATAATAATCTTCTTAAGGAAGTGGAAGAAGAAAATGAAAGTGATGACTGAGAAACTAAAAAACCCATGGCTAAACATGCTACCCGACTCGGTTCGAAGAGTAGACTCTGAAATTGCTCATAACCTATTTTGGATGTTAGACCAAGCTGGAAATTATGGCTTTTATTTAAAGACTACAAAAGAATTTAAGAGTACCGAAATTGATATTAGATTGCGAGGTATTTCATTGATAAAAAGGAATTACGAAAATTGCGGTGAATTATTTTTAATTCTAAATCGACAAAATGATTGGGAACTCTTCTTTTCAGTGTGCAAGGACATAATTTCTATCTGCGCAACTTACTCAAGTAATCAGGAAATGGTGGTTGCTGTCGAAAATAGGCTTAAGCGTTGGCAGGCTTTTTTAATGCAAAATACAGAAGTTTCATTATCCTTAATGATGCAAATGGGCTTATTCGCCGAATTAATGTTTTTAATCGATATACTTATTCCAAAAAGAGGAGCGTCAGCTGCTATAATAGCGTGGGGTGGTCCTGAATCAGACAGACAAGATTTCTCCTTAGCTGACATAGCCATTGAAATAAAATCATATAAAACAAGTAGAAGTCCTCAAGTTAGTATTTCTTCAACACATCAGTTATTTACAGCTAGTAAACCTTTATTTTTAATTGCTTATGGCTTGACAGAATCAGAAAACGCACAATCAATCGCTGATCTTATTAATGAATTAGACGTTTTGATTTATTCTGAGTCTATCAGTATAATTCAATTATTTGATCGTAAATTAATTGAATTTGGATATATGCCAGGCATGACTTACGATGTTATGTATAAATTTGCTGTTGATAGTTTGCGAGGATTTATCGTTGAAAAAGATTTTCCAAGAATATTACCACATCAAACTTCTCCTGAAATAATTGCTGTCAATTACACAATCGACTTACAACTTTGCACTAGGTTTGAAATAGATGTAAATAATATAATATAAATTACAATTGCATGGTTAATCTTGAAGAATTTCATCAATATTTTACACAATCTATTCTTAGCGATGCGGAAAGTAGAACTTTACTAAGACCGCAAGCATTTTTCGAAACAGTCTGCGAAGATCTTGTTTCAATTGGTGATTTGACTAAAAACTATACTTACGCAGAATATATTAAAAAAGGAATTGAAGCATTTGGATATGATTTCGACGAAGAAAGAGGACTTCTAACAATTCTAAACCATCACTATTTCCAAGATGATGAAATACAAACTTTGACTAGAACCCAGTTAAATTCAAAATTTACAAGAATGAAATCGTTCTTTAAAAAAAGTCTAGAAGGGTTTCATTCTCAAATGGAAGAAACATCAGATGCCTATTCTATGGCATATAATCTAAAAAAGTATCAAGACAAAAATCAAATTCTAAAAGTTAGGTTAATGTTACTAACGGATGGACGAGTAACAAGAACACTAACAGATATTTCCTCTGAAACTTTTTTAGATATACCTACTGAATTTAGAATAGTTGATATAGAATACCTTCATAAAATTTATTCTTCCGCCAGTGGAATTGGCGAGTTTGAAGTAAAAATTGATTTACCATATCTTAAAATCAACCAGGATAGTGATGCCTATCAATCATACTTAGCTGTAGTTAGTGGAAATATGCTTGTTTCAATTTATGAAGACTTTGGTCAAAAACTATTTGAACAAAATGTTAGAACTTTTCTTCAATTCCGTGGTGGTGTTAATAGAGGTTTACGAAATACTATTGAAACGGCACCCGAAATGTTTTTTGCTTACAATAATGGAATAACTGCGACAGCATCCTCTGTAGAATTTGGAGATAATGGTAACATCAGCATAATTAAAAATTTCCAGATTGTTAATGGAGGACAAACTACCTCTGCTATTTATTCAGCTAATAAGGTTTCAAAAATAGATGTTTCAAAAGTTTCTGTGCAAATGAAATTATCGGTAGTCAAAGAATCAAATAATCAAGACGGATTTGTTTCAAAAGTAGCCGAGTATGCGAATACACAAAATAAGATTAATAACTCTGATTTCTTTTCAAATAGTCCATTCCATAAAGATATGAAGGATTATTCCACAAGAATTTTTGCACCTGCAGCTGAAGGTTCACAAAGAAGAACACATTGGTACTATGAAAGAGTTAGAGGAGAGTATCTGAACAATCAAGCATACCTTTCTACTTTTGATAAAAAGAAATTTCTTCTCGAAAATCCAAAACATCAATTAATTGATAAAACCTTACTTTCCAAAGCAGAAAATTCTTGGAATCAAAAACCAAATATTGTTTCCAAAGGTGCACAGGATAGTTTCAAAAGATTTGCAGACAATATTAGTGAGATATTAGAAAACGATAATTTAGCAATAACTGAATCATATTTTAAAGATGCTGTAGCAAGAATTATCATGTTTCGTACAACAGAGCGACTAATTACAAAATCTACATGGTATGATGGTGGTTTCAGAGCTCAAACTGTGACCTATAGTATGGCTTATCTTTCATTTATAATTAAAGAAATGGGATTCTATTTAAACTTTAATAAAATATGGGAAAATCAAACAATTCCGGCATCATTGTTTAAAATGCTCAATTCAATCGCTGAAAAAGTATATTTTAAAATAACTTCGCCACCAGCAGGATTTGCAAACATAAGTCAATGGACAAAAAATGCAAAATGTTGGGAAAGTGTAAAGGAACTGAAAATCGAATTTAAAAACTTAGATAATTCCCTTTTCTTTGACAATCAAGAAGTTAAATACATCCAAAAAGAAGAGAAAAAGAAAAAAGTCGTCGATACAGGAATAGAAATACAAATTAAAGTGATAAATACTCCCATCGAAGCTTGGAAGAAGCTAAAAAGCTATTATTCAGCAGATAAGTCTGAATTAAAATTATCCAGCATGCATGCAGATATTTTATTTAAAATGGCAAATGGTAAAATTATATTGCCTTCCGAAAAACAATCGGCAATTTTATACAATCTTAAAAGAGTAGCAGAAGACGAAGGTTTGAAACTTACTTAACTAGTTTATTTAATATCAATGCCTGTTCGTGTTGCAACTTAATTGCTTTAAAAATAGCTTCTGCTAATAATGGTGGAACTGCGTTACCAATTTGTTGTTGTATATGAGATAATGTTCCTTTAAAAATAAAATTATCCGGAAAACTTTGAAGTCGCGCAGCTTCTCTAACCGACAATCCTCTATCTTCAAAAGGATGAATTAGCATATTTTTTCTATAATTAGAAATAACTACTGAAGGTATTGTTGAATTTAAACGTTTGTAAATGCCACTATGACAGTTATTCTTATCCGTATAATTTTGCATTAATTCATCTGGAATTGCTTTCCAATTTTGACCTTGCGCAATGTATTTGTATCTTTCTAAAACATAATCTCTATTTCTTGACACAAAATTTTGCAAAGATTTAGTTGAATTTTTCCTCATCAACTTGGCGTAATCACTTGATTCAGATACTTTTTTTGAATAAGAAAGTTCTTTAATATTATCTCCATTTTTAAGTGATGGTAAATCTGAAATAGCCTCTTCAACTGAAACTTTATAATCAAATTTTTCAGGAAAATTAAAATCAATTCCTAATCGGTTACCAACCATTATAAAACGATTTCTATGTTGAGGTACTCCATAATCTGAAGCGTATAAAACTTTTTCGGTTGTAATGAATCCTAATTCACTAAATAATCGTTTGATTTCTTTAACGGTATTACCATTATCAAATGAAGTTATTCCTTCAACATTTTCAAACAGAAACCAAGATGGTTGTAGTTCTTCAACAAATCTAAGAAACTGATGAAATAAAAAATTATTCGCATTTTCTAACGACCTTGTTTTAGTATTAGATGTAGAAAAACCCTGACAAGGTGGTCCACCGAATACAATAAAAGGATTAACACTAGTATGGTTTAAAGGTTTAATGTCACAAATGTCATCACACAATATTTTAGAGAAAGGATGATTATGCAAAAAAGTTTCAGCAGCATAAACATCTTTTTCAACAGCAACAGCAATGTTTAGACCTGTTCGTTCAGCTCCAATACTAAGTCCACCAGCGCCACTGAAAATATCAACAGCATCAAAGTTATCGTTGTTTATATTGGCAATATGCTTTTTACTGTCAACTGTTTCTGTATGTTTCATAGGCAAACTAAATCGTTAAATGAATGAAAAAAAATAAAAATGACATATTCGGCTAATAGTTAAAATTAGCGAATATATTATATTCAAAAGTTGCAAATTTAAGATTAATTATGAACAATTTCAATTAATTTATTTTTTAGTGCTAAACCATTGATATAAAGAGGTTAATAATAGAAAAAATGATATTGGTGTTAAGAACTTTCTTAAACTCTTAGATGGTGTCGTTTTGAAATACCTATTTTTTCAAGTATTTTGCGTCGTTTACTTGACAAAAATAGACATCCTTAAAGATCAAAATGTTATTTACTAGAAGCATTAATTTAATAAACTATTCGCACAACACTACACAATGTGTAGTAAATCGCAAATGAAATACATCTCATATTTTATCTATTTATGTGCAAATATTGAAGTAGTAATAGCAATTCATTAAGTTTATATCGCATATCGCAATATGAAATATTCGTACCAAATTTTCTAAAAAAAGTAAAATAAAATATTTTGTAAAGTATTTTACTTCATTTACTTGACAAGTAGATAATGCTTTATAAATACTTTGCATGAATTTTCAATAAAAATATATGCAATTAAAATAGTATTCACTAACTTTGCCTCATGAATAAGTTACAGGAACTAAAAAAACACCTAAAACGAGGTAAAGTGTACCGCAGGGCAGATTTGTCAAAGTGGTCAACTTCCGTTGACCGCCATTTGGATGAATTAGTTAAAGAAGGCACACTACAAAAACTTTCTCAAGGGCTATACTTTTATCCAGAGGTAACAGTTTTTGGTGAAGCACCACCCGAAGAAGAAGTGTTGGTGCGTTCTTTTCTAAAAGATTCACGTTTTTTACTCACTTCATTCAATGCTTACAATTCACTTGGCGTTGGAACTACACAACTGTACAATCAGAAAACCGTGTACAACCACAAACGTCATGGCGATTTCAACCTCGGCGGAAAAACATTTTCGTTCAGAGTAAAACCACATTTTCCAAGCAAAGTAACCCAGGAATTCCTTTTAGTTGACTTACTAAATAACTTGGATCAACTGGCAGAAGACCCAAAAGAAATAGTTTCCAAAGTGGGCTTTAGAGCAAAAGCAATGGATCCAAAAAAATTGAAAAAGTCACTCCAAGAGTATGGGAGTATAAAGACAAAAAAAATTCTGAAACCAATCCTATTTGCCTTATAGAGGTCCTTAAATTTAAGGTTGGAAAATCCTAACTTTTACAACAAAGTCAGGTATTGAAGTAAATACATACACTTACATTATTTGTAATTTATAAACTTATATGTTTACTTTTATGTAAATTAGTACACGTATAAGTTTACTTTTATTTTGTTTTATAAATATATATGTTTACTTTTGACAAAATTTGTAAACGTAATAGCGATGCGAAGTACTAAAAAACTAATGATAGAACAGCTTGACAAAAAGCTAAAACCCTTC
>JACMPO010000032.1 GCA_014377455.1 Flavobacterium sp.
TCAGGACTAAAACGTTTTAAAAGCGTCATCACCCTGTTTGATAAATCACCATATAAATTATAGTTGCTAGAACAAACGGCAATGTGATGCTGCTTAACCAGATCCTGCATCATAAAAAGCGGAGCACCCATTTTAATGCCTAATTGCTTTGCTTCATTCGACCGTGAAACTGCACAGCCGTCATTGTTAGAAAGCACTATTACAGGCTTCCCACGCAGTGAAGGTCGAAAAACCCGCTCGCACGAAACGTAGAAATTATTGCAGTCAACAAGCGCATACATAATTAAAATTTATTAAGACAGTGCGTCACGATTCCCCAAATCTCAAATTCGTCTGAATCGGTGATTTTCAAAGGTTGAAAAGATTCATTTTCCGGCATCAGCCAAATACAATCCTTCTCTACTTTTAATCTCTTTAAAGTAAATTCACCGTTAATCACACAAACGGCAATCTTATTGTCCGATGGTTCTAGGAGGCGGTCCACTGCTATTACAGAACCATCAAAAATTCCGACACCCTCCATCGAATGCCCAGAAACACGCGCACAAAATATCGTCGAAGGCGACGAGCCAAAAACTTCCTTGTCAAATGAAATAGTAAGGCTTTCAAAATCAGAGGCTGGTGAAGGAAATCCTGCTGCAACGCCACCATCAAAATACGGAACCTCAATAATAGAGGTCATGTCAGAAGTTAAAAATTCAAGGGTAACATCTTCGGAGTGGATCACTTTCATCATCGTTTGCATTTAAAACTACAAAACTAGATAAAAGAAAATTCAAAAAACGTTAAATTCAGAATAATGAAATCGCCGCGATACAAGAAATCGGCATGGTCCATTGGGCAAGCGACTCCAAAAATTTACTAGAAAAAAATCTATATTTTAGAGGATCATAAAGTCACAATCAACTAATTTAAAAATGAGTGCGCCATTAGTAAAAATACATATTGTGGTTTATATAAATTTTAGAGTATTTTAATAAAATTAGCCAACAAAAAATTCAGTTTAACTTACGATTGCAAAACTGCGTTTTAATTGTTACGTTTGATGACTATTCAATATAATCCTTCCCTTAAGAAATGTCTACAAAGTTCTTTACAAACCATGACTCTAATACATTATTAAATAAATTCAAAGGAATTTTTGAGCATAACACTGACATAGCTAACTTTGATGCGCTGGTAGGCTACTTTCGTGCTTCAGGATATTTTAAGGTGCGTCCTTTTTTAGAAAATGTTCCTCAAATTAAAATTTTAGTTGGCATAGATGTAGATAAGATTTTAGCAAAGTATCAATCAAAAGGTTTGTTATTTCAAGGCGATGCCAATCAAACATTAATTGAATTTTTATCTGAAATTAAATCAGATATACAAAATTCATATTATGACCAGAAAATTGAAAATGGAATTTTACAATTCATTGAAGATATTGCGTCCGGAAAAATAGAAATAAAAGCGCATCCTAGTAAAAAACTACATGCAAAAATATACATCTTTAAGCCTAAAGGCTGGAATGAACACAAATCTGGATATGTAATTACTGGCTCTTCCAACCTTACGGAAAATGGTTTGGGCGGTACAGATGACTTCAATTATGAGTTTAATGTATTGTTGAAGGATTATGATGATGTGAAATTTGCTTCGGAGGAATTTGAACGTCTTTGGATTGAAGGAATAACTATTCTACCGGTTGAAATAAATAAGGTCAAAAAAGAAACTTTCTTAAATGATGACTTCACTCCATTTGAAGTTTACATAAAATTCTTGATCGAATACTTCGGTAAAAGTGTTGAATTTGACCCTAACTCTGTAACCGATTTGCCCGATGGTTTTAAACGACTTTCCTATCAAATTGATGCAGTTAATGAAGGCTACAAATTACTACAAAAACACAATGGTTTTTTTCTGTCGGATGTAGTAGGACTTGGTAAAACCGTAGTGGGTACCCTGATAGCCAAAAAGTTTTTTTATTCTAATGATTTCCCATCGTACATTTCCAATATTTTAATTGTGGTTCCTCCAGCTTTGAAAGAGAATTGGGAAGAAACTTTAGAAAAGTTTCAGCTGCACAATTACAAGATTGTTACCAATGGAAGTCTACACAAAATCATGGATGCAGAAAAATATGATTTAATTATAGTCGATGAAGCACATAAATTTCGAAATGATACAGCTGAAGCTTATAATGAGTTGCAAAAAATTTGTAAAACAAAAACCAAGCGCCGTTTAAAAGATGGTTCCAAAGCGGATAAGAAAGTAATGCTAATTTCAGCAACCCCTTTGAACAACCGTCCAGAGGATATTGCCAATCAGGTATATCTGTTTCAAGATTCCAAAGATTCCTCATTAGAGGTTTCTAACTTGCAACACTTTTTCAGAAAGCATATCGACGACTACAAAAAACTCAAAGACAATTCAGATATTAAGATGGTTCAAGAGGGAGTTAAAGTAATTTATAAAGAAATCCGCGAAAAAGTTATCCAACCACTAACTGTACGAAGAACACGTTCTGATTTAAACGAACACGACTTGTATAAAAATGACTTATACGAACAAGGTATCGTATTTCCAGACATCGAAAAGCCAAAGAAAATTTTCTATGAGCTGGATGATGAACTAGATGCTTTGTATGATAAAACGATGCTATTGCTGAGCCACGAAAAACAAGGCATAAAATACTTGCGATATCAAGCGACCAAATATTTAAAAGCAGATAAAAAATCAAAATACAAAAATGCGGACGTAGCTTCACAAGCTTTAGCCAAACTGATGAAAACACTTTTGGTGAAAAGAATCGACAGCAGCTTTCACGCTTTCAAACAATCTTTAAATCGCTTTACTATTGCTACAGAAGCAATGACTAAAATGTTTGAAAAAGGAACAGTCTTTATTGCTCCAAACTTGAATGTCAATGAGTATGTGATGGAGGAACGCGAAGACGAATTATTGACCAAGATGATTGCGATGCAAGCCACTGATCCTACTATTGAAATCTGTTCTGCTGAAGATTTTATTGCTGGGTTTAGCGAAGGATTAATCAGAGATTTCGAAATACTCACAGAGCTTAACAATTTATGGCAAAAAGTAAATCAAGACCCTAAACTAGACGAATTTATTAAACGGCTAGACACTGAATTACTTCAAAAAGAGATTAATCCAGCCCAGAAATTAGTGGTGTTTTCTGAATCCAAAGAAACTACTACCTATTTGGTCAAAAAATTAAAAGAAAAAGGAAGAGAAGATATTCTGGAAATACATTCTGATAATCGGGATAAGCTGAAACAAACGATTCGCGAAAACTTTGATGCCAATATTCCTCGTGAGCAATATAAAAACGATTTTAACATCATCATTGCAACAGAAGTTTTAGCAGAGGGTGTAAACCTGCACCGCTCAAATGTTGTTTTAAACTACGATACGCCTTGGAACTCAACCCGGTTAATGCAACGCATTGGCCGTGTTAACAGAATAGGTTCCGTTGCTCCAAATATCTATATATTCAATTTCTACCCTACTGCTAAAGTCAATAGTGATATTGAACTGGAGAAAAAAGCAATTATGAAACTCCAGGCTTTTCACTCGGCACTGGGAGAAGACAGCGAAATATATTCTCCTGACGAAGAAACCCAATCCTTTGGCCTATTCGAAAAAGATGTGGACGAAGACAAAGACGAAAAATTGGGTTTCCTTATGGAATTACGTAAGTTCAAGTCCGAAAGTCCGGAACTTTACCGTAAAATACAAAATATGCCCTTGCGTGCTCGTGTAGGTAGAAAAGACCGCCTAAAAAACGACAGTACAATTTGTTTCATTCGCAACCAACGCAGGGATGCTTTTTACTTGGTAAAACCAGACAAAACATTTGAAGAATTGTCCTTTGTGGAAACAGCCAAAGAATTTTATGCAGTAGCTTCAGAACAAGGCATTCCTTTACACGAGAATCATCACGAACAAGTGAGCCAAGCCATTACTGATTTCCACGAAAAGATTCAACAAGAAATTGCCAGTACACAAGTGGTAGATACTACCCAAGGTCCCAATGAGAAAAAAGCATTGGCCTATTTAGACGGCTTCTTGACCTTTCCGTTTGCTTCTGATCAGGAAAAAAGATTGATCAAAGCGGCAAAGCAAGCCATAAAACTAGGAAGGTTTCAAAAATTGCAACGCGATGTAAATAAGCTAAAAAGAGATACCAAAGTAACCAAACTGAAAGCGGTGGATCTGTTGGACGCTATGATAAAAATCATCAACCTGTATCCCGTAGAACAAGCTGATACTATGGAAGATAGACCAATGGTCACTATTCGTTCCTACGAAAAACTAAAACCCGAAATCATCATATCGGAGTCATTTGCTCAAAATAAATAAGCTTTATGGACAAGAAAGATTTACAGAAAAAATTAAGTCAAACCTATTCAACAGAAAATTGGCAAGAGATTGTCAAATTTGTATTTCCCAATGTTTCCTTACGTGAGAAACCTGCTATTTTAAATGTTGAAGCAAGATTTCAAGATATTGTTGAAAGTTTTAAACAATTGGGAGATGTAAAATTACACGATGGTAAAACTTTGGCATTATTAGAACTAAAAGTAAAAGAAAATGTAAATCTTATTAGAAATCGAGTTCGCCTTAATGAAGTAGTTTCAAGTGTTATTGATACTGAAAATGCTAATGGTGTACTGTCTATTTTTGAAAAAGGCACCGATGATTACCGTTTTACATTTTCGGCTCGTGGTAGTGAATTTGATGAGGAAGGTGGCGATTTCGTAACCACTAAAACCGATACTAGGCGTTTTACTTATGTTTTGGGTAAAAACGAAAGTTGTAAAACACCGGCACAACGTTTTTACGAATTGAGCGAACACAAAGATAAAGCGGATATTAAAGCGATTGAAGATGCTTTCTCTGTAGAAAAATTAAGTAAACTTTTCTTCAAAGAATACAAAGACCAATACAATGCCTTTGTTAATTATATGATGCAAACACCTAGCATCTTTACAGCCATTTACAGCAATGATGACAAAGCCATTCGTGACTTTGTCAAAATACTTTTGGGTCGTATTATTTTCATCAAGTTTGTTCAAAAGAAAGGGTGGATGGGAGTTGATGCCAATGCTAAAAAGTGGATTGATGGTGATTACCGATTTTTAGAAAATGGTTTTGCCCACTTCAAACACCAAGATTTATTTTACAGCACTTTTTTAGAACCGCTATTTGACGCTTTAGACGAACCCAATAGACCAAACGATATTTTTAAGGTTACCAATACCCGTGTTCCTTATTTGAGTGGTGGTTTGTTTGAACTAGAAGATAAGAAAACCAAAAACATCAACTTTCCTGCAAAGTATTTTAACGATTTGTTTGAGTTTTTAGACCGTTACAATTTTACCATTGACGAAAACGACACAAATGACCACGAAGTTGGTATTGACCCAGAAATGTTAGGACACATTTTTGAAAACTTACTGGAAGACAACAAAGACAAAGGTGCTTTTTATACTCCCAAAGAAATCGTGCGCTATATGTGCCAGGAGAGTTTGAAGGAATACCTAAAAACAAGTTTGGAAAATAATAAACAATGGCCAATTGACGAAACCGAAGTCAAGGATTTTGAACAAGCCCTGCACAACTTTGTAACCAAAAAAGAAGCTGGTGGTATAATAGAGTTTGAGGAAACCATTGCCCGAGCCTTAAAAGATGTAAAAATATGTGACCCGGCCATTGGCTCTGGAGCTTTCCCAATGGGATTGCTGAACGAAATATTTCAGTTGGTTCATAAGTTGCACGATGCCAACAAAGACAAAGTTGAACGCGTATGGGAACTCAAAGGCTGGCAACCCAACTTAGTGAAACAAAATATTATACAAAACAGTATTTATGGTGTAGATATAGAAAAAGGAGCGGTTGATGTTGCTCGTTTGCGTTTTTGGCTGAGTTTGATTGTAGACGAACCGGAACCAAAAGCTTTACCGCATTTGGATTATAAAATTGTGGTTGGAAATAGTCTAGTGAGCAAATTAGATGATACGATTATTGATATTGATTGGAATTTAGACAATACCCAACACGGTCTTTTTGGCTCTGAATTGGCACAACAACGTGCCACTATTTTACAAGACATTAGCGATAAACAGAATGCTGTTTTTGACCCCAATTGTGACGAAGAAAAACTTTCTTTAGAAATTAGAAACTTAAAAATTGAATTATTGTGCAAACAATTGGAGTTGATGATTAACAACCAAAACATTCCTAAAGAACCCAAGATTATTGATTACCAAAACAAACTAAAAGCTAAGTTTGTTCAAGACCAAGCCAAGTATTTTGAAACCGTAGGCTGGCAACAACAAATAACCAAGCTACAAAAACTTAAAAAGAACCCTAATGCCCCCTTATGTTTTTTTGATTGGAAATTAGATTTTCCTGAGATAATGAATGAGCAAGTCGCAAAAAAATCGGGGTTTGATATTGTAATTGGAAACCCTCCTTATGTTGATTCTGAGACAATGGTCGCAAATATGCCAATAGAAAGAGAATACCTAAAAAATAATTATGAAACCACTACAGGGAATTGGGATTTATTTGTTGTTTTTATTGAAAAGGGATTAAAGTTATGTAATTATTATGGTAATTTTTCATTTATAATTCCAAACAAATTAATAAGTGCAAAATACACCCTTACTTTGAGGGAATATATTAGCAAAAAGACAATTTCAGAAATTCGTGATTACTCAAGAATTAACGTTTTTAAAGAAGCTGATGTATATCCCATTACAATAAATATAACAAATAGAAAAACTAGCAAACCAATTAGAATGACTAATATGTCTAGTGAAATCAATATTAAAAATTCTAAACTAATTGAAAACAGAATATTTAATAAAGACTTTTATTGGGATAAATTTTTTAGTGATGATGCAGTTCTTGAAATAATTCTAAAGCTCTCAAATTTTAATACGATTTCTAAATATAATAAGTCAAATTTTTTAGGTGCTGCAACAGTCGGTGAAGCATATTTAATAAAAGAAAAGATAATAGAAAATACGATTGATAATAAAGGAGAATTTAAAAAACTTATAAATACTGGCACTATTGATAAATGGGTTTCACTGTGGGGTATTAAAAAAACACAATATATAAAAGATAGTTATTCTAATCCTATTATTTTTTGTAATGATCTAAATGAAATTAATAAAACTAGATTAGATCAGTCAAATAAACAAAAGATTATTATTGCAGGAATGTCTAATAAAATTGAAGCTTTTTTAGATATTAATGGAGAGTATTTAGCAGGTAAATCAACAACCATTCTGATCGATGAAATTCATAATTTGAAATTCATAAATGCTATTCTAAATTCAGCAATTGTTTCATTCTTTATAAACACTAATTATCACTCTTTAAAAATGTCAGGAGGTTATCTTAATATTGGAAATGATATATTAAATAATATTCCTCTACCAGAAATTAATAATAATTTTAAAGAAAAATTTATAAACCTTGTAGATGAAATATTAGAAAAAAAATCAAAAAAAAATAATGAAACAACTAATTTAGAACAACAAATCGACAATTTAGTTTACAAGTTGTATGAGTTAACCTATGATGAGGTATTAGTGGTAGAGCCGGAGTTTAGTGCGCGTATGAGTCGTGAGGAATATGAAGGTTTAAAGGTGGAGTGAAAATATATGATACTATCTAAACAAATAATAAATGGATTTATCCAAACTGAGTTAGAACTTTTTAAAAAACAGTTTGATGAAAGTCCTGTGTCTGAAATTCAAGATGAAAGAAGTTTAGCAATTGCTTGGGTTAGTTATTATTTTAAAGAACTTGTTTCAGTTGAAAATATAGCTGCAATAGAAAACTATGTTACAGAAGTTAATTATAGCAAAAATTACAAAACCCACGGTTGGTATAGAATTTCAGCACTTCAATCAGCATCCTTTATACTTTCTAATAATACAGAGCATCGCGATACACTACTTAATCACATAAGTTGTAGTCAAGGTTGGGCTAGAGGTTTCATAATTGAAAGTGCTGGAATTATTTGTCCGTTGCTTGATTTTAATAATAAGTATTTACGGGAATCAACAGAGTTAAATCTCAAATACTCTCACGGTTGTGATGAACAAAACACAGTTTTATTTTTATGTACAAAAGGAAATGCAATTGATAAGCAAAACTGGTTAAAGTCAATGATGAAAACAGAAAAAGAATATCACCTTAAATTTTTTGAAGGATTAATTAAAAGCGGTAAGCTTTACCAAAGCGGTTTTTTTGTTCGTGCTTTTAATAACGCAAAGTCGTATTTTATTTTTAAAATTTTGAGTGAACCAATACTTGCTATTCGACAACCAGAATTATTTGATGACATCAAAATAACGTTTGACGATTTAATAGCATTAGAAAAGAAACATCCATTAAACGATTTTTATATTGATTTAGATTTTCTAAATGATACTAATTGAATTATGTTGATCGTGAATTTAGCGAGTATATGAATCGTGAGGAATATAAGGATTTAAAAGTGGAGTGATATGGAAAGTGAACAATACGCAAATGGCCAAATTATGTATGAAGATAAAAACGGTTGGCATTATGAATATCATTCTGATGGATCGTTTAAATCCATAGGTAAATTTGTTAGCAACGAAAAAGACGGAGTTTGGAAGTACTATCGAAAACCGGGACGGATATATAAAATTTGCAGTTATAAAATGGGTATTCCTAATGGAATTTGGGAAAGATATAACCACAAAGGAGTTTTAGTGGAAAGTTTGGTTTATTGTGATGGAAAGTTAGTAAAATAATAGCATTGCAGGTATTTCTTAATTAATCATGAGTGTTTTATTTAATTTAAAAAATTAAAAGATGGAAAGTGTTGTTGAGATTTGTAAAGAAGTTTTGAGTAGGTTAAGTCAAATGGGCTTTGAAAAAAATGAAACAGTTTCGACTGGTCAACTTATTTTTCCTTCAAAAAGCGATAACACCTTAAGGATTTCGGAGCAAGAACTAAGACAAGTTTTTATTGAAGTTTTTAATGAAACAAAAAACGGATTATACTATTCCATAGAAACGCCCACGATTAACAATTATAGTTTTGGTAAAAATCATGACGATATTAAAATAAGTAGTGAAGAGTTAACTGGACAATCTGCTTTATTAGATATGTGCATCTTTGAAAAGGAAAATGATCAAAGTCACTATACTAGATTATTAAACATTGAATTCAAACATGATAACGTTGATTTTAAAAACTTTTCAAAAGACATTTTAAAATTAATGCACGAAAAAGAGAATGGTGCTTTTATCTTATTATTAGAAAATACAAATAGTGGAACCCTCATTAATAACGGAGAAAAAAGAAGAGGTGCAATTGATAAATTAATTCAATCCTTCAACATACATAAACTAAAAGAACAGCATTGGAATGGTAATGAACAAAAATATATTGAACTAATCATTCTTTCACTTGAAGATAAAAACAATTTAAACAAAAAACCTCTTTTGTGGCATCGTAAAATTTTAAAAAAAGATTTAGATACTATAAAAGCTGATATTGTGGAATGGTTGAAAGTAGAAGATTGACTTTATATGACTGATAGAAAAATAATAACAGAATAAATAGATTTATGACAGAAGAAAATATTAATCAAGAAACACAAATAGAAGAAACAAAAAATTGGGATGGAATTACGATTTTACTACTTGTTTTATCAGGATTACTTTTAGTGTTTTCATTTTTTGCACCTTATCTTTTTACCCGACCTTCATTGAATGATGATTTTGACTTTACAGACAAAGGAACAATTGGTGATGCTATTGGTGGTTTAATGAATCCTTTTATTGCTTTAGTGGGGGTTTTATTGACTTTCTTAGCATTTTATATGCAAATAAAAGCCAATAAAATTCAAAGAGAATTATTTTATAAAGGTTTACAAGAAAACAAAAGACAATTTGATCAAGAGCTCAATGCCAATAGAGAACAATTGAACGACCAATTAGCAATTCAAACCCATCAATTTAAAAAATCAGAATTTGAAAGTCAGTTTTATGAAATGTTGAAATTACACAAAGAAAATGTAAATGAAGTAAGTATTTCAAGAAAAGTGAAGTTAAAATATGATTCCAGAAATTCTGAATTAAAATATGTAGACATTAAAGGAAGAAAGGCATTTGAAGAAATTTTAGTAGAACTTGAAAAATGTTATGATGCAGCAAAGAAAACTTTTAACTCAAGAGATAAAAATTATTGGTTAGAAAGAGCATATAAAGTTTTCTTCTTTGGTATAAATTCAAATGAAAACGGCATAAAAAGATATTATTTTCGCGTTGAGAACGAATTAAAAAATCTCGGTGTCGATAGTACTTTTTATGATAATATTAAATCTGAATTTCCTGCCGGCAATGAATACTTATCAGGATATGCAACATTATTAGCACACTTATATCGTCATTTATTTCAAATTGTAAAATTTATATCTGTACAAGACGAAAATCTAATTACCTATGAAGAGAAAAGAAAATATATTAGAATTTTAAGAGCTCAATTATCAAATCCGGAGCAAGCGTTATTGTTTTATAATTGGAAATCAGGATTTGGTAGTCAGTGGGAAAATGATAGTAATAAATTCTTTACAGATTATAGAATGATTCATAATATTTATGATTCATTAATGTTAGACGATTTTAATCCTGAAATTGAATTTGAAAGTCAGATAAGACAAAAATTATATAGAAAAGAAAAAGGCAGAAATTGGGATCCTTTATTTGAGTTTGAGGATTGGAAATAAAAAAGTAGTTTATGCTTTCTATAAGTCACGAGCCTTATGACTGTTTGTTACAACGTTTAAGCCTATAAATTAATAATAATAATATTTTAGGCAAATAAACATGGCAAATTTATATTTTGAATATTATGTGGCTCCTGACGGAACTGACGATAAAGAGGTTATAGGTAATTAAATAAATTATAAATGGGTGAACATTTTGAAATATTAATTGATGCTTCCGGTAGCATGGGGCATATGAAAGGAACTAAATTCGAAAACAAGTTCTTACTACCAGATGCTAAGACAACTCGAATGGAATTGGCAAAAAAAATCCTAATCAATAGTGTTTTTCCTAAATTATCATTTGTAGAAAAACTTTCAATTTCTACTTTTTTGGGTAATTTACAATATGATAATTTGGGAAATAAAATTCCAATGACAAATGGTAAGGCAAAATTCAATCCCGCCTCAAAAATTTTTTATTCTGACAGTTATGATGAAAAGAATATTAATTTAATTGTATCAAAAATTGAAAATCCAGCCGAAGCGGGAACACCATTAGCATGGATCTTAGTAGAAAAAATTAGTAAATCGAATATTAATAAATTAAACATTATTGTATTAAGTGATGGGGACGATTCAATAGTAGAAAAATTTGATGAAGAAGTATTGAATGTAATTCGTAAAAGTAGAAAAGAATGCAAAATTTACTTTATAGGTATTGACCAAGATAAAGATGCTATTGAAAAATCAAAGAACTTAGCTCAAAAAACTAATGGTTTTTATGTTAATTTAAAAATAGTGAATTATGATGAAGCGATTTTTGACAGCATGTTGTTTGAATTTAATACAACAATTACTAGCAATGCATTAAAAGAAAATCTAAAGATTGAAACGACTTTACACGAATCTATAGCAACATCAAATGAAAAAAGAGAAATCAAAAATATTATTGAAGTCGAACGGGAAGTTAAATCTGTTAAGATAGAAACAAGCAAAAAAAATGATGACCCAATTAATCTGCACAAGCAAGTATACGAAAACACAAAATCACTGCAACTAATAACTTCTCAACTAGATAGCATAGTAAAACAAATTAGCTTTATAGGAAAAGAAAAAGCTAATGACGAAGATGAATTTATAGCAAATGATGATGAAGAAAGAAATAGAGTTATTGGGTACCAATGTGAAAAATATATAAATTCCGTTCTTCTTAAAAACAAATGGGAAAAAGTAAATTGGTTAAATGAAAATGCTGAACGGAGTAAGCCTTATGATTTTGATGTAACTGTAAAAGGAATTAATTATTACATTGAATGTAAAGGAAGTACTTCAAATTCAAAAGAGTTTTTTTTAACTAAAAATGAATGGTTGTTTTATTTAGCCAATCGCAAAAACTATAGATTGTATTTTGTTTCAGAAATAAATTCTCAAAATCCAACTGTTCACAGGATTGAAGATTTATTAAAAGATATGGAACAGGGTAAATTAATTGCGTGCTCTAGTATAAATAGAAAAGTAAAAGCAGATAGAATATTGTTTCAGATAATTAACTAAAGTAATTCATGAAAAATTTTGAAGTTTTTTTTAAAAATAACCAGTTTATAGACAAGTTGACTAACAAAGCATTACATTTTAAACCAAATGCAACATATACGATACAAAGTGATAATGAAAATTTTTTATTGGAAGATTATTTAATTCGAAATAATACACCCTTAAATTCAAAGGATAAATTAGAAGAATTACAAAAAAAGCTAAAGAGTTTTCAGTTAAAAAAAATAGCAGATGCAGGCACAGTTTTGTATTTCAGAATAGGTTTAGGTAAAATTACAGAAGAAGAGTTAGAAAGAGAATATCTTTTTAAAGCCGTTATAGAAGAAGATTTATACTTAAAAAGCAAAGAAGGTGCAAAATGGAATTTATGTAGCTGTATTTGTAAAGCTACAGAACTAGTTGAAGGAAAATTAGGTTTCCCTTATGCAGAAATTGAGGCTGATTCATTGAGTGAACTTTTTGCTAATGTGGTAAGTAACTATTTCAATAGAAAAAGGGCAACAGCTTGTAATGCCTTCACTACTTTTTACTTTGAACCAATAGAGGAAATACCATCATTAAATTGGATTAAAAACAGAGCTAAACTCAATTTAGACTTGAAAAGAAAAGAGGTAATGACTATCAATAAATCAAGCGAATAATATGTCATTTCAACCTGAAAAAATAACGCGCGAAGACGTACTTAAAGCTATAAATGATATAGAAAATGGCTTAATTGGATATAGGAGGTCAACAAAATTTGATATTTTATACCGAGGGCGTACCTACCCACCTAAAGACGTAATGCGTCAGGCTTATAAATATGCAACTGGCGTTTATGAATGGATTCCACATGGCGGAGAAGCAACAAATAAATATCTAATAGCATTAGGATATGAAATTATACCAAAGGAAGTAAATAAATTCACTTGGATAGAAACTCATATTGAGTTAGTTGATTATTTGCTTGAAAACGAAAATAATCAAGTACATTTAATAGACTTATTAAAGGGGATTGGTATAACTGGATTTGAAGATTTAGACACCAATGATGTCTCTATAGCGTTATCTGAAATTGATCCTTTCACATTTTTTTGTTATCTATATAAACATGGTCCTGAAAAAAGATTAGATCTTTTAAAAACATTAGCTAAAAAATTAAATTTACATATCCCTGAGGATGATTTAGGAATTCCATCTGCAAACGCTCAAAAAGTATGGATGTTTCCATTCAAAAAAAACAGGCGCAATAATGAAATTCAAAGGTTGTGGGATTTCTTTAAAAAGGCTGTCAATTTAGAAATTAATAATGAAATATTCAGTGACATTTTAACAATAACTAATGTTGGTAAAATTAAAATTACTGAAGGACTCTTTAATCTAAATCCTGTAGAGTATTTTCCACTAAACGGTCCAACAAAACCCTATTTGAAAGAAGTTCTTGGTATTGATTCTGAGTTTACTTCTTTTATTGAATATCAGAATATTTTAGAAAGAATAAGAGATAAAACTAACAAACCATTTTATCAACTTTCTTATGAAGCTTGGCAGTGGAATGATAATAATAAGAAAGTAAACTACTGGATATTTCAAGGTTCTCCGAAAATTTACGATGCTGTAACTGCTATTAATAACAAAGCTGTTTCTACTTGGACAGTAAGTGCTCAGAAAGACAAAATAAAAGAAGGTGATAAATTTATTTTGTGGTTAACTGGAGCTAATGCTGGTTGTTATGCTTTAGGAACGATAACTTCTGAAGTTGCTATGATGAAAGAAGAAGATGTCGAAATGGATTATTATCTTTCTCCAACACCACAAATTGAAAACAATAGAGTTAGAGTTACTATTGACTATAATTTGACACAATCGCCTGTTTTATGGGAAATGGTTAAAGAAGAAGACGTGTTTTCTGACTTCAAAGGCAGTAATCAAGGCACAAATTTTACCGCAACTAAAGAACAATACGATACTTTTTTAGACATTGTTAATCCAAAAAATAATGATTATGAAGAAGTTAAAAAAATACTTGATGAAGAAAAAGTAACTGCTTTCTTATCCATTTTAAGAAATTTTGTAAATTCAAATAACATAAAATCTAATGATGACCGAATAAGTTTTAATGTAAGAAAAAAACAAAATAGATTAGTATTTATTATTGGAAACAAATATGTCTTTGCAATTGAAAAAAGAAATACAAAAACAATGTTTTCTATAATTTCTAAAAATCTTACAAGTGAAAAACATAGTACTTATATCAATCAAAAAGGTGATATTGAAGCTTATTGGAACA
>JACMPO010000208.1 GCA_014377455.1 Flavobacterium sp.
AATTGTGGCAACCAAAAAGGTAATTTTTGTTTATATCCAATCACAATAGTTCCCTCAAAATTAGTCGCTACTAGAGAATTGCATAATGCCCCAACGCCATAGTCGTAATGTTTCTCATAAAGGGTACAAATAAAATCCATAGGTTCAAATTAATGAAATAATCTTCTGTAAGTAGTAGTATAATTCAAATCTTGATTTCTAGCTTTCAGTTTTTTAGCTGGATTACCAGCATACAGATGATAAGGAACCGTACTTTTGTGCACTAAACTATTAGCGCCTATCACGCATCCATTTTCTATCAATACCCCGCCCAAAACCGTAACGCCATAACCTAAAAAGCTATAATCTTTTATGGTGATAGGTCTATTACGTCCCTCAAAAGAAGGGCTATCTATTAAATGATCAGCGGTAATCAATGCACACCTCGAAGCAATATTCACATTTGCTCCTATGCTTATTCCACCTCTGTTATCGATATAGCAATTTTGATTGATGGTAGAGGTTTCTCCCAATTCGAAATGTTGGGCACATAAAAATTTGCAACCGATATGAATAGAAGCTCCATGAGCAATTTTAAATTTCATGATGTTACGGTAATACCATAACCTAATATGATGACTAGGTATATAAGCTATTAAATAATTAGTTATAAAAATGCGAATTTCCCCAAGCATATTCCTGATGTTGTACCTACTCATGTAACTAATAATACTATCATTTGCTTTAAAAGTTGCAGATCAAAAGGAGCATTTAATTTTACGATATTTTTTAAATAATCAATAAGATCGTTCCTGATTTTTTGCTTATAGTTAAAATTGGTTATTTTTTTTAATATAACGTGATAAATGGGTAATACATCAAAATAAAAACTTCGCGTTTGTTTTAAAGGACTACGTGAAGAATTAGTGGTATGCATTCTGTAATAGCCCAAAACTTCGGGATAAAAATAAAGTTTTACTCCATTTAAAGCACTACGGATTAAAAATTCGGCATCTCCCACTTCAGTTTCTAAAAAGTATGGTTTGTTTAAAGAGATGTTTTTAACAAATTCGGCATTTAATAAAGAGAATACCAAGTGAAAAGGATTATTGAAAATGATGGTATTCACTAAATTTTTTACAAATCCCTCGTTTAATACTTTGTGTATAGGTATAGTTCTGTATTGAACCTCTTGTCGTACTTCATAAGCAGCTGAGACAATATCCGCAGAATGCGCCATTGCTTTTGTTAACAAGGTTTCTACAAAATTTAAATAAATAACATCATCGGCATCTAATTTTAGAAGATATTCTCCCTTGGCTTCACTAAATAGTATATTCCAATTTTTGCACATTCCTTGGTTTTGCGCATTCATCAGTAATCTGATCCTTGAATCCTCTTCTGCAAATTTTTGTACAATTGCGATACTATCATCAGAGGAGCAATCATCACTCACGATGATTTCTATATTTTTATAAGTCTGATTTTGTGCACAATTTAAAGTCTCTTCAATAAATGAAGAAGCATTATACATGGGTATTAATATACTGACCAGAGGAAGTGCCATTTATTTAAAAATGATAATTACTTAATTTTTTATTTAAAATTATGTTTAATGCTTTAAGACTTTTTTAATTGCTCCTAAAATAAATCTATAGGTTAATTTATCATCTACATCTTTAAAAGATTTTATTAGCATGATGATTCTTTTGGTTTTAGAGATAGGTAAATGAGCTACCCTGTTGATTTTATATTGCTTAATGGTATGTGTTCTTAGGCTATTAAAGTAAGATGCGATTACTTCATCATCAATTAGATTTATCCTCTCTTGGAGATAGTTGATTTGATCAATAATAAATCGAGGAACTTGTGACACTGTTTTAGAAGCATTATGAAATCTGAAATTGACCAATACTTGATGGGTGTAAACAACTTCTGGATATTTTAAAATGTATCCAATATAGTGAAAATGATCAAATCCATTTTGGTACTTTAATGAAAATGGTTCAAACTGCTTTAATTTTTTTAACGAAAACCATAGTCCCGGTTGGTGATACCTACCCCCATCATCATGGGTGAAAATTCCTTTTAAATCGATATCTCTATTAATGAAAATTTCCGATAACCCGCTGTCTTCATAAAAATTACGCACATTCCCAACTACATTATTATCTAATGTAGGATCATAAGCATTGGCAATTGTAAAAAGAGCATATGGATCTAAATAATCATCACTATTAATCCAATTGAAAATGTCACCAGTACAGTGTTTAAGTCCCTTATTGATTGCGTCTGCTTGTCCTTGATCTGGTTCACTAATCCAATATTTTAAATACTGTTCGTATTTCTTGATAATTTCCACAGAACCATCTGTACTCCCACCATCCACAATGATATACTCTAAATTGGGATAATCTTGATGGATGATGGATAGAATGGTTTCCTCTATATAAGCTGCTTGATTGTATGAAGGGGTGACGATTGAAATTTTTGGTAAATTTTTAGGCATCTATTCTATTTTCAGATTTTGGGTATTAATACTATATATTTTTGGTTTGGATTTTATCTTCTCTAAGGTAATTAATGTGATTTTTCTGAAAATATATAAATCAAAAATTACACTGTACTTAAGGACCTTTTGAATAATTAGTAAAAGTTTAATTTTTAAAAGCTGTACACGCTGAAATTTGGTGATTTGTGATTTTAATAATTTTAATGACGCAATTGCTTCTTGATGATAATTATCCAGGTTGTTTGCTGATAATTGCCCTTCCCTAAATCTAAAGGCACCAATTGTTGTATTTAAAAAGTATAGTTGCTCTATCAAAAAAAATCTAGACCATAAATCTAAATCTCCTGCTAATTTTAAATTTTCATTGAATTTACTACCACTCTCTTCCCAAAGTGATCTACGCCAACAGGTTGATTCTTGTTGAATCCATTGATAGTTTAACATTAAATAGTCATAAATAGTAAAGATGGTGGGTTTTTTTGATTCCACAATTCGACTCTTTTCATCAATAAAAGTGTGTATGCCGTTTAACCATCTTATGTTTTTGAATTTTTCGAACGTCATTCCAATGGTACTTAAGCTTTGTGCTAAAAGAATGTCATCAGAATTAATATACATCATGACTTCTCCTGTACTCTTACAAAAGCCTTTATTTAAAGCGTCATACAACCCTTTGTCTTTTTCGCTGATCCAATAGAACAATTGAGTTTCATATTTTTTTATGATTGAAAGGGAGCTATCTGTACTTCCACCATCAATAATAATGTATTCTAAATTGGGATAATTTTGATTGAGTACAGATAAAATAGTTTGTTCTAAAAAAACTTCTTGATTTAAGTTAGGCGTAACAATAGAAATTTTAGGCCAATTCATCTATTGATAATTTTGATCAACAAAAAATGGATGTTCTGATCTTAAAAAGACGATATCACATTGCCAAATAGATTGATCTTTTGGACGTCTCATTAAATTTACCATATCAAATACCTTAAAACCTAGTTTTTCCATTTTCAAAACCATATACTGAAAGAGTATCGCTGTAGGGGATATTTGATAATTATAACATTCCATAATTATGCCTACTGTATTTTTTAAGGTTTCAGTAGCTCCTTCCAAAATGGGTAATTCATAACCATGAGTATCAAATTTTAAAAAATAAGGACCAGATAACTGATGAAGTTGATTGATTTGATCTAATGAGTAAATTATTACTTCCCTTAAATTACCTGTTCCATAAAATCCGCTACCATCTAAATCATCAGACACAGAAATGTTCACAACATCTTTCTTTGCGCCTGCAGCTCCCTCAATATAAATAAAGTTTTTGTTGCCTAAGCATAAGGTTTTTAGATTTTCTTTTTGTTCAATTAATGGTTCTACTAAAAAAAAAGTTGCATTAGGCCATATTTTTTTTGTGTTTACCGACCAATTTCCTTCAGCAGCTCCTAAATCATACACAACAATTGGGTTGAGCGAAGATACATGACTTAATGAATTGAGCATTTCATCTGGTGGCAAATAATCTTTTATGCCTAAAATTTTTTTCGCTATTTTTTTTATCATTTTTACATTAATATACTACTTAACTCTCAATTAATTTGAGTTTTCCAAAATCCAACATGATATTTAAATCAACCATAGCAGAAAAAAGGCAATTTGTAATTTTAATTTGGAATAACAAAGCGAGTTTTATTTTGAAAATAATTTTATTAGATAATTCGTAATTTAAATTCTAAATCGATAATAAAATGGAATTAAACTGTAGAAATAATAATGTTTATTAATTTAAAATTCTTCGAGTATAAAGTTTATTTTAATATTTAAACTAACTTAAAGAGTATTAGCAAAAGCTTTTTAAAATTTTACTTGCAAAACCTTTTGATAAAAAGGCTAATTGGGTCTCACTATAAATTTCAATAAATTAACATTGTCTAAAAAATGTTATGATAGGTAATATATTAAACGAGTATACAATCAAATGCCCATTAAAAAATCAAACTTATTTTTTGAATAAAATTCTGAGTTCAATCAGGTATATCAAAAATCAATAAAATCTTAAACCAATCAAAACATAGATATTGAAGTAAATATTTTCATAAGTATAAACATTAAAATAGAACCTGAAATACAGTTATACATTTAATCCAAATATTGATAATTTAAAATTAAGCAATTTGAAGGGATGTACAGCAATCAAATGAATTTTTTAAGAAGCGCTACATGATTATTTTTTAATGATGCAATTATCAACAAATATAATTGCTACTTGCACAGTTTTATGATTGGCATGAATAGTATAAAGTTTGCTAATTCTTCACAACCTATCTTCTAAGGTTTCTGAAATAGGTGCAAAACAAATAGCTTATTTTAAATTTAAAAACAGAAGTTACGTAAACCTGTTAATGAATCTTTTTAAACTTTGATTTTAGTTTATCTTAATTATTGCCTCTGCAAATGATTTTATGTTTTGAACGTATTCCGATTGATTTGATGTTTCATCTTGTGAATCTAAATGGTATAATTTATCTGCTAAATCATTTGGAGAATTGGGATCAAAAAACAATGCATTTTCTTTAATTTGTTCGATATGAACACGTAATGAAGAAATTATTAAGGGGTGATTTAATGCTTTACAATCTTCTACAATTGTACTCCAGCCTTCAAAAAGTGAAGGCTGAATAACACTTTTTGAGCCTTTTATTAAAGCAAGTTGATCTAATCTAGATATAAATCCTAAAAATTTAACATTCTCACTCAAATTATTTTCTTGTACAAATCTTTCTAACCTATCAACATATACAACTTCACAAAAATCTTTCATATTTCCAGTAAATACAACAAAGACCCAAATTCCTTTTTCTTTTAAAATTTTAATTGCTTCTAATACAATAATGTGATTTTTATGTTTCCAAAATTGGTTGCAACAAAGAAAATAACTGTTTGGTAAATCAAACTTAGAAATTGCAAGAGAAATTTCTTCTTTGGTCACAGTTGGTAAAATGCTAGGAAAATTCAGTACCCAAACTTTATTTTTAGCATTCGGATGTGCTTTAACAAAGTCATTTTTAGCATCGTTGCTGCTTAGCACTAAATCATGATTTTTAGAGACAATGCTTGCTATTCTATCTGTTCTAAAATCTAGAGTTTCTTGACTGAAATTATGAGGTAAATGGAGGTGTTGAAAGTCAGGTATCCAAAAGATTTTTTTTAATGCATTTAAAGATTGAAAATCACTATAATAGTTGATTGGATAAACAAAATCAACATAATGGGCTGGATAAACCAGGGGTTTAAAAATAGAAGTATTAAATAATTTGTTGGTTACTCTATTTATAAAATGTTTTAAATATCCTACAGGAGGAAAGAGTGGTACAAAAGTTTGATAAGGATATCCGATTTCTGATACTTGATTTTGATATTTATAGTGGGCTAAAAATATAAAAATATGAGGTTTTTTATTATCCTCAAGGTAAGTAAGTGCTTTAATTATATTTATTAAATAATAGAAACCACCCGCCCAAGATTCGTCTTCTGCGAATACAATCCCTATTTTTCTTCTATTGATTTCAACCATTGTATATAATTTTCAATTCCTTGCTCTATTGTTGTAGAACACTTAAACCCTAAAGATGATAATTTAGAAATATCTGCACACCAGTTCAACGGATCACCTTTCCTAATCATATTGTTGAAAAAAATTGAATGTTTTTCTTTTAAATTTTTAACAAATATTTCTGCTGCTTCTTTAATCGTGATTTCAATTCCAGATGCTATATTAAAAACTTCTGCAAACAAATTGTTTTTAGGCATTATCAATTTGATGGCCTCAACCAAATCATCAATGTAAATAAAATCTCTTGATTCGTTGCCAGTTCCAAATAATTCAAATGATTTATTAGCTATACATTTTTGATATAAATCCCAAAAAAATTGCTTTTTAAGACCAGGGCCATACACCGAAAATATTCTTAAAATGACAGTTTGTATTTTATAAATTTCTGAATATTCTTTACATAGCAACTCACTTTGATACTTATGCCAACCGTATGGTGAAATTGGCTTTATTTCTATGTTTTCTGTAACTGGCATGGTTTGAGGATTTCCATATACTGCAGCACTATTTAGTTGTATAAATTTACATTGAGGAGCTTCTATCCTAATAGCCTCCAGTATATCAAAAACCAATTTGGTATTTAAATAATAATCTCTTTTGGGGTTAGTTACCGACTCAGATACATTAGCAGCACCCGAACAATTTACACAACAATCAAAATTATTACTTTTGAATATTGAATTAAAATCAGCATTTGAAGGGTCAACAACTATATAATTTTTCAACCCATAATCTACCGAAACATCAGCTCCCCATACGTCAAAGCCTGATTGTAATAAATATAGTCTTAAATGCGAACCAATAAATCCTTTAGAACCAAGAATAAGTATTTTCATTATAATTTTTGAGAAATAAAAGAATACATAATACCAGGATAATATGACTTTTGATTCAAGATTTTGATAACTTTTTCTTCTGTGGGCTTAATTATATTCATCAAAAATTTAAAGAACGGCTTTATAAAACGATTTCCTTTAAAATTCAATCTCTTATTAAGCATTAAATCGTATCCTAATTGAAAAATATATTCCTTATTTAAAGGAAAATAATTGATTGGTGAGTCATAATGCTTTAAAATCGAATAAATATTTAATCCTGCATCTTTGATGGCACAAGTATATCTCTCAATAGTGTAGGCACATTCTCCACCATACATATTATGTAATGGATGTATGTCTAAAAAAGTATCCAAATCTTCTTCCTTTGCCAAAACATGTTCCCTTATTGCCATAAAGAAACCATTCGGCTTAAGTAATCTGGCAATTTCTTTACAAAAATCTTCCAAAATATTAGCATGATGTAGTGCTTGTCTTACATGAACCAAATCAAATTGTTGGCTTTGAGCATCAATTTGTTCGCCAAAGCCTTGAAAGACCTCCAAATTCTCAAGTTTATAATGACTTTTTAAAATTCGTATTGCCCCTGCACCAACAGTTTCGCTTGGATCTGGCTCAACACTTAATACTTCAAAACCATCTAAGGCAAATGCAATAGAAGAAATACCATTTCCTGCACCAATATCTATAATTTTAGGTTTGATGTTAGGAAATAATGTGTTAATTAATTTGAGAGTTTCTTGATATTCTAAACTTTTTCTAAATCTTTCTACATTCAATACAAGATTTTCTTCAAAATATGCTTGAGCTACTAAGTCTTTAAATTCAGGTTTTTTTCTGATCTCAATAATGGTTTCTTCCCAAGTCATTTTATCTTTCGTTTAAAGGTATTTCTCGGATGATTTTAGCCGGGTTTCCTGCAACAATGGTCCAATCTGGTACATCTTTAGTAACCACACTACCCGCACCTACGATGGCTCCCTCTCCAA
>JACMPO010000209.1 GCA_014377455.1 Flavobacterium sp.
AAGTAGCAATAGCATTACTTTCTTCATAAAAGCGAAATTACAATTAAACGGTATACAATTAGGATTGTTGGACTATTATTTTAACAAAATCCTTGTAGCAAAAACAGTATTTAGAAGTCTTATTCCTTAAAAACCAATAGTATGTGTAAAGCAATTTTCGCATTAGTTGAAACAGTTTTATCATTTATAGGATTTTATGCTCAGAAATTCTAGAGAATGGCAGTTTACAAATCGCAAACGAGTACGTCCGCTTTTTAAAATGTGAATGGAAGGCAACAAGGAGATGACTTCGGATATGCAGAAAAGGATCGAGGAAAGTATAAAAAAAATGTTTAAAAAACCTTCATTCTTAATTTTGATAAATCGGCATCGATTTACAAAGACGAAGAAAAACTGGAAGCTCCCGGTCAAGGTGGTGGCGGAATGAGAATGATGATGTCTATGACTGGCGGCGGCGGAACGTATTATAAAAACGTAAAAGAGAAATCCTATACCGTTGATAAAGAATTCATGGGGAAAGAGTTTCTGGTAAAAGAATCTCTGCCTAATTTACAATGGAAAATGGAAGGTGAAACTCGAGTTATTGGTGGTTATAATTGTTTTAAAGCCACTGCTATACGTGTCGCAAGCAAAACAGATTTTAGAAATTTCAGACCAAAAAAAGAAGATGCTGTAGCTACAAAACCAGAGGATGCAGCCAAGAAAACAAGTCTTTTGGATGCATTAGATATGCCAAAAGAATCTATAATTACAGCTTGGTATACGCCAGAAATTCCAGTGAGTCAAGGACCGGAAAACTACTGGGGATTGCCTGGTTTGATATTGGAAGTGAATGACGGTAAAACGGTTATTTTATGTTCGAAAGTAGTTCTGAATCCTAAAGTTAAAACCGAAATAAAAGCGTCAACTAAAGGTAAAGTAACAACTCAAAAAAAATTTGACGAAACGGTTTTGAAAAAAATGGAAGAGTTTAGAGAGATGAACCAAGGACGTGGCGGAAATGGCGGAATGAGAATGAGAATTGGAGGTTAAACTAATTTTAACAAATTAATTTGTAGCCTTTACCACGAACATTTATAATTTGAATGTTGGAATCAAGGCTTAATTTTTTCCTCAACTTTGTAATAAAAACATCCATACTCCTACCATTAAAAAAATCATTTTCTCCCCAAATTTTATTTAAAATTAAAGAACGTTCAACTATCTTATTTTTATTTTCAGATATTATATTTAATAGAATTGCTTCACGATGCGTTAAGGAGATTGTTGTGTCAAGGTGCTGTAAGGTTTGTTTAGTAAGATTAAAAATATAGTTGCCAATCACTATGTTATCCTCGTTTTTGATAGCAGTTTTTCTGCCAAGAAGAGAATGAATTCTAACAATTAGTTCTTCCATGCTAAAAGGTTTTTTTAGATAGTCATTTCCTCCATAATTAAATCCATCGACCACATCTTGTGTTTGTGATTTAGCAGTGAGGAAAATTATTGGAGTTTTACTACCTAATTTTCGAATATCTTTAGCTACTGAAAAACCATCTTTTTTAGGCATCATGACATCTAAAACAAGTAACTCTATTTTTTCATTTTTAAAAACTTCAATAGCCTCTTCGCCATCTTTACAATGAATGACCTCAAAATTTCTAGTTTCTAAACTTTCCTTAATGATTTGTGCTAAAGCAGGTTCGTCTTCGGCTAGGATTATTTTTATTTTTTTAGACATGAGCTAATGTGATTTTAAAGATGTTTTTTGAGTTTACGATTAGTTCAAGTGTTCCCTGATGTTTCTCTATGATTTTTTTGGAATAATATAAGCCTATTCCAAAGCCTTTTACATCATGAATATTTCCTTTTGGAATTCTGTAAAACTTTTCAAAAATCTTTTCATGTTGATTTTTATCAATTTCAGTTCCATTATCTTGAACTGTTATTTCTATCCTTTTTTTATCTGATTTTAAGCAAACTTCAATTTTAGGACCTCCATATTTTATAGCATTATCGATCAGATTTGAAATTGCATTTTCAAAATGAAATGTATCTACGTCCAATATTAACTCTTCCTGATTAGAAATAAAATCAATAGTTTTGTTTGAGGTGTTCAATTGGTGTTTCTCCACATTTTTCTTCAATAATTGAACTATATTAATCGGTTCTTTATTTAGCGTAAGATTATCAGATTCTAACGAAGCAGTTTCCAATAGTTTTTCAACCATAATGGCTAATTTTTCTAATTGCTGACTTGCTATTTCCAAATAACGATGTGTTTTTTTAGGATCATTAACGGAATTAAAGTTCTTGATTCCCTCTATTGCCGATGAAATGGTGGTAATCGGCGTTTTAAATTCATGAGTAATATTGCTGATTAAATCGTTTTTGATTTCATCAACTTTTTTCTGACGGTTTATAATTCTCAAAAGATAAAATAAAGAACCGACAATGGAAAACGATAACAGTAATGAAAGAATTATTTCAATCATGCTTCTTTTTAAAAGTAGTACTGTAGGATCAGAAAATGAAATTTTCAGTTTGTCGTTAATTGGAAGATAGACTGATTTTGAAAAAGTAGAAAGAGGTAATTTTACTAATTTGACTGAAGTGTTTTTTTTAAATTTATCAAAAAGAGTGTTTAATTTAAAATGCTCTAAAGTATAATCAACAACAATTTTTTTTCGAGAAAGTTCGTTATCTAAAATTTTACTCAATTTATTGAATGCAACGGAATCTTTATTCATAGATATTACAATTCTACTTCTAGAATCTTTTATTTGTAAGATGCTATCTGTTGCTTTTTTTCCTCGTAATATTAATACTGAGGAATTCGTTTTAGATATTGGATTAGTATCAGCAACTATTTTAGTGTCATTTTCTTTCTCGTTTTTAATGATTTTTGAATCCAATTTTATCAAATTACTTGTGTCTGGAACCGAACGAATTTTGGATTCTGAAATTTTTAAAGATGTAGTTACAGATAATTTTTTTTTAGATTGTAGTGAATCAACTTTTGAAATTTTAAGATGATTTCTTTTTGCTTTATAATTTTTAAAAACGGTATCAAGTTTTAAGTCATCCATAAATTGCTCGTCGGATATGGAATCATCTCGGTTTACAAAAGCGATATAATTTTCTTTGGACTGTTTGATATAATAGTATTCAGTACTATTGTCAAAAGCAATTTGTACATCATTAATTAATCGTTGTTTGTTTTCTTTGTAGTTCTTAATATTCCAATATACTTGTAAACTGATGGTCGCCAAAATAGTTAGACTTACAAAAAAAATAATAGCGGCGTAATTTTTCACTTTCATTTTTCAAATATAAGAACTAAATGCGTTTGAATTGACCCATTAACAATCGTTAACTTTGGTTAACTATTATTGTGGTTATTTAGAACTTTATTTGTCATCTAACTTAAAAGCTATAAAATGAAAAATTTATTCAAAGTAATTTATTTAACAATAATTTTAACTACTGTCAATTTAACCGTTGCTCAAAACTTTAAAGGCAAAGCAATTTATCAATCTAAAATTAAATCCGAGGAAACTGTCGGTGAGATCAAGTCTGAAAAAGATGCAGAATTTGATAAGGCATTTCAAAAAGAATGGGAGAAAGTTTCACAAAAAACATATTCGTTAAGTTTTAATAAAACAGAGTCTTTATTTGAAGAAGAACAAAAGCTTGAGCCTGTGGGACAAAGTGATAGCGGAATGACTATTAGTATTACTATTTCAGGAGATGGAAAGAAGTACATGAATCGGAAGGTGCAAAAACAAATTTTTGAAGGCGAAATTTTCGAAAAAAAATATCTTATTACTGATGAATTAACGAATTGGGATTGGCAATTAAAAGAAGAAACTAAAATAATAGGCGATTACCTATGTTATAAAGCTGAGATTGTAATTCAGGTTACTGCTGCTCAAAAAGAAGAGTATCAGGATTATTTAAAAAATAAATTTAAACAGAAAACAAATTTATTTGAAATGGATGAGCCCAAAAACAACATTGTTACTGCTTGGTATACATTAGAAATCCCGGTTAATCATGGACCAGATAAATATTCAGGTCTGCCTGGTTTAATTTTGGAATTAAATGATGGAGAAGTTACATTTTTATGCTCTAAAGTAGTTTTAAATAGTGAGGATAAAGTAAAAATTAAAGCTCCAAATGAAGGAAAAGTGTTAACTCAAAAAGAATTCGATAAAGAAGAAAAAAAGAAAATGGACAGCATGAAGGATAAGGATGGAAATGTCATTTTTAGAACAAGTAATTAAAGATTTTACAATATCAATTCATTTCACAATCCCAATCAATGAAAAAACAGTACCTTTTTTTATTTTTCTTTATTACTTCATTTTCCTTTGCTCAGTCTGTTAAATTTGAAGGTCTTATCACCGATTCAAAAGCTACAGGTCTCGAAATGGCCAATGTAATGGCGGTAAACAAAACTACAAAAGCAATGGATTCTTACGCCATAACAAATGACAAAGGGAAATTCCTTCTTAATCTAAAACCAAATACAGCGTATAATATCAAAATCAGTTATTTGGGAATGCAGAATAAAGAGTTGGAATTCAGTACAACTTCAGAAAAAAGCATTGCGCTTGATGAAGGTGGAATTGAATTGGATGGAGTTGAAATAGTTCGGGAAATGCCTGTTTCGATAAAAGGAGATACGATAGTTTATAATGCTGATTCTTTTAAATCTGGAATCGAACGAAAACTTGAAGATATTCTTAAAAAATTACCAGGAGTTGAGGTCAATGCCGATGGTGAAATTGAAGTTGAAGGGAAACGAGTAACTAAATTAATGGTAGAAGGAAAAGATTTTTTTGATGGAGATACGAAGTTAGGAATCAAAAATATTCCAGCTGATGCCATTGACAAAATACAAGTGTTGCGCAACTACAACGAAAATTCAATCCTAAAAGGAGTAGAGAACAATCAGGATAATATTGCAATGAATATCAAACTCAAATCAGGAAAGAAAAATTTCTGGTTTGGCGATATGACCGCTGGAGTTGGAGTAGCACACGAGGAAAGCCGTTATTTGATAAATTCGAAATTATTTTATTATAATCCAAAATACAGCATTAATATAATTACGAATTTTAATAATATTGGCGAACTACCGTTGACAATTCAGGATTATTTTAAATTCACAGGTGGTTTTCGCGGTATTATGCAAAAAGGTGGTTCCAGTTTTAATGTATCTTCGAATGATTTAGGAATTTCACTGCTTAGGAATAATCGAGCTAAGGAAATTGAGACTAAATTTGGAGCTACAAATTTCTCCTACAATGTGAATAAAGCGTGGACTTTAAGCGGTTTTGGGATTCTTTCTTCTTCTTTAACGGATTTAGAAACAAAGTCACAAACGAATATTTTACAGCCTAATTCTTCTGAAATTCTCGCAACGGAAAACCGTCAGGAAACGGCAAATCAAAAAAGTAATTTGGGATTATTCAAATGGAGTTCCAGTTATAAACCCAGTGCGAGGTTTCAATTAGATTACGATGTTTTGACTAAATTATCTAAGCAAGACGAGAATAATTCACTGTTAAGAGAATCTATTGTCAACAGTAATTCGATTACAGAAAACATTAATACGATAAAAAATCAAGACCCGATTTCGGTAAATCAAAACTTGAGTTTATATTTCACTCAAAGCGACAAGAATATTTTCGCTTTTGAAATGCAGCATTTGTACCAAGAAGAGGATCCTTTTTATAATGCTAACCTACAATCTCAACCTTTTAGTTTGGCCGGATATGTGGTTGGACAAAACAGAAATAACATCAATCAGAGTCGTTTTGTAAAAACCAATAAAATAGATTCTAAATTGGATTATTACTATATGATTACTCCAAAAAGTAACATCAATATGACGTTAGGAAATACGTATTCTCATCAAAATTTCAATTCCGGTATTTTCCAAATTTTGGATAATGAAACAGTTAATAATCTGACTAATAGTGCCAATAAAAATGATGTAAGTTACAATTTCAACGACACGTTTTTAGGATTGCATTATAAGATTTTGACTGGAAAATTCACGTTTACTCCGGGAGTGAGTCTGCACAGTTACAACATGACAAATGAGCAATTAGCAACCAGTAACAGTCAAAATTTCTTCCGAGCATTACCGGACTTCTTGGCGATTTACCAATTAAAAAAATCGGAAACATTAACCTATAATTTTTCGTATACCAATAATTTTACTGACATAAATCAACTTGCCGAAGGATTTATTTTTTCCAATTATAACAGTCTGACTAGAGGAAACCGATTTTTAGAGAACGCTACAGCCCAAATACATTCGTTACGTTATTTTAAATACAACATGTTTAATTTTGAGAATATTTCTGCGGTAGCTTCCTACTCAAAAAGGGTCGATGCGATAAAAACTAGTGCTGTATTCAATGGAGTGAATCAAACTTCATCGCCTTTCAACTCTGATTTTGCTGATGAAACACTTTCAGGAAATGGCTCGTACGGACGTTCTTTTTTGAAGAATTACAAAGCCTCTTTTGGAGCTTCTCTAAATTGGTCTAAGTTCAATAACATCCAGAATAATGTGTTCTCAACAAACGAGAGTTTTATCCAAAACTACACCTTTAGAGCGTCCACAAATTACAAGAATATGCCTAATTTAGAGTTGGGATACAATATTGTGACCAACGATTACAATAATACTACTTTTTACACAGAAAAGCCTTTTGCGAGACTGGATTATTTCTTTTTAAACAGCTTCTCTTTCGTAGCGGAATATGAGTTTTATCATTACTATAACAATACTAAAACAGTCAATAATGAATATGATTTCTTGAGTGCCAGTTTGATTTATCAAAAGAAAGGGAGCAAATTAGAATACAAAGTAAGCGGAACAAATTTGTTAAACACCAGCTCATTAAATGACGATAATTTTAGTCAGTTTGCCACCAGAACTTCACAATATACAGTACAACCGCGTTACGTGATTTTCTCTTTAAAGTATAATTTGTAGGAGCTAATCCTGCCATACATTTCAATCTTTGCTGAAAAAAGATTATTTTTCTAAAAAAATAAAGGAGCTTCCGTCGGTCGCTCTTTTTTTATAAGAAAAAATAAATCTTTTTTCAGCAAAGGATTTCCATTTCCATCAGGGCTAAAAAAACCCGCAATCCAGTTGAATTTCGGGTTTTAGATATAAATATTTTTAGATGATTATAATCCAAAAGCGGTTTTAACTTGGTCAACAAAATCTAATTTCTCCCAAGTAAACAATTCAACAGTAACTGTTTTTTCGTTTCCACCTGGAGCAGAGAAAGTTTTAGTAACCGTTTCTGGAGTACGTCCCATGTGCCCGTAA